>JADMKN010000064.1 GCA_015478825.1 Patulibacter sp. | reverse complement strand
AGGCCCAGGCGGCGGCCGCGGCCGCCGCCGCAGCGCCGCCCGCCGCGGCTCCGGCGACCCCTGCACCAGAGCTGGCGCCTGCCCCGGAGCCCGCACCCGCCCCGAGCCCGGCGCCGGCGCCGGCGCCGACCACCACGCAGTCGCGCGAGGAGCCGCCGCCGGTCGAGACCGACGCGCAGCAGGAGTTCGGGCTCGAGCCGGACGCCGAGCCGATCGACCCGTAGCCGCCGGGGCCGGTCACGAGGGCGGACCGGTTGCGGGCCGAGTTGCGTACCTTCGCGGTACCGAACCCGACGAGCTCGCGGTCTACTCCGCGCCGGTCGCCGGGTGCGGGAGCCCGGCCATCACGAACAGGGTGAGCGCGTGGCCGGCGGCGGCGACGAGGTGCGGCGCCGCATGGAGCGCGTCGTCGCGATCGAGCGCCAGCGCGGCGGCCAGGTTGTCGGCGATCTCCCCGGGCAGGCGGGCGATCGCGGTATCCGGATCGAAGGTCGCCTCGACCAGCGCGACGTTGGCCGGCGAGAGGATCACGTCGCGCCACGCCGACGTGCCGACGCCTGGCTCGCTGATCGACGCGAGCGCGGCGACGCTGCGGCAGACCACGGCCGTCGACAGCGCCTGGACCCGGCCGTTGATCGCCGAGATCACCGCGGTGTCGTCCTCGGTGAACGCGTCGCCGAAGATCCGCCGCTGGATCGTCAGCTCGTGCGCCGTGGTCGCCAGGCGGACGACGTGGGCGATCCCCTCGCGGACCAGCGTGGGCTCGCCGGGCTCGCCCGAGCGCTCTAGGCGCTGGTTGGCCTCCGAGGCCAGGCTGACCGACAGGGCGGTGCGACTGTTGCCCGGTCGCCACGGTGCGAACCGCGTGGGACCGATCGGCGTGGCCGGCGGCTCGCCGAGCACCCCGACCGATCTGTCGTGAAGTCCTGCCATCGCTGCGTAGTCGGGGCCGAGGTCCCGCTTCCCCTCCCCGAGTGCGCCCCGCCCGCATCTACAACGGGGCGACCACGTCCTGGGGATCGCGTGCCTCGGACCGGCGATCAGCGGCATCGACCGGCGGCGCGCCGTCCGCCGCGGGACCGCGATCGCGGTCGAAGCGCCAGGCGATCCCCGCGGCCAGCAGCCCGAAACCGGCCGACACGACGAACGCGGTCGCGTAGGCGCTTGCCAGCGGTTGGCCCAGCGCGGCGAAGATCGAGAGCAGCGAGACGGCGAGCCCGCTGCCGATGGTGTATCCCACGTAGCGCGTCACCTGGTAGAGGCTCATCGCGCTGCTGGTCTCCGGGGTGGGCACGCCGGCGAGGATCCGGGTGGGGAACGACGAGAGCGCCAGCCCGAGGCCGGCGCCGAGCAGGCCCATGGTGACGAAGGTCGGCCAGAGCTCGTCGGGGCCGAGGGCGCTGAACGTGGCGGCGAGGGCGACGCAGATCGCCCCCGTGGGCACGATCGCGGACGCGCCGATCCGCCGCTCGATCCGCGGCACGGAGGCGCTGACCAGCAGGCTGGCGACGGACATCGGGACCAGCGTCAGGCTTGCGTCGAGCACGGTCCGACCGAGGCCCGCGTCGAGCTGCACGTACTGGATCGACAGGGCGACCACCAGGTACGTCGAGATCCCGAGCAGGAAGGCCGACAGGTTGAGGCTCGCCACGCTGCGGTGCTGCAGCAGACGCAGATCGACCAACGGGGCCGACGTCCGCAGCGAATGCCGGACCCAGAGGGCCAGCAGCAGGATCGCGCCGCCGCCGAGCCCGAGGGTCGCCGGCGCCAGCCAGCCCCAGTCGGTCCCCTTCTCGAACGCCAGCAGGAAGCCCGCCAGGCCGGCCATCACCAAGACCGCGCCGAGTGCGTCGATCCGCCGCCTCGGCGCCGTCGCCCGGACCGACGGCACGATCCAGAACGCGATCGCCAGCGCGGCGGTGCTGGTCGCGACCCCGAACCAGAACGCTGCGGAGACGTCGAAGTAGCGGGCGATCACGCCGGTCACGGGATAGCCCAGGCCGAGCCCGACCGCGCCGATCACCGACAACGCGGCGATCGTCCGCCCGGCCCGCAGGGGGCCGAGAGCGTCGCGGGCGGCGGCCATGCTCAGCGGCATGATCGCCAGGCCGAACCCCTGGAGCGCGCGGCCGACCAGCAGCACCGGCAGTGACGGCGCGGTGGCGGCGAGCACACCGCCGAACGACACTGCGGCGAGGCAGCCGAGCAGGACGGTGCGGCGGTGGGGTCCGTCACCCAGCCGACCCACGACCGGCGCGCTGACCGCGCCGAGCAGCAGCGTCAGCGTCAGCGACCACTGGGCGCTGCCGACCGACGTTCCGAACGTGGTGGCGATCCCGGGAATCAGGGGCGCGCCGAGGCTGCTGATCACGGACACGACCATGCCGATCACGAGCAGGCCCGGAACGAACGCGCGCTGGCGAAAGTTGCTCAAGCCAACCAATTCTACGGCTTGGCTTCGTCACGGCCGCGCGCCGATTCTGCATCCGATTCGCGTCCGGCGACGTATCACCGTACGCATCAGGGTATAGCGTCGGGACGGTGACGTTTGCCCGTGGCGAAAGACAGGGGGGGGAGTGCGTCGGCTCGCCCCGACTCCTGGATGTGCGAGGCGTGCTCGGGTCGTTCCGGGTCGTCGCCGGAAGAATCCCCCGCGAAAGGTGAAGCGAGCATGACCGAATTGATCGACACGTTGAGAAGCGAGCTGGTGGAACGGATCGAGCAGCTCGAACCGCAGATCCGCGAGCTCGAGCGGCTCAAGGAGGCGCTCGACGCGCTCAACGGCGTTCCACCTCGCCGTGCGGCGGCCGTACCCGCGCCCGCGGTGGGCGCGGACGAGGGGTCGTCGACCTACGTCCGGGGCGTGCGGCAGCGTCAGGCGCTGACCGCGATCAACCGGAGGCCGGGGATGTACACCCAGGAGCTCGCCGACGAGCTCGGTCTGGAGCCGGGGCTGATCTACGCGCCGGTGCGGCGGCTCGTGAACGCCGGCCTGGTGGTCAAGCGCGACTTCCGGCTCTATCCGGCCTAGCGCGCGGAGCCCGCGGGGGCACGGCATTTCCCTGGTTCGCACGGGGAAGAGTGGGCGGAGGTGGCCGCCCCGGAGCGCGGTGGTGAACCACGTGCCGCGCCGATAGTCGGAAGTCCGCGTATATTGGAGCGTACGTGTCGCGCGTCACGCGAGGCCGTCGTCCTGCGTGCGGCGCAGGAGTCCGCGCAGCACCCGTTACCGGAAGGGCTTCCCATGAGTTCCAGCGTTCCTGTCATTCCCCACTTCATCGGCGGACGTCGCGTCGAGGGCACGTCCGGCAACTACGCCGACGTCTTCGACCCGAGCACCGGCCAGGTCCAGGCGCAGGTGGCGCTGGCCACGACCGAGGAGGTCCGCGCCGCGGTCGAGAACGCCAAAGTTGCCCAGCCGGCCTGGGCGCGCACCAACCCGCAGAAGCGCGCCCGTGTGCTCGCGAAGTTCGTGTCGTTGATCAACGACAACATGCAGGAGCTCGCCGAGCTGCTGTCCAGCGAGCACGGCAAGACGGTTCCGGACGCCAAGGGCGACATCCAGCGCGGCCTCGAGGTCGCCGAGTTCGCGACCGGCATCCCGCACCTGCTCAAGGGCGAGTACACGGACAACGCGGGCACCGGCATCGACGTCTACTCGATGCGCCAGCCGCTCGGCGTCGTCGCGGGCATCACCCCGTTCAACTTCCCGGCGATGATTCCGCTGTGGAAGATCTCGCCGGCGATCGCCTCCGGCAACGCCTTCATCCTCAAGCCGTCCGAGCGCGACCCCTCGGTGCCGCTGCGGTTGGCCGAGCTGGCGATCGAGGCCGGACTGCCCGCCGGCATCCTCAACGTCGTCAACGGCGACAAGGTCGCGGTCGACGCGATCCTCCACGACGAGGACATCCGCGCCGTCGGCTTCGTCGGCTCCACCCCGATCGCGCAGTACATCTACGAGACCGCCGCCCAGACCGGCAAGCGCGCGCAGTGCTTCGGCGGCGCGAAGAACCACGCGATCATCATGCCCGACGCCGACCTCGAGGAGGTCGCGGACGCGCTGGTCGGCGCCGCCTACGGCTCGGCCGGTGAGCGCTGCATGGCGATCTCGGTCGCCGTCCCCGTCGGCAAGGAGACCGCCGACCGCCTGATCGCGATCCTCAAGCCGAAGGTCGAGGCGCTGAAGATCGGCGCGCCGACCGATCCGCAGGTCGACTACGGCCCGCTCGTCACGCAGGCTGCCAAGGACCGGGTTCTGGAGTACATCCAGATCGGCGTCGACGAGGGCGCCACGCTGGTCGTCGACGGTCGCGAGGGCGACGTCGTCGGCGATCCGAACGGCTTCTACGTCGCCGGTACGCTGTTCGACGACGTCCAGAAGCACCACCGGATCTACCAGGAGGAGATCTTCGGACCGGCGCTGATGGTGATCCGCGCCGACAGCTTCGAGGACGCGCTCGCGCTGCCGAGCGAGCACGACTACGGCAACGGCGCCGCGATCTTCACCCGCGACGGTCACACCGCCCGCGAGTTCGCGCGGCTGATCGACACCGGCATGATCGGGATCAACATCCCGATTCCGGTGCCGATCGCCTACCACACGTTCGGCGGCTGGAAGAAGTCCGGCTTCGGCGACCTCAACCAGCACGGCCCCGACTCGATCCGCTTCTACACGAAGACGAAGACCGTCACGGCGCGCTGGCCGAAGGCGGACCTGACCGACGCGGCCGGGAACCACTTCGTGATCCCGACGATGGACTGAACGGATGTCCGCGACGATGACCGCGCCGTTCCACCTCGACGAGGACCAGCGTGAGATCCAGGGGATGGCCCGGTCCTTCGCGGACGAGCGGCTCGCTCCCCACGCGGTCCAGTGGGACCACGACAAGCACCTGCCGGTCGACGTGCTCCGCGAGGCCGCGGAGCTCGGCTTCGGCGGGATCTACTGCCGCGAGGAGTTCGGCGGGTCCGAGCTGACCCGCCTGGACGCCGCGCTGATCTTCGAGGCCCTCGCCACGGGCTGCCCGACGATCGCCGCCTACATCTCGATCCACAACATGGCGACCTGGATGGTCGACACGTACGGCACGGACGAGCAGCGGGCCAAGTGGATCCCCGGGCTGACCACGATGGAGCAGCTCGGCGCCTACTGCCTGACCGAGGCCGGCGCCGGCTCCGATGCGGCGGCGCTGTCAACGACTGCGGTGCTCGACGGCGACGAGTACGTGCTCAACGGCAGCAAGCAGTTCATCTCGGGCGCGGGAACGGCCGGGATCTACGTGATCATGGCCAGGACGGGTGGCCCCGGCCCGAAGGGCATCACCGCGTTCGTCGTCGAGGACGGCACGCCGGGCCTCTCGTTCGGCAAGCAGGAGGACAAGATGGGGTGGCGCGCGCAGCCGACCGCCGCCGGGACCAGCGCCCGCACCAGGTCGAACAGGCGCACCCCGATCATCGGCAGGGTCAGCGCCAGGGTCACCGTCAGCAGCAGCGGAGCGCCGATTTGCCAGGCGGCCACCAGGCCGGGGGCGCCGGCATGGACGCCGATCAGGAAGCAGGCGGGCATGATCAC
>JADMKN010000063.1 GCA_015478825.1 Patulibacter sp. | reverse complement strand
CCAGCCTGCCGTCGGCGACCTCGCTGTACCCGACGGCGAACTTCCACGAGCGCGAGGTCTACGACATGTTCGGCGTCGTCTTCGATGGCCACCCGGACCTGCGCCGGATCCTGATGCCGGAGGACTACATCGGGCACCCTCAGCGCCGCGACTTCCCGATCGGTGGCGAGCCCGTGCTGTTCACCGGCAACGAAGACGGCAATCCGGGGTGGTGGAAGTGAGCACCGAACCGCGCACCACCACCGTCGAGTATCGCGCCGGCGAGGCCGCGATCGACTTCGCGGAGCAGCTCGGCGCCGTCGTCCAGCAGGAGCAAGCCGAGCTGCTGACGGTCAACTTCGGTCCGCACCACCCGGCCACGCACGGCGTGCTGCGGCTGCTGACCACGCTCGAGGGCGAGGTCGTCCGCGACGTCCAGCCGATCATCGGCTACCTGCACACGGGCATCGAGAAGACGGCGGAGGACAAGGCCTACTGGAAGGTCGTCCCGATCGTCGAGCGGATGGACTACCTGGCGTACTACTTCAACGCCATGGCCTACTGCGGAGCGGTCGAGGACCTGCTCGGGCTCGAGGTCCCCAAGCGGGCGCAGTACCTCCGCGTGATCCATCTCGAGCTCAACCGGATCATGAGCCACCTGGTCTGGCTCGCGACCACCGCGCTCGACGTCGGCGCGATGTCGATCCTCTGGTACGGGTTCCGCGAGCGCGACACGATCCTCGACCTGTTCGAGTACTCGTCGGGCCAGCGCGTGCACCCGCGCTACTTCCAGGTCGGCGGCGTGATCGAGGACATCCCCGCCGGGTGGGACGACAAGCTGCGGCGCTTCCTGAAGGAGATGCCGAAGCGGATCGACCAGTACGAGTCGATGCTCTCGAACAACGAGATCTTCCTGCGCCGGATGCGCGACGTCGGCGTGGCCGACGCCGAGACGCTGCAGGCGAAGGGCGTGACCGGGCCGCTGCTGCGCGCCGCGGGCGTGCCGTGGGACCTGCGCAAGACGATGCCGTACTCGTCGTACGACGACTTCGACTTCAAGATCCCGGTCGGGACGCGTGGCGACAACTACGACCGCTACCTCGTGCGGATGGCCGAGATCCGCGAGTCGCTGAAGATCATCGAGCAGGCGATCGACGGTCTCCCCGTGGGCCCGTTCATCACCGAGGACCGCAAGGTCGCGCTGCCGCCGCGGCACGAGCTGGCGACCTCGATGGAGGCGCTGATCCACCACTTCAAGCTCGTCACCGAGGGCATGCGCGTCCCGGCCGGCGAGGCGTACCACGCGATCGAGGGCCCGCGCGGCGAGCTCGGCTGCTTCGTCCGCTCCGACGGCTCGAGCAAGCCGGCGCGCGTGCACATGCGCGACCCCTCGTTCGTCCACCTGCAGGCGTTCGGCGACATGGCGCGCAACGAGTACATCGCCGACATGATCCTCACGCTCGCCTGCCTCGATCCGATCCTCGGGGGCATCGACCGATGAGCATCCGCCGCGACCCCCCGGGTCCGAAGGACCGCGACCTGGCCCGCCGCACCGCCCTGGCGGAGGCCGCCGGCGCGACGCTGGACTTCCTCGACGATCCCGCCAGCTACGAGCTGGAGGTCACCCGGTTCGACCACGGATCGCGCGTTCCCGGCTTCCGCGAGGCGACCGATCCGACGAAGGATCCCGCGCAGGTCCCCGACCCGGCCCAGGTCGAGGTTCCGGCCGACCTGCGCGCGGAGATCGAAGACTTCATGTCGCGCTACCCGGACCACAAGTCCGCCGCGATCCCCGCGCTCGCCGCCGCGCAGCGGCTGCACGGCTGGTGCTCGCCGGAGGCCGTCGAGCAGGTGGCCTGCGTGATGCGCCTGACCCCGGGCTACCTGACCGCGGTCGCGACCTTCTACGACATGCTCGAGACGACGCCGGTCGGTCGCAAGACCGTCTACGTCTGCACCAACATCTCGTGCTCGCTGCGCGGCGCCGACGCGGTGCTCGCGCGGCTGCGCGACGAGCTCGGGCACGACCCCGACGTCAACCTGCGCGGCTTCGAGTGCCTCGGCGCCTGCGACATCGCGCCGATGGCCTCGATCGACGGGGTCTATGTCGGGCCGATCGACGACGAGGACATCGCCGTGCTCGCCGGTCAGATCCGCGAGGGCGCCGACCCGTTGCCCGCCAAGCAGCTCGTCCGCCGCCGGGTCGCCGACGCGGCCGCCAACAGCGACGAGGTCTCCCGGCAGTCCACGGACACCGGCACGCTGAACCCCGTCGACCTCTCGGGAGGACAGGCATGAGCACCAAGCTGCTGTTCGAGAACATCGACGAGCCCGGACTGCACACGCTCGACGTCTACCGTCGCCGCGGCGGTTACGCGATGGCCGAGCAGGCGCTCGCGATGGCCCGCGACTCGCTCGTCACGTCGCTCAAGGACTCCGGTCTGCGCGGTCGTGGCGGCGCCGGGTTCCCGATGGGCCTGAAGGCGTCGTTCATCCCCCAGGGGAAGATGGACAAGTACCTCGTCTGCAACGCGGACGAGTCGGAGCCGGGGACCTTCAAGGACCGCGAGCTGATGCAGAAGAACCCCCACAGCCTGATCGAGGGCATGATCATCGCCGCGTACGCGGTGGGGGCCAACAAGGCGTTCATCTTCATCCGCGGCGAGTACATGCAGCAGGCGGAGATCCTCGAGGCGGCGATCGCCGAGGCCAAGCAGGCGGGCCTGATCGGCTCGAACGTGATGGGCCGCGGCGTCGACCTGGACATGTGGGTCCACCGCGGCGCCGGCGCCTACATCTGCGGCGAGGAGACCGGCCTGCTCGACGCGCTCGAGGGCCGGCGCGGCAACCCGCGCCTGAAGCCGCCGTTCCCGGCCAACCAGGGCCTCTATCAAGGACCGACGCTGATCAACAACGTCGAGACCCTGACCGCGATCCCGTACATCATGCGGATCGGCGCCGACGCGTACAAGCAGCTCGGCGTCGAGAACTCCAGCGGCACCAAGCTGATCTCGGTCTCGGGCAACGTCAAGCGCCCCGGCAACTACGAGATCGAGCTCGGGATGACCGGCCGCGACATCATCTACGGCCTGGCCGGCGGGATCGAGGACGACCGCGAGGTCCTGCTCTGGTTCCCGGGCGGCAGCTCGTCGCCGGTCCTGACCAAGGACGACCTCGACACGGTCTACGCCTACGACGAGCTCGCCGCGCAGGGCACGATGCTCGGCTCCGGCGCGATCATCGTCGTCGACGACCGGCACTCGGTGGTCGACGTGGCGGTCAAGACCGCCAGCTTCTACAAGCACGAGAGCTGCGGCAAGTGCACGCCGTGCCGCGAGGGCACGAGCTGGACCACCAAGATGCTGCTGCGGATCCAGTCTGGCGAGGCCACGCCGATGGACCTCGACGTGATCTCGTCGGTCTGCGACCAGATCATGGGCAACTGCCTCTGCGTCCTCGGCGACGCGATGGCGATGCCGGTCGCCTCGATGGTGACCAAGTTCCGGCCGCAGTTCGAGGACCATCTCGAGCGCGCCCGGGCCGCAAACGAGGCTCGCCTGCTGGCGGCCCTCGAGACCACCGAACCCGTCCTCCTGGGAGCCGGCGCCGTCGCGTCGCAGCACTGATGCCCCGTCCCGAACTGCAGCAGATCACCTTCACGGTCGACGGCCGCGAGATCGAGGCGCCGGCCGGCACGATGCTGGTCGACGCCGCGAAGCTCGGCGACGTCGACATCCCCGTCTTCTGCTACGAGCCGAAGCTCGGCGCGCCGGTCGGCGCCTGCCGGATGTGCCTGGTCGAGATCGAGGGCATCCCGAAGCTCCAGACCGCCTGCTCGACCCCGGTGCGCGACGGCATGGTCGTCGACACCGAGAGCGCGCGCGTCAAGGCGGCGCAGGAGTCGGTCGTCGAGTTCCTGCTGATCAACCATCCGCTCGACTGCCCCGTCTGCGACAAGGGCGGCGAGTGCCCGCTGCAGGACATCTCGTTCGGCTGGGGCCGTGGAGAGTCGCGGTTCCAGGAGCCCAAGCGGCACTTCCAGAAGCCGGTCGAGCTGAGCCCGCTGATCGCGATCGACCGCGAGCGCTGCATCCTCTGCTACCGCTGCGTGCGGTTCTCGCAGGAGGTCTCCGAGGACTACCAGCTCGTGCTCAACGAGCGTGGCGCGGCGACCTACGTCGGCACCTTCGACGGGCACCCGTACGTCGCCCCGTTCAGCGGCAACATCATGGAGCTGTGCCCGGTCGGCGCGCTGACCAGCCAGGCGTACCGGTTCCGCGCGCGGCCGTGGGACATCGAGCAGTCCGGCTCGGTCTGCACGATGTGCCCGGGCCAGTGCAACGTCAGCTACACCGTCCGCGACGACCGCGTGATGCGCGTGCTGGCCCGCGACAACGACGCCGTCGACGACGGCTGGCTCTGCGACCGCGGGCGCTTCGCCTACCAGTCGACCTACGTCGACGAGCGCGTGACCCAACCGATGGTCCGCGAGGCCGGCACGCTGACCCCGGTCGGCTGGGACCGGGCGATCGCCGAGGCCTCGAAGCTGCTGAAGGGCGCCGTCGGTCACGTCGGCGCGCTCGCCGGCGGCAGCACGAGCAACGAGGAAGGCTGGCTGCTGCGCCGGCTGATGACCGAGACCCTCGACAGCCGCGACTTCGACAGCCGTCCGTCGGGCGTGGTGTCCGCCGGCCTGCAGGCCGCGCTCGACGCGCCCGAGGCGCAGGCCACGGTCGCCGATCTGGAGTGGGCGCACGCGGTCCTGGTGCTCGACACCGAGCCGGTCGACGACATGCCGGTGCTCGACCTGCGCCTGCGCAAGGGCGTGCGGCGCAACGGCGTCCGCCTGGCGGTCGCGTCGAGCCGGCCGTCGAGCCTCGATCCCAACGCCGAGCTCTCGGTCCGGTTCGCGCCGGGCGCGGGGGAGGCCTTCGTCTGCGCGCTCGACGCCGCGATCGGCGGCGTCGGCGACGTCTCCGGGCTCTGCCGGGCGGCGGGCGCGGACCCCGAGGCCGTCGAGGCGCTCGGGCGGATGCTGCGCGAAGCCGGCGAGGACGTCGTCGTGCTGTGGGGCGAGCGCCTGACGCACGGGCTCGGCGAGGGCCCCGAGCGGGGCGCCGACAACGCCGCCCGCGGCCTGCTCAAGCTGTCGGGCCGGCTCGGCCTGCTCGACGGCCGCGCCGGCGCGGGGCTGCTGCAGGTGCCGTCCGGTGGCAACGCCCGCGGCCTGCGCGAGATCGGCTTCCTGCCGAACGTCGGTCCCGGGTTCAGCGACCCGGCCGCGGTCGGACGCGGCAGCCGCCAGATCGCCCAGGCGGCGATCGAGGGCGAGATCCGCGCGCTCTACCTGCTGCATGCCGATCCGGTGGCGAGCTTCCCCGACCGCGCGGTCTGGGAGCGGGCGCTGGCTGCCGCGTCCGGCGTGGTCGCCCATGCGGCGTTCCTGACCGACGGCGTACGCGAGCACGCGACGGTGGTCTTCCCGTCCGAGGCCGGCGCCGAGAAGGAGGGGACGATCACCCATCCCGACGGCCGGCTCCAGCGGCTGCGCCCGGCGGTCCGCCGTCAGGGCGACGCGCGTCCCGCCTGGCAGACGCTG
>JADMKN010000062.1 GCA_015478825.1 Patulibacter sp. | reverse complement strand
TATGCAGAGCTGGTCGAGCGTGCAGAGTCGCGCGGCGTAGCGCAGCGCGACCAGGTCGAGCCAGCCGATCCGCCGGTCGCGCCCGGTGGTCGTGCCGCGCTCGCCGCCCTTCTCGCGCAGGCCGTCGGCCAGCGGACCGTCGAGCTCGGTCGGGAACGGGCCGGCGCCGACGCGGGTGCAGTACGCCTTGACGACGCCCCAGATCTCGTCGAGGTCCTTCGGGCCGGCGCCCGAGCCGACCGCCGCCGATCCCGAGACCGGGTTCGACGAGGTGACGAACGGGTAGGTCCCGTGGTCGATGTCGAGCAGCGCCGCCTGCGCGCCCTCGAACAGCACGTGCCCACCGCCGTCGAGCGCGTCCCAGACCAGCGCCGCGGTGTCGGCGATGTGCGGCTCGAGCTTGTGGCCGAACGCCAGGTAGGCCTCGGTCATCGTCTGCAGGTCGAGGACCTCGTCGCGCTCCCACGGGCGCAGCGAGCGCGCCTTGGGCTCCATCGCGGCGGCGATCTTCTTCTTCAGGATCGACGCGTCGAGCAGGTCCTGGATCCGGATCCCGAGCCGGAGCGCCTTGTCGGCGTAGCAGGGGCCGATCCCGCGCTTGGTGGTGCCGATCTGGTTCTTGCCCAGGCGCGTCTCGCCCGCCACGTCGAGCAGCTTGTGGTACGGCATGATCACGTGCGCGTTGGGGCTGATCCGCAGCCCACTGGAGTCGACGCCCTGGGTCGCGAGCTGGGCGAGCTCGCCGAGCAGCACCTCGGGGTCGACGACCACGCCGTTGCCGATGATGCAGGTCGTCCCCGGGTAGAGGATCCCCGACGGCACCAGGTGGAAGGCGTACTTGGTGTTGCCGTGGACGATCGTGTGACCGGCATTGTTGCCGCCCTGGAAGCGGACGACCACGTCGGAGCGTTCGGCGAGGAGGTCGACGAGCTTCCCCTTGCCCTCGTCTCCCCATTGAGCGCCCACGATCACGATGCCTGGCATGACCGGTGAAGGGTATCTAGATCCCGGCGCCCGACCTGGGCTCCCTCAGCGGTCGCTGCCGCGCCGGACCGGGCGGTGGCGACCGTTGGGGTCGGTGCCCCAGGTTTCGCCGCCCGGCGTCGCGGGTCGGGCGCCCGGGCGCGGCAGCACGTCGTAGGGATCAGCCGGGGGTCCGGGATCGAACGGGGGCGGCGCGCCGAACGTGCCCGGCGCCGGCACCGCTCCGTCACCATCGGACGTCCCGGTCCCCGACGGATCGTGCCGCGACACGCCGACGTCGATGCGCCGCCGCTCGGTGCGGTGGTCGACGGGCTCGGCGCTGTCGACCAGGATCGACTGGCACATCCCCTCCAACCGCGAGACGGTGCGCTCGCCGATCTGCTCCTGCATCGCGTCGCGATCGAGGTTGGTGGTCAGCACCACCGAGCGCTGCTCCTGCCAGCGCTCGTTGATGATCGTGTAGAGCTGCTCCAGCACCCACGGGTTGGAGCGCTCGGTGCCCACGTCGTCGAGCACCAGCAGCGACACGCTGGTGAGCTGGTCGAGCAGCTCGAGGGTGCTCAAGCCCTCGCCGTCGTAGGTCCGGCGGATCTCCGACAGCAGTCGCGGCACCGAGTAGACCGCCACGGCCTGCCCCTGCTCGATCGCGTAGCGGGCGACGAGCATCGCCAGCCAGGTCTTGCCCGCGCCGACGCCGCCGGAGATCCACAGGCCGTCGCCCTCGGCGAGCCGCTCCGGCAACGCGTCGACGTAGGCCCGGACGTGCCGCACGGCGTCGCGCGGCATCGTCGAGATGTTGCTGTGCTCGAACGATGCGTCCCGGTACTCACGCGGGATCCGCGCGCGGAGCTGGCCGGCCATCCGCTGGGCCCGCTGCTCCGGCATGCAGCGGCACTCGGCCGCCTCGCGGGTGCGCTCGTCGACGATCCAGCCGGACCCGTCGCAGACGTTGTAGGGGCAGCGCATCGATCAGCTCCGGGCCGAGGACTGGGGCGGAAGGGGGACCCCGCCCACCGCGCCGCCCGGAGGCGGGAGAGGAGGCCCGCCCACCCCGGGGCCGGACGGACGCGGCGGGCCCGGGGCGGGCACGCCCGGACCGCTGAAGCTCGCCGGTGGACCACCCGCGTCGTGCGACGGCTGGGCCATCGTCAGGAACCGCGGGAACTCCTTCTGGAACAGCAGGCGGATGTTGCCGAGCCGGCCCGAGCGGTTCTTGGCGATGATCAGCTCGGCGACGCCGGGCTCCGCCGTCTCCGCGTTGTAGTACTCGTCGCGGTAGAGGAACATCACCAGGTCGGCGTCCTGCTCGATGTTCCCCGACTCGCGAATGTCCGACAGCAGCGGGCGCTTGTCGGGACGGCTCTCGACGCCACGCGAGAGCTGCGACAGCGCGATCACCGGGCAGGAGAGCTCCTGGGCCAGGATCTTCAGCCCGCGCGATATCTCGCCGATCTGCTGGACGCGGTTGTCGGTGCGCCCGTCCGGACGCATGAGCTGCAGGTAGTCGATGATCACGCAGGCGACGCCGCCGGGGTGGGAGGCGTGCAGCCGCCGGGACTTCGCCCGGATCTCCATGATCCCGATGTCGGACGAGTCGTCGATGTACAGCGGCGCCTTCGCGAGCTTGTCGGCGACCTCGAGCACGTCGGGCCAGCGGTCGCCGATCCGCCCCTTGCGCATGTCGTCGCCCTTGATCGCCGCCTGCGACGAGAGCACGCGGTGGAGCAGCTCGCGCTCCGGCATCTCGAGCGAGAACAGCGCGACCGCGCCCTTGTTCTGCAGCGCGATGTTCTCGGCCAGGTTGGTGACCAGGGCGCTCTTGCCCATCGACGGACGCGCCGCGAGCACGACCATCGATCCCGGCTGCAGGCCGCTGGTGGCCTTGTCGAGGTCGCGGTAGCCGGTCGGCAGGCCGGTGATGTCGCGACCGTCCTTCTCGAGCTCCTCGAGGTACTTGACCTCGTCGTCGATGAACGACCCGACGGTGTGCAGGCCCTTGGTCTCGTCCTCGGTCGAGACCTCGAAGACCAGCCCCTGCGCCCGCTCGACGATCAGCGCCGGGTCGTCCTCGCCGCGCAGCACGGTCGACTGGATCTCGTAGGTCGCCTGCAGCAGCCGCCGCAGCTTGCTCAGGTCGGTGACGATCTCGGCGTGCCGCGGCAGCGCGGCGACCTCGGTGACGGCGGCGGTGAGCTGCCAGATCGCTTCGCGTCCCCCGGCCTGCTCGAGCGTGCCGGTCCGCCGTAGCTGCTCGACCACCGTGATCGAGTCGATCGGCTGATTCTCGCTGTAGAGCTGGCGGATCGCCTCGTACGTGACCTGGTGCTGCGGGGCGTAGAAGTCCTCGGCCTTGAGGGCATCCTCGACGGTCAGGCCGTAGCGGGCCTGCTCCGACAGCATCATCGCGCCCAGGACGGCCTGCTCGGCGTGGATGTCGTGGGGCGGGACGTGCGCCGGGCCGGCCGCTCCGCGGTCGTCGCCTCCGAAGCCGTCGAAGTCGTCGGGACCGGAGAACGACGCCTCGTCGTCGGGGAAGGGGGTGTAGTCGTGGTCGGAATCCATGAAGACGAAAGCCCGGCAGACGAACCTATCAACGTCCCTCCCCGTCACCTGGGGTGCTCCACGCTCGTTGCGGGATCTTTTCCCGGGCAGGCCTACGCCCCGACGGCGCCCGGAGCGGGCCCCGGCACGACGACGGGTCTATTCCGTCTGCTTCGGATGCCCTGGACTAACGAGGATGACCGAGACCGTCCGCTCGTTCTCGACAATCACGCTCCACACACGGCCCGCGCGTCCGATCTTCGATTGCCACACCTCACAAGGCACACCGTTGACGACCTTCGTCCCCAGCGTTCCTTTCAGCCGGTAATGCCGTCGCGGCGCACCTTGCCATCGAGGTTCCTGCTGCAGTTGCCGTAGTAGGCGCTCGAGCCCTTCGCGCTGACCTCCACGACACAACTC
Source organism: Patulibacter sp. (assembly GCA_015478825.1). Classification (GTDB taxonomy): domain Bacteria; phylum Actinomycetota; class Thermoleophilia; order Solirubrobacterales; family Solirubrobacteraceae; genus Patulibacter. Next base: position 1,639 of record JADMKN010000062.1, on the reverse strand, counting down.
CGGCCACGCCTTCGCCGCAGCACGGGACCCGAAGTGCACGCGCCACGGCGCGGACGGGTCCGTCGGCGGAACGTCCGCCCCACGCTTCGGCTTCATCTCCGTCAGCGCTCAGCAGGTGACGGGGCCCTGATCCACGATCGGAGCACGATGTGCCTCGAGCATGGTCTCGTCGCGCTGAGCCGCAGCGGTTTCTTCCCACTGCTCCCACAGGACGTCGAGGGCATTCACGCGCGCTTTCGAGTCGCGGTACTGGGTGACCCGCAGGAACTCGGCGACCAGCATCTCGTGATCAACGCGGGGCAGCACATCGGCCCACGGAAGCACGGCGGGCACCGCAGCGATCGCGCCCGCCTGACCGCCCTCCACGTGTGCCTCTAGCAACGCGATCAACGCGTCCAGCAGTTCTGCGTTGCGGCGTGCTTGGTCAGCGCGCATCACGAGGAGATCGCGCTTCCCGTGGTCACGCAGAACACGAACGGGCTGGGTGTCGACATCCACCAGCGTTCCCTGGGGATCGCTGAGAAGGTCACCGAACGCCACGTCACGCGGCTTGTCGAGCGCTCCCATATCCCAAAGCGTAGCTGCACGTGCTCGAAAACGGAAACACGCTACACCACCGTGCGGCGGGGGCGGACCAGCACCGGCGCCGAGAGCGCAGCACCCGAGGGCCCGGTGCCGTGAGGACGCGCGGCGGACATCACCACGCGGGTCGGTGCGCCGTGCCGAGCACGGCGCACCTGCAGAGCGATCTAGCGCTCGGTCACGACCATCGTCTTGACGTTGGCGATGACGCCCTCGGTCAGCTCGACGTCGACGACGAAGGTGCCGGTCGCGCGGATCGGCTCGGCCAGGCGCACGTTGCGCTTGTCGACGTCGATGCCGCGGGCCTCCTTGATCGCGTCGGCGATGTCCTGGTTGGTGACCGACCCGAACAGCCGGCCGTCCTCGCCGGTCTGGTGGGCGATCGTCAGCACCGTGTTGGTCAGCGCGTCCGCCTGCTGGCGGGCGTTCGCGACGGCCTCGGCGCGCTGGCGCGACTGGGCGGCGGCGACGCGCTCGGCGTCTTCCAGCGCGGCCTTGGTGGCCGGCGCGGCCAGCTTGCGCGGCAGCAGGTAGTTGCGGAGGTACCCCTTGGAGACCTCGACCACGGCCCCCTTGGAACCGAGCTGCGGGACGTCTTGGAGCAGGATTGCTTCAGGCATACGGTCAGATTCGCTTCTGTCGTGCCGGGCACAGCACGGCGCTGTACCCCTCAGCAGGACAGGAAAGGATGTCAGGTTCCGCTGCTCCTCCGCGGCCTGCCCCACGGCCAGCGGCGGCACCAGACGGCGGCCGGTCCCGGATCGGATCTCACCGCTCGTCGGCGAGCAGGTCCATCAGCAGGTTGTCGTGCCAGCCCCCGGTCAGGGCGTCGCGCTCGTACTGCCGCATCACGCCGACTGGGCGGAAGCCGACCTTCTCGTAGGTCGCGATCGCCCGCTCGTTCTCCACCGCGGGATCGATCGTGACCCGGTGGTGACCGCGGACCTCGATCAGGTGCCGGACCATGGTGGCGACCGCCTCGGGTCCCAGCCCCCGACCGTGGAACGGCGGGCCGAGGAAGACGTCGATCGAGGCGTGCCGGTAGTCCGGGTCAGCC
>JADMKN010000061.1 GCA_015478825.1 Patulibacter sp. | reverse complement strand
GTCGGTCCAGCGAACCAGGTTCCAGCCGATGTGCGGCAGCTTGAAGCCCGCCGGGGCCCGCAGCGCGTGCACCGAGCCGGCCAGCAGGCCGAGGCCCTCGTCCCCGCCCCGTTCGTCGGACCGCTCGAACAGGAGCTGCATGCCCAGGCAGACGCCGAGCAACGGCTTGCCCTCGCCGGCCAGTCCGCGCACGAGGTCGCCGAGCCCGCTCTCACGGAGCCGCTGCATGCCGGCGGGGAACGCGCCGACGCCGCAGAGCACCAGCCCGTCCGCGGACGAGATCCGCTCGCGGTCGCCGGTGACCTCGGCCTCGACCCCGACGTGCTCGAGCGCCTTCTCGACGCTGCGGCGGTTACCCATGCCGTAGTCGACGACCGCCAGTCGCACGCCGTCGGTGGAGCGCTCGCCGCTCACTCGGTCAGCGTCCCCTTGGTCGACGGAACGCCACGCTCCTCCGGGTCGATCGAGACGGCCACGCGCAGGGCGCGCGCCAGCGCCTTGATCCCCGCCTCGATCATGTGGTGGGCGCCGCGACCGCGCTCGATCTCGAGATGGATCGTGCTGCGCGACGTCGCTGCGACGGCGCGCACGAACTCCTCGAGCAGCTCGTGCTCGAAGCCGCCCGTGACGCCGGGCGGCAGCAGGTCGCGGTCGTCGTAGACGACGAACGGCCGTCCGGACAGGTCGATGTGACAGGCGGCGCGCGCCTCGTCCATCGGCACCACGGCGGAGCCGTAGCGGCGGATCCCGACGCGGTCGCCGAGCGCCTGGAAGATCGCCTGGCCGAGCACCAGGCCGGTGTCCTCGACGGTGTGGTGGCTCCCGGTCTGCAGGTCGCCCTCGGCGCCGACCTTCAGATCGAACCCGGCGTGCCGCGTGAACAGCTCCAGCAGGTGGTCGAAGAACCCGACCCCGGTCGCGCGCGTGCCGGTGCCCGACCCGTCGAGGTCGAGCTCGAGCTCGATCCGGGTCTCCCCGGTCGAGCGTTGGATGGACGCGGTACGTGTCATCGGCTCGTCCTATTCTGCCGCGCGCGCATCGATGCCGCGTGGACGACGAAGCTCTCGGCGTCGGCGATCCGTCCGCCGGCCTCGGCGAGCGCGTCGGCGGCCGGTCCGACGTGGACCTCGCAGACGGTCCGCCGGAAGGTCCGGGCGGACAACGTCGACGCGAAGCGCGCCGCGCCGTCGGTCGGCAGCGTGTGGTTGCTGCCCACGACGTAGTCGCCGAAGGCGGTGGCGCCGGTCTCGCCGACGAAGACGCAGCCGGCGCTGCGAACGGCGCGGGCCAGCGGCTCGATCGTGGCGCCGACCAGCTCCAGGTGCTCGGGAGCGAACGCCTCGGCGACGGCCAGGCCAGTGGCGGGACCGTCGACGAGCACCGACGCGTACGCGGCCGGCGACGCGTCGATCGGGGCGCTCCCGGCGATCCCCGGCTCGAGCAGCGCCCAGACGGCCTCCTGCAGCTCCGCGCTGTCGGTGACCAGCACCACCAGCGAGCCGGCGCCGTGCTCGGCCTGCGCCGCCAGGTCGAGCGCGACCAGCTCGGGGTCGGCGCTGCCGTCGGCGAGCACGAGCAGGTCGCTGGGGCCGGCGAAGCCGTCGATCCCGACAATTCCGGACGCCTGGCGCTTGGCCTCCTGGACCCACAGGTTGCCCGGTCCGACGATCACGTCGACCCGGCCGACCGACTCGGTGCCCCACGCCAACGCGGCGACGCCGTGGGCGCCGCCGATCTCGTAGACGCGGTCGGCGCCGGCCAACCGGCAGGCGGCGCGCAGCACCGGGTCGTCGGACGGGGTGGCGACGACGACCTCGTCGACGCCGGCGGACCGGGCGGAGACGACGCCCATGATCGCGGTCGACGGGTAGGGCGCGCGGCCGCCCGGGACGTAGACCGCGGCGCGCCGCACGGGCACCTCGCGCACGCGGACCCGCTGCCCCTGGGGCAGATCGACGTCGCGGTCCTCGTGCACGGTCGCCTCGGCGACGGCGCGCACATTGGCGATCGCCAGATCGAGCGCGTCGCGCAGCTTCGGATCGAGCTGCTGCACCGCCGCGTCGAGCTCGCGGGCCGGGACGACGATCCGCACGTCCTCGGGGGCGATCGCGTCTCCACGGTCGAACCGGCTGACGTAGCCGCGCAGCGCGGCGTCGCCGGCGGAGCGGACCCCGGCGATGATCTCCCCGACGCCCTCGGCGACGTGGCCGCCGCCCGGGACGAGCGCGCGGATCCTCGCGGCCGTCGCGGCGGCATCGGCGGCCGCGGCGATGCGCAGGCGCTCAACCGGCAAGCAGCACCTCGCGGATCCGGTCGACGGCGTCAGCCTTGAGCCGGTGCGACGCCGGATTGGCGATCAGGCGCGCCGTCGAGCCGGCGATCTCCTCGCGGACCACGAGTCCGTTCTCGCGCAGGGTCGTGCCGGTGGCGGTCAGGTCGACGATCGCGTCGACCATCCCGGTCAGCGGCGCCAGCTCCACGGAGCCCTTGACCTCGACGATCTCGACCTGTCGGCCGGTCTGCTCGAAGTAGCGGTTGGCGATGTTCACGTACTTGGTGGCGACGCGCATGATCCCGAGCCGCCGCAGGGCGACCTCGGCGGGGTCGGGCTCGCCCGCGATCGAGGCGAAGACCATCCGGCAGGGACCGAAGCCCAGGTCGGCGAGCTCGACGACGTCGCGGGTGTGCTGCTCCATCAGCACGTCCTTGCCGGTGACGCCGATGTCCGCGGCCCCCGACTCGACGTAGGTCGCCACGTCGGACGGCCGCATCGTGACGATCCCGGCGTCCTCGAACAGCAGCTTGCGATCGTTGCCGCGGACCTCGCTGGTGTCGATCCCGGCGCGGTCGAGGCTGTCGAGGGTGGGCTTCATCATCACGCCGCGCGGCACGGCGATTCGCAGTCCGTAGGCGTTCACGATCCGACCTTCCCGTCGCGATCCGCCGCACCCGTCCAGCCGACCCGCCACGTCCCGCGCGAGGTGCCGACCAGCGCCGTGTGGAGCGCGTCGACGTCGAGCGCGAAGCCGACGGCGGGCAGCGGCCGACCGAAGGTGCCGAGCAGATCGTCGTAGCGTCCGCCGCCGCCGATCGCATGCCCCTGTCCGGGGGCGTAGACCTCGAACACGGCGCCCGTGTAGTAGCCGAGCTTGCGGGTCAACCCGAGGTCGAGGATCAGCCGCGAGGCCACGTCCTGGTCGAGCTTCGCCACCAGCTCACGCAGGCCGGCGAGGGCCGCGTTGGCCCGGTCGTCGGCGATCTCGTCGAGCAATGCCGGCTCGCCGCGACGCGACGCGATCTCGAGCAGCATCGTGGCCGTTACCTCGTCCGCGGCGGCCCGGACCTCGCGCTCGAGTCCGACCATGTCGCGCGTGGCCAGCTCGTGCATGACCGCCGCCCGGGCGCTGCCGACGATGCCGACCGCGTCGAGCAGGGCCGGGAACAGCGAGGCGTCGCCGACCGCGACCCGGGCCCCGGGGAGGCCGACCGCGTCGAGCGCGCCGACCAGCACGGTCAGCGCCTCCGCGACGCCGTCGGGCCCGGGCGCGCCGCAGAGCTCGATTCCGGCCTGCAGCAGCTCACGCGACTCGCCGCGTCCGGGGCGCACCCCGCGGTAGCAGTGCGCCACGTAGCTCAGGCGAATCGGCAGCTCAGCGTCGGCGAACCGCGAGCCGACGAGGCGCGCGATCGGCACGGTCATGTCGGTACGGAGGGCGAGCGTCTCGCCCCGCTCGTCGACGGTGCGGAAGCGCGGCCGGGTCGCGTCGTCACCGACCGCCGCGAGGCCCGCATGGTCGAGCACGCTCGCGTACTCCACCATCGGCGTCGCTACCTCACCGTATCCGTGGGTGTCGAACAGCTCGCGCAGCGCGGCGACCACAGCGTGGCGCTCGCGCATCTCTTCGGGCAGCACGTCCCGCGTGCCGCTGGGGATGGGCAACGTCATCACCCTGGATCATCGCGGGTCCGGACGCGACGCGACGTGCGCCCCGTCCGGCGTCCCGAACTCGGCGCTCAGCCGACGTCGACCGGGGTCTCTTCGGGCACCCGGTCGATCTGGGCGCCCAGCGAGCGGAGCCGGGTGTCGATCGCCTCGTAGCCGCGGTCGATCTGGTCGATGTTGTGGATCACGCTGCGGCCCTCGGCGCAGAGCGCGGCGATCAACAGCGCCATGCCGGCGCGGATGTCCGGCGACGTCATCCGCTCGCCGTGGAGGCGGCACGGGCCGCTGATGATCGCCCGGTGCGGGTCGCAGAGCGTGATGTCCGCGCCCATCCCGACGAGCTTGTCGGTGAAGACCAGGCGGTTCTCGAACATCCATTCGTGGATCAGCACCGACCCCCGGGCCTGGGTGGCCAGGGCGACGGCGATCGACGTCAGGTCGGCGGGGAACGCCGGCCACGGACCGTCCTGGACCTTCATCTTGTGCTCGCCGACGTCCCGCGCGGTGCGCAGGTCCTGCCCACCGGGAACCACCACGGCGTCGCCGTCCAGCTCGGAGCGCAGCCCGAGCCGGCCGAAGACCAGGCGGATCATCCGCAGGTCGTCCGGATCGACGTCGGTGATCCGCACCTCGCCCCCGGTCACGCCGGCGAGGGCCATGAACGACCCGATCTCGATGTGGTCGGGCCCAACGGTGTGGTCGCAGCCTCCGAGCTCGGCCTGCCCCTCGACGGTCAGCACGTTGGAGCCGATGCCCCCGATCGTCGCGCCCATCGTGACGAGCATCCGCGCGAGGTCCTGGACGTGGGGCTCGCAGGCGGCGTTGCCGATCACGGTCCGGCCCGGCGTGAGCGCAGCGGCCAGCAGCGCGTTCTCGGTGGCCATCACGGACGGCTCGTCCATGAACAGCTCCCCCGCCCGCAAGCCCCCGGCCAGCGCCGTCATCTCGATGTCGCGTCCGAGCTCCAGCGTGGCGCCGAGCGCCCGGAACGCGTCGAGATGCGGATCGAGCCGTCGCCGGCCGATCACGTCGCCTCCGGGCGGCGGCATCAGGCACCGGCCGAAGCGGGCCAGCAGCGGGCCCGCGAGCAGGAACGAGGCCCGGATCCGCTCGGCGTCCTGGCGACGCAGGTCGGACTCGGGCGTCAGCGCGGAGGCGTTCAAGCGCACGGCGTGGTCGTCGAGCCACTCGATGCGGACCCCGAGGCCTTCCAGCAGGTTGAGCATCGACGCGACGTCGCGGATCCGCGGAACGTTGCGGATGATCACGTCTTCGCGCGTCAATACGGACGCGGCGAGGATCGGCAGCGCGCCGTTCTTGTTGCCCGCGGGTCGGACCGTTCCCGAGAGCGGACGGCCTCCATCGATGACGAACTTCTCCATAGCGACAGGCTGCTCCGGGAATAGACGGGGGACGAAGACGGGCGGACCTGGGACCGCCGAAGTCCTCCAACGGACCTCGGCAAGGGTACCAGCGAGGCCGGCGATTCCCGGACCGGCCGGGGCCGTCGGACGGGCGGCCGATGCCCGCCGCCACCACGCTGCGCCAGCACCACCCGGGCTCCCCCGAACAGCCGGGATGAACACCCTCCCACCCGCAACCGTCGTACCAGCACCAGCCCGAAAGCCCCGTCCTACAACGACGTGCGCCCCGTCAAACACTTGACGGGGCGCAAAACTAATTCCGGCG
>JADMKN010000060.1 GCA_015478825.1 Patulibacter sp. | reverse complement strand
GCGCGGCGCCGTCGTGCTCGGCGTCGGCGAGGTCGCGGCGACGATCGCCCAGGGGCTGTTGCTGGCCCACGCGATCGCGATCGGGGTACTCGGGCTCGACGACCGGCCGCTGCCGACGCTGCTCGGGCTGGCGGCCGCGGTGCTGGTGCGGATGGCCCTCCAGGCGACAGCCGAGACCACCGGACGGACGGCGGGCCGGACCGCGGTGGCGGTGCTGCGCGAGCGGGCGGTCGCGGCCGCCCTGCGGCGCGCGGCCGAGCGCGACGACGGTCCGCGCTCGGGCGCGGTCGCCGCGCAGTGGGTTCACGGCGCGGACGCGGTCGCCAGCTACGCCGGCCGCTACCTGCCCGCGACCGTGATCGCCGGGATCGCGCCGGTACTGGTGATCGCGACCGTCGCGGTCGTCGACCCGCTGAGCGCCGGGCTGCTGGCCTTCGCCGCGCCGATCGTCGTCGTCTTCCTGATCCTCGTCGGCTACCGCGCGCAGGACGCGGCGGAGCAGCGCCAGGCCGGCCTCGCGCTGCTCGGCGGGCACCTGCTCGACGTGCTGCGCGGCCTGCCCACGCTGCGCGCGTTCGGCCGCGAGCGGGTCCAGGCGGAGCAGGTGCGCAAGGCCGGCGAGCACTACCGCGTCGGCACGATGGCGACCCTGCGCGAGGCGTTCCTGTCGGCGTTCGTCCTGGAGTTCGTCGCGATGCTCGGGACCGCGCTGGTCGCCGTGGCCTGCGGGATCCGGCTGGCCCAGGGCCACATGGAGTTCGGCCCCGCGATCGCCGCGCTGGTGCTCGCGCCCGAGGTCTTCCTGCCGCTGCGCCGGCTCGGCAGCGAGTTCCACGCGTCGGCCGACGCCGAGCCGCTGCTGCGCGAGCTGGCCGACGCGGCGGCCGAGCCGTCCGGCGACGCCGCCGCGCACCCGGTCGCCGACGCCCCGGACCCGCGCGCCGCCGACCTGACTCTCGACGCGGCCGTCGTCCGCCACCCCGACCGCCGGGCCGCGACCTTCGACGGGCTCGACCTGCGGTTCGCCGCCGGCGCGACGACCGCGCTGGTCGGACCGTCCGGGTCCGGCAAGACCACCATCCTGCGGCTGCTGCTCGCGCTGCAATCCCCGACCGCCGGGGCGGTGCGGTGCGGCGACGTCGACCTGGCGACCGTCGATCCGCGCGCCTGGCACGCGGGCGTGGCCTGGATCCCGCAGCATCCCGCGCTGTTGCCCGACACGCTGGCCGCGAACGTCCGGTTCGGCCGCGACGCCGACGACGACGCGGTCCGCGACGCGCTCGCCGCGGTCGGGCTCGGTCCGCTGCTGCGCGCGCTGCCGCGGGGCCTGGACACCCCGTTGGGGGACGTCGACCTGCCGCTCTCGGCCGGCGAGCGCCGCCGGCTGGCGATCGCCCGGGCGCTGCTGCGCGACCCGCGGCTGGTGGTCGTCGACGAGCCGACCGCCAACCTCGACTCCGTGACCGCCGAGAGCATCGTCGCCGTGCTCGAGCGGCTGGTCGCCGGGCGCACCGCGGTGATCGCGACCCACGACCCGCTGCCGTTGCGGTTGGCCGACCGGGTCGTCGACCTCGGTGAGATCCTCGACCAGACGGCGGTGACCGCATGATCGCCGCGATCCGCCGGGCGCTTGCGCTGGCGACCGACGACGAGCGCCGCCGGCTGCGGCTGGCCAGCCTCGTCGGGATCGTCGCCGGCGCCGCCGGAACCGCGCTGCTGGCGCTGTCGGGCTACCTGATCGCCGAGGCCGCCGGGCAACCGCCCGTGCTGTCGCTCGGGATCGCGATCGTCGGCGTCCGCGGCTTCGGGATCCTGCGCGCCGCCGCGCGCTACCTGGAGCGGCTGGTCGGCCACGACGCGACGTTCCGGATCCTCGCCCGGCTGCGGGCCGCGGCCTTCGCCGGGATCGCCGCCCGTCCGGCCGCGGCCGGCGTCGGGGCGGTCGACCAGCTCGTGGCCGACGTCGACCGGGTCCAGGACGCCTACCTGCGGGCGATCACCCCGCTGGCGGTGGCGTCCGCCGTCGGGCTCGGCGGCCTGGCCGTCGCCGCGCTGATCCTGCCGGCCGCCGCCGCGGTGCTGGCCGGGGTGCTGCTGGCGGGCGCGGTCGCGCTCCCCGCGCGCGCCGCCGGCCTCGCGCGCGCGGCGAGCTCCCGTCGCGGTCCGCTGCGCGCAGACCTGGTCCGCGACGTCACGACCGCGCTCGACGCGGCGCCGGAGCTCGTCGTCGCCGGGCTGGCCGACGACCAGATCGACCGGGTCCGAGCGTCCGGCGCGGCGCTGGCGACGGTCGAGCGCAGCGAGGGACGGGCGACCGCCCTGGTCGCCGCCGCGGCCACGGCGATCGGCGGCCTCGGGGCCGCTGCCGCCCTGGCCGTCGCGCTGCCCGCTGCCGAGAGCGGCCGGCTCGATCCGGTCCTGGTCGGCCTGCTGGCGCTGCTGGTGCTGGGCGTCGGCGAGTCGATCGCCCCGCTGCCGGCCGCGGCCCGCGAGCTGCGGGGCACCGCCGACGCCGTCGATCGGGTCTCCGCGCTGCTGGCGCGGAACGGAACATGCCCCACCCCCGCGCCGGCCCCCGGCGCCGCTCCCACCGTGCCACGACCGGCCGATGCCCGTGGCGACGGCTCCGGGCTGTGCCTCGACCGGGTGGCCGTGCGGCGCGGCGGTCGACCGGTGCTGCGTGACGTCTCCCTGGCGATCCTCCCCGGCGAGCGGGTAGCGCTGGTCGGCCCGAGCGGCGCGGGCAAGAGCACCGTCGGCGAGCTGCTGGTCGGGTTCCTGCCGTCGACCGACGTCGCCGGGTCCGCCACCCTCGACGGCACGCCGCTGCCGGCGCTCGACGGCATCGCCCTGCGCGAGCGCGTGCTGCACGTCCCCCAGGACCCGTACGTCTTCGATGCGGACGTCGCCGCCAACCTGCGACTCGCGCGCCCCGACGCGGACGAGCGGCAGCTCGTCGCGGCGCTGCGCGCCGTCGGCGCCGGTCGGTGGTTCGACGGGCTGGCCGACGGCCTCGCGACCCGGGTCGGCGAGCGCGGGCGGGCGCTGTCCGGCGGCGAGCGTCAGCGTCTCGGTCTCGCCCGGGTCTGGCTGCGCTGCACGGCCCACGACGCCGGCCGCCGGCCCGACGGAGGCCCGTCCACCGACGCCGGATCGCCGAGCGGGCGCGTCGTCGCCCCACCCCGCTTCCTCGTGCTCGACGAGCCCGTCAGCCACCTACCGCCGGCCGAGGGACGAGCCGTGCTCGCCGACCTGCTCGCCGCGACGCCCGACGCGGGCGCGCTGCTGATCGCCCACCGCTCCGAAGAGGCCGCGCTCGCGGATCGCACCGTACACCTCGGTGCCGACGGCCGTCTGCGCGGCTCGACCGACGCGCCCGGCCCTCTGCCGGCCGTCGACTGACGACGTCGCAACAAAGAAATCTCGCGATCGCTGTTTGGCGATCGTCGGCAGTGGGTTAGTGCACGGTGCGCCGCCGATCACGACGCGCCGGAGCAGGACCGTGGGACGTGGAGCACGCGTCGACACGGGCTCCACCCGTCGCGATCCGGGCGCACCAACGTGAAGCATCACGGTGAGTCGCCTGCGTCCGAACGCCGGACGCACGTGACGCACGTCGTCGTTCGCACATTCGAGAGCAGGGGATTTCCGTGGCGGAGGAAGCAACCACACACGAGCACCACGATCTGCAGCTCCTGAAGAGCTACCGGACCCGCGGGGACCGACGGGCCTACGACGAGTTCGTACGGCGGTTCACGCCGTTCGTCCGCGCCACTGCGCGGAAGTACACGGGGAAGGGCGAAGAGCTGGACGACCTCGTGCAGGTCGGCATGCTCGGGCTCGTCAAGGCGATCGAGGGCTTCGACTTCGGACGCGGCGGGCGGTTCATCTCCTACGCGGGACCGACGATCTCCGGCGAGATCAAGCGGCACTTCCGCGACCACCTCTGGGCCGTCCACGTACCGCGGTCGATGCAGGAGCTGCAGGCCAAGCTGACCGCCGAGGAGGAGCGGATCGAGCGGCAGGGCGGCACGGTGACGACCGCCCTGCTCGCCGAGCGGCTCGGCGTCGATGAGCCGGACGTCCGGCGGGCCCAGGTCGCTTCCCGGGCGTTCCGGGCCAAGTCGCTCGACGCGCGCATCGGCGAGGACGGCGTCGACCGCCCGGAGGCCGCGTCGCTCGACGGCGAGTACGCGCGGGTCGAGGATGCCGCGATGCTCGACGAGGCGATGAGCACGCTCAGCGAGCGCGAGCGGACGGTCGTGCGGATGCGCTACGCCGAGGGCCTGCTGCAGCGCGAGATCGCCGCGAAGCTCTCGGTCTCCCAGATGCAGATCTCCCGGCTCCTCGCCCGCGCCACGCGCAAGATGCGCCAGACCCTGGCGCCCGGGGCCTCGCCGCTGCCCTCCTGACCGTCGGCCGGTTCGGCGTCGCCTCGCGACGCCGCCGGCCGGCCCGTGCTGCGGGGCGACGCCCCGCGCCGGGCGTCAACCGTTGAGCCGGGTGGGATCCGACACGTCGAGCTGGGTGATCTCCCCCGCCGACCGGATCCGCACCGCGGTCGCGGACACCTCCAGATCGCCGAGGATCTCGCGCAGTGCCGCCGCAACGGTCGACTCGAAGATCGCGAGCGTCTCCTCGTCGGCCCCGCTCTGCGCGATCAGCAGCGCGCGCGGCCCCCAGCGACCGACCCGTGCCGGCGCGGGGAACAGCTCCCGCAGCGTGGTCGCCGCGCGGACCAGCTCGTCGTCGCCGAGCGCGACCGCCGGGCGTCCGGGGACCGTCAGCGAGACGGCGATCGCGGAGACGTCCTGGCCCTCTTCCAGCAACTGGCGCAGGTGCTGCTCGAGCGCCGCGCGGTTGGCCAGGCCCGTGGCTCGGTCGTGCGTCGCGTGGTGCTCGAGCGCGCGTTCGGCGGTGCGCTGCGCCGTGATGTCCGTGTGGGTGACGATCGCGCTGATCCCGGGAAGCTGGGCCCGGGTGACCGTCAACCGGAACCAGCGCATCTCGTCGGGCGCGTGGCAGTCGTACTCGCACGCGAAGTCGGGGCGGCGACCGGCCAGGACGTCGCGCACGCCCTCGGAGACGGGATCGGAGACTCCGGCGCGCACCGTCGGGGCCGTGCTGGCCGCGACGTAGTCGACGCCGACCCAGTCCGTCTCCTCGTCGCCGTTGTCCAACGCGAACCGCTGCCAGGCCACGTTGGCGTGGACGATCCGGCCCTCCCCGTCAAGCAGGACCACGTGGTCGGTCACCACGTCGAGCGCCAGCACCAGGCCAGCGAGCAGCGACTGCAGCGGTTCCGGCTCGCGCTTCACGGAGTCGGCACCGAAGGGTCGTCGGTGGACGGAGCGAGCGGCGCGTCGACCGCGAGGTGGTCGCGTAGCTGCGCGAGCGAACGGTTGAGAATGCGGGAAATCTGCATCTGGGAGGTGCCGATGTGGTCGCCGATCTCGCGTTGCAACGCCTCGTCGAAGTACCTGAGTCGCACGATCTCACGATCCCGCGGCTCCAGGATGGCCATCGCCCGGTCGATCTCGTCGTGATCCTCGACCCGTGAATACCCGGTTTCCTCGCGGCCCAGACGTTCGGCCAGCGTTCCGTCGTCGTCGCCGGTCCGGAAGTCGATCGAATCGGGGCGCAACGCGAACCCGCTGGCTTCGGCGTCCCGCAGCTCGCGCATCGCGGCGAT
>JADMKN010000059.1 GCA_015478825.1 Patulibacter sp. | reverse complement strand
CGCGGCGCAGGGTCCGGACACGGGCAGGACTCATCGGACCTCTCCTTCGGGGCGATCGGGTGGGTCGCCACCGAGGCGGGCCTCGTCCGCGCGAGCGGAGGCCGCGGATCCTCCAGCCGCGACAGGGACCGTCCCGCCGTTGGACGGCGCGTCGAACGGCCGGAAGCGGTGGTCGAGCGGCACGTACTCCTGGTCGAGCCGGCCGGTCAGCACCAGGCGGAAGAGCAGCGCCAGCGACGGCGTCAGCACGACGACCGCGATCGCGGTGCTGATCAGCACCGCGCGCAGGGTCGCATCGCCCGCCGCCGCCTGGTCGATCGTCAGCGCGCCGGGCAGCAGGGCGGGCTCCTGCGCCGCGCCCCAGGCCGCCACCAGCCCGACCACCGCGGCCGCCGCGGTCAGCCGGGCCCAGCCGAACCGCTCGGTCGTCGCCACCAGCGCCAGCGTCGCCAGCCCGGCCCCGACCGACAGCCCGACCAACCCGAGCGCCACCCCCGTGGTCAAGCCGTCGAACAGCGGCCGCGCGTCCTCGCGCAGGACGAGCAGCCCGACGACCGCGATCAGCCCGGTCACCACGCCCGCCCCGATCGCGCGGCGCCGGAACGCGCGGACCAGGCCCGGCTGCTCGGCGCGGACCGCGTCGTGGCAGAGAAAGACCGCGGACGTGTAGACCCCGACGCCGACCGCGAGCAGGCCGACCAGGATCCCCGTCGGGTTGAGCCACGAGCTGATCGGATCGCCCGCGGCGTTGCCTACGGGCACCCGCCCGGACGCGACCGCGCCGACCACCGTGCCGAGCGCGAACGGCACTATCACGGAGGCGGTCGCGAACAGCCCGCCGAGGAAGCGCGCGTCGCGGATCGTCGCCGCCTGACCGCGGAACGCGAAGGCCGCGCCGCGGAAGATGATCCCGATCGCCGCCGCGAACATCGGGATGTAGAGCGTCGAGACCGTCGACGCGAAGGCCTCCGGGAACGCCGTCCAGAAGACCGTGAACAGCAGGATCAGCCAGACGTGGTTGGCCTCCCAGACCGGGCTCATCGAGCGCTGGACCAGGCCGCGGACCGGTCCCCCGCGCTCGGCGCCGCCCGCCGTCAGGTCCCAGAAGCCCGCGCCGAAGTCGGCCCCGGCCAGGACGATGTAGGCGGTCAACGCCGCCAGCAGGATCACCGCGCACGCCTCGGCCATCAGTCGGCCGCCCCGTCGTCCGCGCCATCCGACGTCGCGTCGCCCGTCCGGCCAGGACCGGCCGCCACCGCGCCCGCTCCCGGTCGCTGCTCCGGCGGCAGCTCGGTCTCGGGCGGGTGCGCCGCCAACCGCCGCAGCAGCCAGACCACCCCGCTCAGCAGCAGCGCGTAGACGACGATCAGCACCCCGAGCGCGATCGGCAGGCCGCCGGCCTCGGTGACCGCGTCGCTGGTCCGCATGTGGTCGTAGACGACCCACGGCTGTCGCCCGACCTCGGTCGTGATCCACCCGCTGATCAGCGCGACCACGGTCAGCGGGGCCGCCAGCACGATCGCGCGGAAGAACCACTTCGACCGCGGCAGCCGACCGCGTCGCCACCAGGTCAGCAGGTACCAGCCGGCCAGCATCACCAGGCCGGTGCCGATCGCGATCATCGCCTGGAACGAGAACCGCACGATGTTGATCCCGCGGGTCGTCGGCCGGTCCTCGACCGGCACGGCGTCGAGCCCCGCGACCGTCGCGTCGGGGTCGTGGTCGGCCAGCAGCGACAGCAGCTTGGGGATCTTGATCCCGTAGCGGACCTCGCCCGCGGCGGCGTCGTAGTAGCCGAGGATGTGGAACGGCGCGCCCGCCGTGGTCTGGCCCAGGCCCTCCATCGCCGCCAGCTTGACCGGCTGCTCCTTCGCGACGGTCCGGCCGGCCCAGTCCCCGACGACGAGCTGGACCGGGGCGATCAGCGCCGCGAAGGTCAGCGGGATGATCAGCGCGGCGCGGTGGTAGCGCGTGCGACTGCCCTTCAGCCAGCCGTGGGCGTAGAAGCCGGCGACGATGAACCCGCAGACCAGGTAGCCGGCCAGGTACATGTGGACCAGTTCGTGCCAGACGAACCCGCGGCCGAACAGCGCGTCCCACGGGTCGGCCGCGACGACCCGGCCGTCGACCTGGGTGAACCCGCCGGGCTTGTTCATCCAGGCGTTGATCGCGATCACCATCAGCGACCCGACGACGCCCGCGATCGCGATCGGTATCCCGCTCAGGAAGTGCGCCGTCTTCGACAGCCGATCCCAGCCGTAGACGTAGATCGCGATGAAGATGCCCTCGACGAAGAACGAGATCCCCTCGAGCGTGAACCCGAGCCCGAAGACCTCGCCGTAGGTCGCCATGAAGTTCGGCCACAGCAGGCCGAACTCGAACGAGAGGATCGTCCCGGTGACCACGCCGACGGCGAACAGCACCAGCATGACCTTCGACCAGCGCTTGGCGAGCGCCTTGTAGACCGGATCGCCGGTCCGCAGGTACAGGCCCTCGGTGAACAGCACGATCGTCGGCCAGGCGATGCCGAAGCAGACCAGCGGGATGTGGACGGCCAGCGACATCGCCTGCATGTTGCGGGCGACGACCAGGTTCGGTTGCTCCGGGGTCCCGAGGGCGCCCGCGGACGCGAGGAGGCTTACGACGTCGATGCGCGCACGCTACACCGCGCGCGCTCACCCGGCCCGGAGCAGGCGCGGCACCGCCCCGCTGCGGAGGAGGCCCAGAGCGGTCCGCACGACGACCGTGGCCCAGACGGCGATCAGCGCCACGAGCAGGGTCAGGGCCAGCCCCTCGACTGCCGCCCCGTCGACCCGCAGGGCGAGCAGCGACGTCCCGGTGACGCAGGTGCCGATCGGGAAGGTGAAGCTCCACCAGGTCAGCGCGAACGGCATCCCGCGGCGCGCTGCCCGCGCGACGATCGCGACGGCGACCAGCAGCCAGGCCATCGCGATCGCGACCACGACCGAGCCGAAGCCGGTGGCGAAGCCGTCGAGCGCGGCGCCGAGCGGCGCCGGAGCGACGTCGCGGGCGAACGTCCCCAGCAGGCAGGCGGCGGTCACCGACTGGCCGAGCGGCCCGAGCACGATGAAGACCGTCGGCGCGGCGGCCGTCGGTCCCGGCCCGTGAACCGCGATCCGCAGCACCACCAGCGTGATCACGACCAGGCCGAGCGCGAGCCCCAGGCCGAACAGCCCGTAGCCGGCGACGAGCAGCGCGTCGCGCCCCGGCCCGTCGGCGAGCTGCGGCAGGATCCCGCCCACGGCCGCCGCCGAGACCATCGGCGGCACCGCCGCGAGGATCCAGACCGGGGCGACGTCGCCCAGCCCCCACGGCCCGCGCCGGATCCAGACGACCGGGACCGCCACCGCGACGACCACCCCGAGAACGGTCCCGATCCCGCAGAGCACGAGCGCCACCGACAGCCCGAGCGACGACCCGAGCAGCGGCGCGGCGTCCAGCAGCGCGCCGGAGCCGATCGTGGTCAGCGCCATCGGCACGGTGCCCCAGAAGGCGATCGCCCCCGGCCCGGCCGTCGCCGCGGCGTGGTCCGCGGCGCGCCGCCGCAGCTCGGCGACGGTGACGGTGGTGGCGAGCACCAGCAACACCACCGCGACGATCCAGACCGCTGACGCGAAGCCCCGCGCGGCGCGGCCGTCGACCGGCGCGAAGGTCACCGCGTTGGCGACGATCCCGGTTCCCATCGCGGTCACGAACCAGGTCGGCCCGGCGGTCCGCAGGGGGTTGACGCGGGCGCTGCGGCGCCGGGTCGATCCCCCGGCCGCCGTGGCCGGAGCGATCGGGGGAGCCGCATGGGTCACTGCTTGCATGATGAAGGATCGCCCCGGGCACGCGCGTCCCGGTCGAGGCCCGATCCGGTTCCCCGCACGGGCCCCGTCGGGCATCGAGCGCGACTGCCGACCCGACCGCCGACCGGCGATCACGCGCCGGCTGAGGAGCCCGTTTCGAAATGATCTGTCGTCTGGAGCGGCCGCTGACACGTCGCAGGATCACCACCCGAACCCTCAGTCAGACAACCAGTCTGACTCTCGGGCCTCGCGCGGCGCCCTGCTCGGTCATCGACCACCCCAGACGACAACTGATTTCGAAACGGGCTCCAACTGCGACCATGAACCGGTGTCCCCTCGCCGTTCCGGCTCCGCCAGGCCGCGCCGCCGCGCCACGTCGTCCCGTCCCGATCCCGCCGCTCCGGCCCACCACGTGGGCATGGACCGGCTGCGCCGCGAGCCGCCGTGGCTGGTGATCGCCGGGCTGCTCGCGGTGGTCCTGGCGATCGCGCTGCTGGTCGGGCTGCTGCGCGGCGACGACGAGCCCGCGCTCTCGACCGGCACGCCCGAGGAGATCGCCCTGCCGGGCAACACCACGCCGCTGGGCCGGATGGCGTTGGACGCGCTGCGCCCGGACGTCGAGGCCGACGCCGACGAGCTGGTCGCCCGCGCCCAGGCCGGCTTCGCCAACCCGCTGTACCGGATGGTCCCGGGCGGGGCCGTCGCGTCCGCCGCGCGGGTCACCCGGCTCCGCCCGCTGATCGAGCGGGTCGCCGAGCGGCACGACGAGGATGCCGACACGCTCGAGGCGCTGGTCTACCTGGAGAGCGCCGGACGTCCCGAGGCGATGGCGTCGAACGACGTGAAGGGCGCCGTCGGGCTGACCCAGATCCTGGCCGAGACCGGCACCAGCCTGCTGGGGATGGAGATCGACGTCAAGCGCTCGCAGACGCTGACGCGGCTGATCAACAAGGGCGGCGAGCACGAGGCCCGTCGTCGCAAGGAGCGCGCGCAGGTCGACCCGCGCTTCGACGCCGAGCAGGCGCTCGAAGCGACCGCGCGCTACCTGGACTTCGCCCGCGAGCAGCTCGGCGACCGCGACGACCTGGCCGTCGCCAGCTACCACATGGGCGTCGGCAACCTGCAGAACGCGCTCCGCGACTACGGCAAGGGCGACGTGCCCTACGTCGAGCTCTACTTCGGCACCGACCCGCTGAGCAGCCCGGCCGCGACCAAGCGGCTGATGGACCTCAGCGACGACTCGTCGTCATACCTCTGGCGGATCGGCGCGGCGGCGAAGATCATGCGGCAGTACCGCGAGGACCGCCCGGCGCTGGAGCGCGAGGCCGAGCTGCAGACCCGCAAGGCGTCGAGCGAGGACCTGCTCCACCCGAAGGAGACCACGCCGACGTTCGCCGACGCCGAGGCGCTCGAGCAGGCGACCGCCGACGGCGAGCTGATCACGCTGCCGCGGGCCGCGTTGCGCGCCAACGGGCTGGCGATCGATCGCGACATGGGCGAGCTGGCGAGCCGCTTCGACCAGCCCCGCACGCGCTACCGCGCGCTCCGCCCCGGCGCGCTCGGCGGCCTGCTGACGATCGGCGCCGCGGTCCAGGCGCTGAACGGCGAGCAGGAGCCGCCGACGCTGCTGACGGTCACCAGCACGGTGCGCGACCGCGAGTACCAGGCGCGACTCGGCGCGGAGAACATCCAGGCGACGCAGGCGCTGTCCCAGCACACCACGGGCTGGGCGATGGACTTCTCGCGCAGCTACCGCACGGGCGCGCAGGCGCAGCTGTTTCAGTGGACCCTGACCCGACTACAGGCGCTCAACCTGATCGCGTGGGTCCGGGAACCTACCGCGATCCACCTGACGTTCAGCGGCGAGGCCACGGAGCGGTTCGCGCCGATCCTGGACGCGGCGCTCCGTCCGCGGGGCTAGCCGGGAAGCCCCATCGCGCCGCGGCTCGGCGCCGCGGGCACGCGCTCGGTGACGTGCGGCACGTC
>JADMKN010000058.1 GCA_015478825.1 Patulibacter sp. | reverse complement strand
GTCGCCGCCACCGCGCCGACCGACCGCAACCGGCGCAGCGTGCGCTGCGCCCGGGCCCTGCTGCTCGCCGCGGCCGGCACGCCCAACGCGCGGATCGCCGCCGAGGTCGGCGTGGCCCCGGCCACGGTGCGGGCCTGGCGGTCGCGGTTCGGGACCGAGGGCCTCAACGTGCTCGGCAGCGTGCGCCCGGGACGGGGTCGCCGACGGCGGATCTCGGCCGAGATGGAGGCCGAGATCGTGCGGATCACGCTCCACGAGTCGCCGCCCAACGGCCGCCGCTGGACCTGCCGCTCGCTGGCCCGGGCGACCGGCGTCAGCCCCTCGACGGTCCAGCGGTTGTGGGCCGCCCACGGGATCGATCCGCGGTCCGGGAGGCAGTCGGTCCGCCCCCAGCGGCAGAAATGCTGAGACACGAGGCCCCGGCAGCGGCCCCCGACACGGGATCTTGCCGATCTCGTGAGTGGCATTCCGACTGAGACGAATCGGTCGGCGCGTGCCGCGGTCGTGCCTGGATCTGCTCGTCGAGAACGCGGATCCGACGGAGTCGGCCGTTCGGAGCCAGCACGTCCCGGTAGCTATTTACGGGACAAGCGGCGCGGCCCCCGGGGACGGGTTTGACGACGATGTCCAGCGGTGACTAGGTTCGGACCATGAAACGACTAGCCACCTCTCTCGCCTGCGCCGTCGCCGTGGCGGCCGGCATCGTCGGCGCCGCGGCCCCGTCCGCGTCCGCGCTCGTCAACACCTGCTCCGGTCCCGCGGCCTCGAGCTGCACGACCCCGGGGTACCACTCCTACAGCGAGTCGCGGTCGAGCAAGACCGGCGGAGCCGCCGCCCACGTCTGCACCCAGCTCGTCTCCGTCCTGGGGTTGGTCCTGGCGATCGACTGCTCGTACAACGGCACGTTCATCCGCACCTGCTACTACGGCGCCTCGACCTCGTACGGACAGCACTGGGGCTCGTCCAACGACTGGACGATCAACGGTCGCGACGCGACGCCGTCCGACGCGACCACCTGCTAGCGGACGGATGACGACGATGAGCACCACCCGAACGATCCGCCGCGCCATGGGCGTCGGCACCACCGTCCTCGCGCTGACCGCCGCGGTCGCGGTGACCCAGGCGACCGGCGGAGCCGCGACCACCGCGCCGGCTGACCCGACCCGGGCCGAGGCGCTGCTTGCGGCGACCCAGGCCGAGCTGGCCGACACGCAGCACCGGGTCGGCACGATCCAGCTCGAGCACGTGATCGACGGCCGCGAGGTCTACGCGCTGGGCGGCCCGGCCACCGCCTGCATCCTGATCGCCGGTCAGGACCAGGCGGACGGGCGCAGCCAGTCGCTGGCCTGCACCGACGACGACCAGGCGGTCCCCGAGCGGCCGATGCGGACCGGCTTCCCGACCGCGTCCGGTCAGGGGTACGTCGATCTGACCTGGGTCGGCGGAGCGCCGCCGTCGCAGGTCGCCACGTCCGGCGCGGCCACCGACGTCCGCATCGGCACGTGGGTGATCGCGGCCGTGCGGACCGACGACGGCGCGGGCGGCGGGCTCGCCTGGCAGGCGCCGGCGGGGGAGTCGGTCACCGTGCCGCTCCCCTCGCGCGCCGAGCGGGCGGCGCTGGTGGCGCCCGCCGAGTAGCCGGAGCGCGGGCTCCTGTGCGGCGTGCCGCCGCGCAGGGGCCGCGCGCGACCTGGGCGCACCGGATCAGATCCGGCTGAAGTCCAGGACGTTCGTGTACGTCCCCTCGCGGGGGCCGGGGTACCAGTGCCGCGAGGCCCGGTGCGCCAGCCCCTGCTCCTCCAGCGTGCGCAGGACGGGATAGAGCGACGCCATCACGATCCCGCTGTCGTCGGAGATCTCCTGCGTCGTCGACCCGGGCTCGGCGCAGATCGAGGCGAGGGCCCGCTCGGCGGTGCTCCGCGGCTCGTCGGCGAATCCCGGCAGGCGGCTCTCCAGGCCGAGCTTGGTGATCCGC
This sequence comes from Patulibacter sp., assembly GCA_015478825.1. Taxonomy (GTDB): domain Bacteria; phylum Actinomycetota; class Thermoleophilia; order Solirubrobacterales; family Solirubrobacteraceae; genus Patulibacter. The sequence goes on along the minus strand of JADMKN010000058.1, from coordinate 3,851 downwards.
AGCAGGTTGAACTCGACGACGGACTCGCGCAGCTCGTCGAGGCGGGCGTCGAGCTTCCGGCACGCCGCCGCGATCAGCCGATCGGACTCGGACGAGCCCTGGTCGCGCGCACGCCTCCGGTTGATCGGGACTATCGGTGTTTCCTGCTGGGCGCTCATTGGAGTCGTCCGCGTTCGGGGACTGGGATGGGCGAAACCGTATCTCAAATAATCGCCGGTTGCGGACTTTTCTTTCGCGGCCGGGCCCGACTGCTGGGCGGAGAAGGGCGTTTATCCCGTGCGCGCGGTGCGCTCTGCCGCCTGCCGTGATGTCTCAGGAGGTGCGCCGCTGGGGCAGTCGGACGACGCGCGTCGTGTCCGGGACGCCGGAGCAGGGCATTCGGAACACATCGATGGCTCTGGGTGGCCCGGCGGGCTTCTGACGCCATCCTTGGCGGGCTCGACCGTCGCGGCCCCGGGCCCGTGATGGCCCCGAGATGCAGGAGAAACGCCGAGCGGCCGGCGGAGGGTAGGATGCCGCCATCGCTCGTCCATCCGTCCGCCCCGATCATCCACGGCTCGGTCGTGTGCTCCAGGTCGTCGGCCTGGTCCTCGCCGTGGTCGCCCTGCTGCTCACCGGCTTGCGGGTCGCGGTGCTGAACGAGGACCGCTTCGCGGCCGGGGCCGGCGCGGCGCTGGCCGCCGACCCGGTGTCCAGCGCGATCGGCGGCCAGCTCACGACGCAGCTGATCGCGATCGAGCCGGATCTGGTCACCTTCGAGCCGTTGCTGAACAGCGGGATGACCGCGGTCGTCCGCTCCGGGGCGGCCCGCGGAGCCGTCGAGCTCGCCGCGCGTCAGCTCTACCGTACGGCGGTCGACGGCGACGCGGACACGGCGGTGCTGCGGCTCGGCACGGTCGGTCTGCTCGCGGTCCAGTCGGTCCGCACCCTGAGCCCGGAGATCGCGGCGCAGATCCCCACGTCAGTCGACCGCGCGTTGGTCTCGCTCGAGGGGGGCGATGCGGCGGAGGTGATCGCGACCGTCACCGACCTGGCGCACACGATCCGGCTGCTGTCGTGGGTGATCGCCGGGCTGGCGCTGCTCGCGCTCGCGGCCGCGGTTCTGGTCCGCCGCGACCGCACCGCCGCCAGCCGGCAGATCGCGCTGACCCTGTCCGCGGCCGGCGTGCTCGCGATCGGGCTGCACTACGCGATCCGCGGAGCGCTGGTCGACGGGGTCACGAGCCCGGCGACCCGCGACGCCGGCTTCGCGGTCTACGACGCGTTCCTCGACGGCACGGTCACGCTGGCCATGGCGACGATCGGCATCGGGCTGCTGTTCGTGGTCGCCCTGGGGGCCCTGGGCCGGCGGGTATCGCTGACCACCAGCGTCCGCCTGCGGTGGGCGGCGATCCGCACCTCGGGGCGGGGACGGCGGGTGGCCGGCGGGGTCGTGGCGGCGATCGGCCTGCTGGTGCTGCTCGACCACGAGACGGCGACGCGGCTGCTGGTGCCGGTGCTCGGTCTGGGCCTGATGGTGGTCGGGCTCGAGAGCCTGCTGCGCTCGACCTCGTTCGCCGACGAGCTGGCGCGCGTCGAGGCCCAGCGCGATGCGACGCCGCTCGGCGAGCGCGTGGAGGCGGCCGACGAGCCCGTCGCCCGCGACGCCGGCATGCGCCGGACCCGTCGCCGTCGATTGGCGCTGCGGAGCGCGGTCGCCGCCGTGGTGCTGGTGGCCGGCCTGGCGGCGATCGGCGGGAGCGTGGACGAGTCGCTGCGGACGGTCTCCAGCACCAGCGCGACGGCCTGCAACGGATCGGACGACTACTGCGACCTGCGGCTCGACGAGCTCGTGCTGCCGTCGACCCACAACTCGTTCTCGTCGGCGCGCGACGGGTTCGTGCTCGCCGAGCAGCAGGAGGGCGTCGCGGCCCAGCTCCAGGCGGGCATCCGCGGGTTCCTGATCGACTCCTACCTGGCCAACGAGACCGCCGACGGTCGCGTCTACACGCGGCTCGACCTGAGCCCCAACAGCCGGGCGAAGATCGAGGAATCGATCGGTCCGGCGGCGACCGAGACGGCGATGCGGCTGCGCGGTCAGCTCGGCTCCGAGGTCGACACGTCGCAGGCCCCGGAGCTGTTCTTCTGCCACGGCTTCTGCGAGCTCGGCGCGGCCCGCGGCAGCGAGCTGCTGGGGGCGATCCGCGACTTCCTGCTGAAGCACCCGCGCGAGGTCCTCGTGCTGAGCATCGAGGACCAGGTGCCGCCGGAGCAGTTCGCCCGGTTCGTCGAGCAGAGCGGCCTGCTCGACCTGACCTGGAAGGGTCCCGTCGATCCGCTTCCGACGCTCGGCGAGATGATCGACTCCGGCGGGCGGATCCTCTGGATGGCCGAGACCGACGCGGGCGACGTGCCCTGGTACCACCAGCAGTTCGACCTGGTCCAGGAGACCCCCTACGACAAGTCGACGCTGGAGACCCTGCTGGCGGACGGCGGCTGCGCGCCGAACCGCGGCGAACCCGGCAACCCACTGTTCCTGCTGAACCACAACGTCTCGACGGTCCCACCGCGCGCATCGACGGCGGAGACCGTCAACGCGCGCCAGACGATCCTCGAGCAGGTCGCGCGCTGCGAGCGGGTCCGCGGCCGGAAGCCGAACCTGATCGCGGTCGACTTCTTCCGCACCGGCGACGTCGTCGGCGCGGCGAGGGAGCTCAACGACCGGACCGTGACGGCGAAGCGGGACGACGCGGAGCAGCAGGATTGACGAGCGGGTTCACGATCTGCGTGGTACGACGGTAAGCGGGAGCAGTCGCTGCGCGCTCAGCGAACGATGGTGAATGTCGTTGTGGCGGTACGGGATCGCTTGCCGTTCGATCTCGCGACGACCTGCACGCGATAGCGGCCCGGCTTCAGCGTTCGTCCGCGAAGCTTGCCGCGGAAGGCGAATCGGTTTGATCCGGCCTTCGCGTCCATCGACAGCTTGCCGCGCGACTCGTACCGGGCGCAGCGGCGCTTTCCGCGGTTCTTGCGGGTCGCCTTTGCGCAACGGCGGCCGGCCCGGCGGCCCGAGACCCTCTGCGAGATGCTGAGTCGCACCGACGCCGCACGGTTCAGCCGGAAGCGGAAGCTCGTGCCGACCGGTAGCTGCGATCGGCGACTCTTGCGGATGGTCCAGCGCGAGCTCGATCGGCGCAGACCCGTGAGCACGGGGGCGCTGACGCTGGGGGTCGGAGCGAAGGGCGGTGGGCCCGGTCCCGGTTGGGGCCACGGGGGAGGGATGGGGCCGGGATCGGGAATCGGATCGGGACCGGGATCAGGAATCGGATCGGGACCAGGATCAGGAATCGGATCGGGACCAGGACCGGGGTCTGGGTCCGAGCACGGCGGGTGCTCCGACGTAGCGCCGGGGTCGGCTGCGACCGTGATCGATCGCGTCTCCGTTGCCGTGTTCCCCGCAGCGTCCGTGCCGGTGGCGGTGATCGTGCGGGACCCAGGCGTGCGGAAGCAGTGTTCGACTGTCGTTCCGGATCCGGACGTGCCATCGCCGAAGTCCCACGCACCGGTCACCGGCGACCACGTATCGACGGCATCGATCGACATTGCGACCGGCGTTCCGACCGTCGCGGTGGCGGGGACCTGAACGCCTCGGATCTCCGGGGGCACGGGGTCAAGGACGCGGGAGCGCAAGGTGGTTCGTGATCCGTCGTCCTGGCGCCAGATCGCTGTCACGTACCCCTCGGCGTCAACCGCCATCCGCGGGTGTGCCGCCTCGACCACGGCGTCGGACAGGTCCACCGTCGGTTGCCACGGCCCGCCTGCTGGCCGATGCGTCGCGCGGGCGCGTCGGCGGACGACTGCAAGCGCGCGCG
>JADMKN010000057.1 GCA_015478825.1 Patulibacter sp. | reverse complement strand
ACGTGCGTCGATCCGGCCTGCACCGCCATCAGCGAGTTGGCGACGCCGCAGCCGGCGTCGTCGTGCGCATGGATCCCGATCCGGGCGTGGTCGCCGAGCTCGGCGACGACCGCCGCGACCGCCTCGTGGACCTGGTGCGGCAGCGACGAGCCGTTGGTGTCGCAGAGCGTGATCGTGTCCGCGCCCGCCTCGACCGCGGCACGCAGGCAGCGGTGGGCGTACTCACGGTCGGCGCGCCAGGCGTCGAAGAAGTGCTCGGCGTCGTAGATCACCCGCTTGCCCTCGCCGACCAGGAACGCGACCGAGTCGGCGATCAGCTTGAGGTTCTCCGCCGGATCGACCCGCACCACCTTCTCGAGGTGCAGGCTCCAGGTCTTGCCGACGATCGTGGTGACGTCGCAGAAGCAGTCGGCGAGGATCCGCAGCGACGGGTCCTGGTCGGCGCGCAGGTCCCGCCGCCGGGTCATGCCGAACGCGGCGATCCGGGAGTGGACCCAGGTCTCCTGCGCGAGCAGCGCGAAGAGCTCCTGCTCCTTCGGGTTCGACGCGGGGAAGCCCGCCTCGATGAGCTGGACGCCGAGCTCGTCGAGCTTCTTGGCGACGCGCAGCTTCTCCTCGGCGGAGAGGGTCATGCCCTCCCCCTGCATGCCGTCGCGGAGGGTCGCGTCGTAGAGCTCGAAGGGGCGAAGCGGGGTGTTGGTGGTCATCGTGGTCCTGCGTGGTCGGAACTGGGCGCCGGACCCGACGAGGACGGGACCGGCAGGAGCGAATTCAGGAACGGGCGACCGAGAGCGGTTGCGCTCGGTGCCCTACGGAATTCGCTGCGACCGCGTAGCCATCGAACCGAGATCCTACCGGTCCCGATCCGGTCAGACCGACTCGCGCACTGGAACCGGGTCGAGCCAGCCGTGGTACTGCTCGAGCCGACCGTGCAGGGCGTCCTCGAATGTCTTCTGGACCGCGACCGTGACCGGGCCGGGCTGGCCGGTGCCGACCGGATGGTCGTCGATCTCGCGGATCGGGGTCAGCTCGGCGGCGGTGCCGGTGACGAAGACCTCGTCGGCCAGGTAGAGCTCGGCGCGCGCCATGTCGCGCTCGACGACCTCGTAGCCGAGGTCGCGCGCGATCGTCATCGCCGAGCGGCGGTTGATCCCGTCGAGGATCGACGCCGACTGCGGCGGGGTGACGATCGTGCCGTCGATCACGGCGAAGATGTTCTCGCCCGAGCCCTCGCAGACGAAGCCGCGCTCGTCGAGCAGGATCGCCTCCTCGTAGCCGGCCTTCGAGACCTCGATCTTGGCGAGCACCGAGTTGAGGTACTGGCCCGACGCCTTGGCGTGCGGGATCAGTCCGGCGGGCGAGAGCCGACGCCACGACGAGACCTTGGCGCGGATCCCGTGCTTCTTGCCCTCGTCACCGAGGTAGGCGCCCCACTCCCAGCACGCGATGATCATGTCGACGGTGGCTTCGAGTGGGCTCAGGCCCATCACGCCCTCGCCGCGGAAGACGAGCGGCCGGATGTAGCAGGCGCGCAGGCCGTTGGCCGCGATCGTGTCGAGCGTCGCCTGGCGGATCTGCTCGGCCGTGTAGGGCACCGGCATGTAGTAGAGCTCGGCCGACTTGAGCAGGCGCTTGACGTGCTCCTCGTGGCGGAAGACCGCGGGGCCGATCTCGGTGTCGTAGCAGCGGACGCCCTCGAAGACCCCCGTCCCGTAGTGCAGGGCGTGCGTCAGCACGTGCACCTTGGCGTCGTCCCAGGGGACGAGCTCGCCGTTCTTCCAGATGACGTCGGCCTGCGGCACCGTGCTGCTCCCTCGATCGGCGCGCGACCCCCCACGAGACGCGCGAACATCCGGCGATCCTACCGTCCCGACGAGCGTTCGCCAGCGGACACCCCCCATCCGGTGCACGCGTCCCCCGCCACCCCTAGACCATCCCCCGATCCGGTCGTACGGTGTCGATAGGCCGGGTTCACCAACCCACGACGCTCGGCCGTAGGAGGAACATGCCCCACACGTCCCCCCACGCCAATCCGATCGCTTCCCGCCGTCCCACCCCCACGGCCACCGACCGCGACCAGCGGATCCGGACGAGCTTCTCCGAGCGCTGCGGCTCGATCGAGGACTCGCTCGGCGAGACCGGCCACGCCCCCGACCTGATCGACACCACGGGGATCGGCCACTGCCGGGTCGTCGTCCCCGACGCCTGGAGGCCTTCGCCGCGCAGCTCGTAGTCCGTTCGCACCGGCCGGCGGCGCCCCACGCGGACGCCGCCGACGTGACGCCGCGCCCCGCCGGGGTCGCCCGATCGGCGACCCCGTGGCGGAGCCTCGTCGCTAGCCTCGCGCGGCCAGCGCCCGCTCGCTCGCCACCGTCTTCAACCGGTCCCAGTCGACGTCGCGGAAGTTGTGCATCGGGCAGTACTTCGGCCCGCACATCGAGCAGAACTCCGCGGTCTTGAAGTAATCGTCGGACAGCGTCGCGTCGTGCATCTCGCGCGCGGTGTCGGGATCGACGGCCAGCTCGAACTGGCGGTTCCAGTCGAAGTCGAACCGCGCCTTCGACAGCTCGCGGTCCCACCGCGCCGCCCGCGCCGCGTGGCTGCCCCCGCGGGCCAAATCGGCCGCGTGCGCCGCGATCCGGTAGGCGATCAGTCCCTGCTTGACGTCCTCGGCGTCCGGCAGGCCGAGATGCTCCTTCGGCGTGACGTAGCAGAGCATCGACGTGCCGTGCCAGCCGACGATCGCTGCGCCGATCGCGCTGGTGATGTGGTCGTAGCCCGGCGCGATGTCGGTCACCAGCGGCCCCAGCGTGTAGAACGGCGCCTCGCGGCAGACCCGCTGCTGGCGCTCCACGTTCTCCTGGAGCTGGTCGAGCGGCACGTGTCCCGGACCCTCGACCATGCACTGCACGTCGCGGTCCCAGCAGCGCCCGACCAGCTCACCGAGCGTGTCGAGCTCGGCGAACTGCGCCGGGTCCGACGCGTCGGCGATCGACCCCGGGCGCAATCCGTCGCCGAGCGAGATCGTCACATCGTGCTCGGCGCAGATCGCCAGCACGTCGTCGAACCGCTCGTACAGCGGGTTCTCGCGCTCGTGGTGGACCATCCACCGCGCCAGCAGCCCGCCTCCGCGGGACACGATCCCCGTCGTCCGGTGCTGGCAGAGCGCCAAGTGGTCGAAGCGGACCCCGGCGTGGATCGTCATGTAGTCGACGCCCTGCTCGGCCTGCTCGGCGATCACCTCCAGCAGCAGCTCGGCGGTCAGATCCTCCGGCTTCTTCACCCGCTCCAGCGCCTCGTAGATCGGAACCGTGCCGATCGGCACCGTGGCCACGTCGATGATCGCCTCGCGGGTCTCGCGGATCCGCTTGCCGGTCGACAGATCCATCACCGTGTCGGCGCCCCAGCGCTGCGACAGCGCGAGCTTCTCGACCTCCTCGTCGAGCGAGCTGGTGGTCGGGCTCGACCCGATGTTGGCGTTGATCTTGACCCGCGCCTTGAGCCCGATCGCCATCGGATCGAGCGCCGCGTGGTGGCGGTTGGCGGGGATCACCATCCGCCCCCGTGCCACCTCGTCGCGGACCAGCTCGGCTTTGAGCTGCTCGCGATCCGCCACGCGGGCGATCTCGGGGGTGACGATGCCGTCGCGCGCGGCCCGGATCTGCGTCCGCGCGCCCTTGCCCGTCGTGAAGACGTGCCGTTCCATGATGCTCCCTCCGCCGGTATGAACCGGATCAGGTGAATCGGGTCGACGCGGTACCAGCGCCCTCTCAGCCCCTACCTTGGGACCCCCCGGATATGTATGGGTCTGCCCAGCGGCAACCAACCGCCGGACGGCTGCAGCCTACCCGCTAGCCGAGCATGCGGGCGATCCGCACCCGTCCCCCGCGCGCCGGGACCATCGTCACGTTGCGGTGACGCGGGGACTCCGGCGCCGGGTCGGTCGCGACCAGATCGGTGCGGCGGACGATCTCGGCGATCACCGTGCGCATCTCGGCCATCGCCAGCGCGGCGCCGAGGCAGCGACGGATCCCGCCGCCGAACGGGATCCACGTGTAGGTCCCCGGCTTGACGCCGAGGAACCGCTCCGGCCGGAACGCCAGCGGCTCGGGGTAGACGTCCTCGCGGTGGTGCAGCAGCAGCACGCTCATGGCGACGACGGAGCCGGCCGGAACCGCGAACTCCCCGAACCGCCACGGAACGGTGACCTCGCGAGCCAACATCGGGATCACCGGGCGCGAGCGCATCGACTCGTGGATCACGGCGTCGAGGTACTCGGTGCCGTCGCCGGAGCGGACCTCGTCGCGCAGCCGCGCGTAGGCCTCGGGGTTGCGGGTCAGGCGCTCGAACGTCCAGGCGATCGTGTTGGCCGTGGTCTCGTGTCCGGCGAGCACCAGCGTCATCAGCTCGTTGCGCAGCTCCTCGTCGGACAGCGGCACGCCGTCCTCGGTGGTGGCGTCGAGCAGCATCGAGAGCACGTCGTGACGCGCGCCGGGCACGTGCTCGGCGCGCCGCTTGGCGATCAGCGGGTAGAGCGCGCCGTCGATCGACTCGACCACCAGCCGCTGGATGCCGACCGCCTCGTGGCTCTGGCGGTTGGCGAACTCCGCGACCTTGGCGATCCGGGTCATCGAGAGCGCGAGCGCGCGGCGGAAGCGCTGCCGCACCCGGTGCTCGAGCGTGCCGCGGGCCGGGCGACCGTCGACGCCGAACACGCCGGCCATGATCACGTCGAGCGTCATCGCCTGGGCGGACGGGCCGAGCGGGAAGGTCTGCCCGGTCGTCCACGTCGCGATCTCGCGGTCGGCCGCCGCCTGGATCTGCTCCTGGTAGTGGGCGATCGCCTGGCCGTGGAACGCGGGCAGCAGCAGCTTGCGCTGCCGCATGTGGCGGGGCCCGGTCGCGGTCAGAACGGAGCTCTCGCCGACGATCGGCCGCAGCGGCGAGGACCCGGTGCGGGACGGCGCGAGCGTCGGGTCGGCGGTGAACAGCGACTTGACGTGATCGGGATGGTTGATCACGACCACCTCGGACACCAGGTCGTTGGCGAAGTCGAGGCGGAAGACATCGCCGTGCTCGCGGTGCGTGGCACGCATGAACGAGGACTGACGGACGTTCATTCGCAGCGCCTGGACGATCGGCGGGATGCCGACCATCGGCGCGGTCGCCAGAGCGGCGGCGGCCGGCTCGTCGATCGGGCCGGCCTCGGACGCCGCCCACGTCGTCTCGCGTCGTGCCGCCGATCGACGGGGGGCCGGGGTGCTGGTGGTCGTCATCGCTGCCGTCCTCGGAAGAGCCTGCTCACTATTCAACACGACGTACAATAGACGCGTTGGTCGGATCGCGCCACCCCTTCGTCCTCCGCGTCGTGCACGCGTGCGCCCTGGCTTCCCATCCAGGCGGGGTCGGGAACTGATCTAGACTCGGGGCGTGGCGACCCGCACCCGGCTCTCCGTCCCGGCCCGCCGGGAGCAGGTCCTGACGACGGCGATCAAGCGGTTCGCGGCGCAGCCGTACGAGCAGACGTCGATGGAGGACCTGGCGGCCGCGTGCGGCGTGTCCCGTGCGCTGCTCTACCACTACTTCGGCGACAAGCGCGGGATCTTCCTGGCCGCGATCGAGGCGGCGGGCGAGCGGCTGACCGCGCCGCACGCCGGCGGGTCGGGCGCCGACCCGGATCGCCTGCGCGACGGCATCCGGGCCTACTTCGCGAGCGTCGCGGCCCGCCCCGACGAGCACGCGATGATCCAGCGCGCGGTCAGGACCGAGGCCGACGTCGGCGAGATCGGCGACGCGACCCGGCAGGCGTTCGTCGAGCTGATCGCCCGCGAGATCCCGGGC
>JADMKN010000056.1 GCA_015478825.1 Patulibacter sp. | reverse complement strand
CCCGCCCCGCCCGCGTCATGACCGTGCTGACCACCGGCAAGCTGATCCTCGACGTCTGACCGCGCCGTCGCGGGCGGTCGCCGAAGGGAATCGGCCGACGAAGACGATCGGTGTTCCCGTCGGGGGCCGGGGGGCGGGTAATGTCCAGGGTCGATGACCGCGTTTGCCGACCTCCGCCTGTCCGAACCCGTGCTCGAGGCCCTGCGCGAGATCGGGTACGAGAAGCCCAGCCCGATCCAGGCGCAGGGCATGCCGCCGATGCTCGAGGGTCGAGACGTGATCGGCCAGGCGCAGACCGGGTCCGGCAAGACCGCCGCCTTCGGCGTGCCGATCGTCGAGTACGTCGACCCGACGAGCAGCGACACCCAGGCGCTGGTGCTGACGCCGACCCGTGAGCTCTGCATCCAGGTCACCCAGGCGATCCGCTCGTTCGGGGTCAAGAAGAACGTCGAGGTCGTTGCGACCTTCGGCGGCGCGCCGATCCGCGAGCAGATCTCGCGGCTGCGCTCCGGCGCGCACGTCGTCGTCGGCACGGTCGGCCGCGTGCTCGACCTGATCGACCGGGGCGCGCTGCAGCTCGGCTCGTGTCGCTTCGTGGTGCTCGACGAGGCCGACGAGATGCTCGACCTGGGCTTCCTCGAGGACGTCGAGAAGATCCTCCGGCGGACGCCGAACGGCCGTCAGACCGCGCTGTTCTCGGCAACGATGGCGCCGCCGATCCGCAAGCTGGCCGACAACTACCTCTACGAGCCCGAGCACGTCAAGGTCAAGGCCGACACGCTGACCGTCGACTCGGTCGAGCAGTTCCGGGTCGAGGTCGCGTCGAAGGACAAGCCCGAGAAGCTGGCCGAGGTGATCGCCGCCGAGCGGCCGCGCCAGGCGATCGTCTTCTGCCGCACCAAGATCGGCACCGACCGGCTGTACCGGCTGCTGAAGGACCGGGGGCAGAACGCCCGCGCGCTGCACGGCGACCTCTCGCAGGGGCAGCGCGACGGCGTGATGCTGGCGTTCAAGGGCGGTCGCGTGCCGATCCTCGTCGCGACCGACGTCGCCGCGCGCGGCCTGGACATCTCCACGGTCACCCACGTCGTCAACTACGACGTGCCGCGGTCGCCGGACACCTACGTCCACCGGATCGGCCGGACGGGCCGCGCGGGCGCGAGCGGCCGCGCGATCACCTTCGTCGAGTCGAAGCAGACCCGCGAGCGCGAGGCGATCGAGGAGCACATCGGCATGGAGATCACGCCGTGGTCGGCGGGAGCGACCGCGGTCCGCGGATCCGCTCCGGAGGCTCCCGCGCCTGCGGAGGGCGCCGTCGAGGAGGCCCCGGCCCCGACCGACGACGCGCCGGCCGACGCGTCGGAGGTCCGCCGTCAGAAGCCCCGTCGCGGGCGCAAGCCGCAGATCAATCGCGACGCCGACGAGCCGGGCACGCGGATCGTGCTGGCTCCGGGGACGAGCGCCGGGCTCGAGGTGCGCGACCTCGTGGCGGCGATCACCGAGGCGACCGGCCTGGACGGCGAGGCCGTCCGCGACGTGCTCGTGCTGGAGCGGTTCGCGTTGGCGACGGTCCCGGCGGCGAACGTCGACGAGGCGGTCGACGCGATCAACGAGCGGGCCGGCGGCGAGCGCCCGCTGTACGCCGAGGTCCTGGTTCCGCGCTGATCGGTCTCGGTTCGAGACCGCCGAACGTCCCGTGGTGAACGAACTTTTGCGGACTTCCGCACCGAATTCCCTTCCGGCGGTAGCATGGTGGACGTGACGATGTCCGAAGGTCAGCATCCTCAGGAGACACCCGCTGCCCCCGAGGGCGGCATGGTGCGTGCGTGCGACCGCTGCGGCACGGTCTGCTCCGCCGATCAGGAATGGTGCCTGGCGTGCGGCGTGCGGATGTCCGCCGTGAGCCCGCGCCTGCCCGGCCTGCGCGCCGCGGGCGTCGTGGTGTCGCTGGCCGTGCTGCTGGCGGGCGGCGCGGCGGCAGCCTCCTACGCCGCCCTGCGCAGCGACACCGCGCCGACGGCTGCGGCCCCGGCCGGCCCCGCGGGCACGCCCGTGACCCCGTCGCCGACGCCGCCCCCGGTCACGCCGGCCGATCCGGTGGTCCCGCCGCCCGTCGAGGACGAGCTGCCGGCCGACACCGATCCGGACCTCGGCGCTCCGCAGGACCTGGGCGCCGAGCTGGCGGACGACTTCGAGGACGAGCCGACCGACCTGGACCTCGGCCCGGACCTCTCCTCGGGCGCGCCGTCCGCGCCGTCCGCGCCGTCCGCTCCGCCGGCGCCCCCGGTCGAGCCCCCGGCCGACACGGGCGGCGGCCCCGACGCCACCGACTCGACCGACGACACCAGCGGCTCGGGCGGCGGCAGCGGCTCGGGTAGCGGTTCCGGCTCGGGCTCCGGCGGCAACACGGACACCAAGACCGACACCTCCGGTCCGATCACGCTGGCCGCTGGCCAGGGGTCGCTGTACGACCCGATGGGCGTCGTCGCGGACCGCGGCGAAGAGGGACGCGCGATCGACGGCAACGTCAAGACCTCGTGGCGGACCACGCTCGTCGCGGGCAAGACGGGCGAGTTCGGCTACGTGCTCGACTTCGCCTCGGCGACCGCGCTGAAGACCCTGACGCTCCACAGCCCGACCGAGGGCCTCAAGGTCAAGATCCTCGGGACCACCCGCAAGACGCTCCCGGCGTCGACCACCGACGCCCAGTGGGTCGAGCTGGCGCCGCTGCAGACGCTCAAGGGCGGCGCGGGGGCCAGCACCGACTTCAAGCTCGACGGCGCGAAGAAGCTACGCCACGTGCTGCTGCTGGTCGCCGAGGCGCCCGGTACGCCGGCGGCCACGCAGATCAACGAGATCGAGATCTCGCGCTGAGCTCCGGCGCTCGCCGTCGACGTCGCAGCCCGCCCGCCCGGGCGGCTCGACGCGACGGCGCAGCCCGCGTGCTCGGGCGGCTCGTTAGGGTCGTGCGCGAGGTATCCACCCCAACCACTGGAGGAGCGCCTTGAGCACCGCCACGATGAACACCAGCGAGGGCGAGATCGTCTTCGAGCTCTTCGACGCCGACGCGCCGAAGACGGTTGAGAACTTCAAGAAGCTCGCCAACGACGGCTTCTACGACGGGCTGATCTTCCACCGCGTGATCGCGGACTTCATGATCCAGGGCGGCTGCCCCGAGGGCACCGGCATCGGTGGCCCCGGGTACACGTTCGAGGACGAGTTCAACGACCACAAGATCGTGCGCGGCACGTTGGCGATGGCGAACGCGGGGCCGAACACCAACGGCTCGCAGTTCTTCATCGTCACCGCCGACGCGACCCCGTGGCTCGACGGCAAGCACACCGCGTTCGGCAAGGTCACCGCCGGCGACGACGTCGTGCAGCGGGTCGGCACCACGCCGACCGGCCCCCAGGACCGCCCGGTCACGCCGATCGAGATCCGCTCGATCGCGATCTCCGACTAGCGACCGCTCGGCGCCCGATCCGCGCGCCCCGCCGCTCGGCGGGGCGCGGGCCGGGTCGGTTTCCCGGCAAACGTGACGCCTGTGTCATGTTTGTCGGACAAGTCGTTCCTGAAGCGCTAGGCTCTGAGCATGAGCGCGCAGGAACCGGTTTCCGCCCACCCGTCCGACGACGTCGACGCGACGGGCGGCGCGACCGCGGTCGCCGACGACCCGCACGCCGGCCAGAAGGGCGTCGTCGATCCGGCGACGGGCCAGACGATCGCCTGGGTCGACGACCTGGGTCCCGAGGCCGCCGCGACCGCCGCCGTCCGCGGCCGTGCCGTGCAGCCGGCCTGGGAGGCGCTCGGCTTCGCCGGACGCGCCCGCGTGATGAAGCGCGCCCAGAAGTGGGTGACCGCCAACGCCGACGAGCTGGTCCGCACGATCGTCTCGGAGACCGGCAAGGCGTGGGAGGACGCGATGATGGCGGAGGTGCTCTACGCCGCCGCCGCGTTCGGTCACTGGGCCGACCACGCCGAGGACCTGCTGGCCGAGGAGAAGATCAAGATCTCCTCGCCGCTGCTCAAGGGCAAGAAGGTGATCACCCGGTACGCGCCCGTCGGGCTGGTCGGCGTGATCGCGCCGTGGAACTATCCCTTCACCAACGGCTTCGGCGACTGCATCCCCGCCCTGATGGCCGGCAACAGCGTGCTGCTCAAGCCGGCCGAGAAGACCCCGCTGACCTCGCTGCTGCTCGCCAAGGCGCTCAAGGACTGCGGGATGCCCGACGGCGTCATGCAGGTCCTGACGGGCAAGGGCTCGGTGCTCGGCGACGCGATCATCGACCAGGTCGACATGATCATGTTCACCGGCTCGACCGAGGTCGGACGCCACATCGGCGCCCGCGCCGGCGAGCGGCTGATCCCGTGCTCGCTCGAGCTCGGCGGCAAGGACGCGTTCATCGTCTGCGCCGACGCGGACCTCGAGCGCGCCGCCAACCAGGCGCTGTTCTACGGCATGTTCAACACCGGCCAGACCTGCGTGTCGGTCGAGCGGGTCTACGTCGAAGCGCCGGTCTACGACGAGTTCGTCGCCAAGGTCACCAAGAAGGCGCGCGCGCTGCGCAACGACCAGCCGACCGGTCCGGGCAGCACGGACGTCGGGGCCCTGACCGTCGAGAGCCAGTTCGGGATCGTCAACGACCACGTCGAGGACGCCCGCACCAAGGGCGCCCAGATCGTCGCCGGCGGCGATCCGGACCCCGATCGCCCCGGCTACTGGTACCCGCCGACGGTGATGACCGGCGTCGACCACTCGATGACCTGCATGACGGAGGAGACCTTCGGGCCGACCCTGCCGATCATGAAGGTCGCCGACGTCGAGGAGGCGATCCGCATGGCGAACGACAGCCCCTACGGCCTGATGGCCTCGGTCTTCACCAAGGACATGGCGAAGGGCGAGCAGATCGCGCGCCGGATCGAAGCGGGCCTGGTCCACGTCAACGACTCGCTGGTCGGCTACGCCGCGATCGAGGCCCCGATGGGCGGTTGGAAGGACTCCGGCCTCGGAGCCCGCCACGGCGCGGTCGGGATCCGCAAGTACACGAACTCCCAGACGCTCGTGCTGTCCCGCTGGCACATCAAGAAGGAGCCGCAGGTCTACCCGTACACCGGCCGCGGCTTCAAGCTGCTGCGCGGCGTGACCCGGTTCTTCTACGGGCGCGGGACGCGGGACTAGCTTTGGTCTTCGGTCTTCGCGGCCAGCAGCGCGAGGTACTCGCTGCGGGCCGCGAACGTCTGGCCCATGTTCTCGGTCAGCTCGTCGAGGAACTCCTCGCGGTACGCGGCGTCGGTCAGCACGCTGATCGCGAAGTAGACCCCCGACAGGCCACCGATCGCGAGCGCCACCCGCAGCAGCTCCTCGGTCAGCAGCAGCGGGGCGCCGACGTCGGGCGGCACCCAGACCACGGAGCCGGTCGTGCCGATCCACGACTCCATCGTCTCGCGGTCGATGATCAGCATCCCGAGCGCGACGAAGAACGCGGAGATCGCCGCGGTCACCACCAGCACCTGGAGCCCGTGGCTGATCAGCATCACCAGCCCGACGTTGGCGCGCTGAGCGCGGCGTAGCGGCACGAACGGCGCCCCGCCCTCTCCGGCGTCGTCGCTCTTCGCCAGGTCCGCCGCGACCCCGGCCTCCAGCGTGCGGACCTCGCGCGGGATCCGCACGCCGAGGAACGCGAGCACCACCACGCTCAAGAGGATCCCCACGGCGATCATCGAGTCGTCGCGCATGTGGCCGAAGACCTGCCACATCTCGGCGTTGACGAACAGCACCAGCGCGAACAGCAGCAGCAGCGGGACCGCGCGCGCCAGCAGCATCAGCGAGACCGCGAGCTGACCGGCGAGGTGCCGCAGCGTCCAGAGCAGGATCGACCCGATCCCGAAGCCGAAGCCGAGCGCGACGACCCCGAGCACGGCGAGGTTGACCCCGGCGGTCACCAGCGCGCTGACGAGCTGGCCGTTGAAGATCAGCGGCAGCAGGGCAGGCACCAGCACGAAGCCGGTGAGCTCCGCCGGACCGAGATCCTCGGGGACCGCCAGCCACGGACGGCGGCGCAGCCGGTTGCTCAGCGCCACCGCGGCGATCGCGAAGGCCAGCGCCCCGGCGATCGCCCCGACGTTGGCCAGCGGCGACCAGTCGAGGTTGAGCGCGCCGAGCAGCTCGACGACGAAGATCAGCGCCAGCAGCGGGTACGCGCGGTTGAACGCGTCGGTGCGGGCCGACCAGTCCTCGATCAGCAACGGCAGCCCCGCGCGGCGGAAACGGCGCTCGTATCGGGCGATTTGGTCCACGCCGCCATTCCACCGGATCCGCCGGACGCCCGCGTGACGCCCGAACGGGCCGGATCGTGCGTGGCGCGCGAAACCGCGTCGTAGACTCCGGCCCATGACGACGAAGCGTCCGCGGGAGGCCCGCGATGTCTGAGTTGCTGCTGCTGCGGCACGGGACGGCCGAGGACCACGGCAGTCGGGACCACGACGGAGCACGGAAGCTCGTCGCCCGGGGCGAGGAGGAGGCGCGGATCGCCGGGCGCGCGCTCGTCGCGCTCGACCGCATTCCGGACGTGGTGATCGCCTCGCCGAAGGTCCGGGCCCGGCAGACGGCGGAGCTGGCTGTCGCGGCGTGGGGCGGAGCGGTGGTCGAGCACGCCGCCGTGGTCGGTCTGGATGTGGACGAGGCGCTCGGCCTGGCCACGCTCGGTCCGCGGGTGCTGATCGTCGGGCACGAGCCGGACCTGTCGCAGGTGGTGCACGACCTGACCGGAGCCCGGACGAAGATGCGCAAGGGCGCGGTCGCGATGCTGCGGGTCGGCGGGGGCGGACGACTCGACGCGCTGCTCGGGCCGCGCGAGCTCGCCGAGATCGGCTGAGGGGGCAGACGCCGTGCCGGAGCTGCCGGAAGTGGAGATCACCGCCCGGCTGCTCGACGGGGCGCTGCGCGGCGCGGGGGTCGAGGGCGCGTTCGCGCCCGGGCTGGCCACGATGCAGACCTTCGACCCGCCGCTGAGCGCGCTCGAGGGGGCCACGCTGACCGGGATCGGGCGACGCGGCAAGCTGTTCGTCGTCGGCTTCGCAGGCGGCGGGCTGGCGGCGGCCGGTGCGGCGGCTCGCGCCGTCGATCCGGACGCCGCCGTGGGCGAGCGGCTCGCGGTCGCCGACGCGACCCTGGTGGTCCACCTGATGAGCGCCGGACGGCTGCAGCTGTGGGACGCGCGAGCGTCGATGAAGGACCGCTCCAGCCGGCTGCTGGTGCGGATCGCCGACGGCGAGCGCGAGCTGCGACTGCGCGAGTTCGGCAAGAAGCACGCCGCCTGGGGGCGACTGCTGCGGCCCGACGCGCTGGCCGAGGACCCGACGCTGACGACGCTCGGACCGGAAGCGTGGCCGGACCCGCCCGACCCGGCGATCCTGCCGCCCCGGCGGACGCTGCGCGGCGCGTTGCGCGACCAGCGGGTGATCGCGGGGATCGGTCGTAGCTGGGTCGACGAGATCCTCTGGGAGGCGCAGCTCGCGCCGTTGCGTCGTTGCGGCGATCTCGACGACGACGAGCGCACCCGCCTGCGCGAGACGATCCGGGTCGTGCTGGACCGCACGCTGGCGGAGTACGCGGAGAAGCTCTCGCTGCCGCTGCCCGACAAGCTGCCGCTGCCGCTCCAGGTCCACCGCCGGGTCGGCGAGCCGTGCCCGCGCTGCGGCGACGAGATCCTCCGCGTCTCCTACGAAAGCGACGAGATGGCGTACTGCGCGACCTGCCAGACCGGCGGCAAGCCGTACAAGGACCGCCGGTTCTCGCGGTTGCTGATCGACTGAAATCGCCCGCCCCGGGGCCCGAGGCTCTAAAGTGACGCCTGCGTCATGATTTTCACGGGGAGGGCGACATGAGCACGACCGGGGCAGCCGGCGAGGATCGGGAGTTCGACACCGACTGGCTGGTGATCGGATCCGGCTTCGGCGGGAGCGTCAGCGCGCTGCGGCTGGCCGAGAAGGGCCACCGCGTGCTCGTGCTCGAGCGCGGCGAGCACTTCGAGGACCGCGACATGCCGAAGAGCTCGTGGGACGTCCGGCGCTACTTCTACGCGCCGCGGCTGGGGATGCGCGGGATCTTCAAGATGACGTTCTTCCGCGACGTCACGATCATGAGCGGCTCGGGCGTGGGCGGCGGCAGCCTGACCTACGCGATGACCCTCTACGTCCCGCCGCGGGCGTTCTTCGAGGACCGCCAGTGGGCCGACCTCGCCGACTGGCAGGACGAGCTGGCGCCGCACTACGAGACCGCCCAGCGGATGCTGGGCGTGACCGACGTGACGGTCGACGATCCGGCCGACCAGCTCCTCAAGCGCTACGCCGACCACATCGGCGTCCCCGACACCTACCGCAAGGCCCGGGTCGGCACCTACCTCGACACCCCGGGGGAGACCGTCGCCGATCCGTATTTCGGCGGGGTTGGCCCGGACCGCACCGGCTGCAGCAACCTCGGGCGCTGCATGCTCGGCTGTCCGCAGGGCGCCAAGAACAGCACGACGAAGAACTACCTGCACGTCGCCCGCCGGCTCGGAGCCCGGATCGAGGCGCGCCGCGAGGTCACGTCGCTGCGGCCGATCAACGGGCGCGACGGCGCCGACGGCTGGGAGGTCGTCCACGAGCGCACCGGGTCGTGGCGCCGCAGGGACGCGCGGACGATCCGCGCCCGTGGTGTGGTGGTCGCCGGCGGCGCGCTCGGCACCAACGAGCTGCTGATGCGCTGCCGGTTGAACGGCGATCTGCCGAAGCTCTCGCGGCGGCTCGGGCACCTCGTCCGGACCAACAGCGAGGCGATCCTCGGCGTCACGGTGCCCGCGGGCCGGGCGGAGGCGCTGGCGAAGCGGGTCGCGATCACGTCGTCGATCTATCCCGATCCGCATACCCACATCGAGACCGTCACCTACGGCGCCGGCGGCGGCGCGCTGCGGGGCCTGTTCACGGTTCTCACCGGGGACGGCACGAAGGTCACGCGGCCGCTGAAGTGGCTCGGCCAGATGGTCCGCCATCCGAGGTGGGTCTGGGAGCTGATGTTCAGTCGCGACTGGTCGCAGCGCACGATCATCGTGCTGGTGATGCAGACGCTCGACAACTCGATGCAGTTGGTCGCCAAGAAGCGGCGGCGGGGCGGCCGGGTCAAGCTCAACACGCAGCAGGACCCGAACCACCCCAACCCGACGTTCATTCCCGCGGCCAACGCGTTCACCGACTGGCTGGCGCGACAGACCGGCGGGGTGCCGGCGTCGTCGGTCAGCGAGGCGCTGTTCAACGTGCCGTCGACGGCCCACATCCTCGGCGGCGCCCCGATCGGCGCCGATCCCGACCACGGCGTGATCGACGCCGAGCACCGGGTGTTCGGCTACGAGAACCTGCTGGTCTGCGACGGCGCGGCGATCCCGGCCAACGTCGGGGTCAACCCGTCGCTGACGATCACCGCGATGAGCGAGCGCGCGATCGCGTTGATCCCACCGAAGCCGGGGGCGACGGCCATCGAGCCGCTCGGCCGGATCGCGATTCCCGACAAGACCGCCAGCGGCGAGCCCGAGCCGATGCCGGTCAGCGTCACCCCGGAGGGCGCGTTCAAGGAGCAGGCGCTGGCGGACTAGCCGACGCTGGGTGTGGCGAACGCGGCTGGGCCGGCCCGCCCTGGCGCGTCGCCCGCGGTACCGCGGAGGTACACAAGGTGACGCGGAGCGCGACGGTCAGTCGCCGACGGTCAGCACGATCTTGCCGCGGGTCGTGCCCGACTCGATCTGGCGGTGGGCCTCGGCCGCCTGCTCGAGCGGGAAGGTCGCCGAGACGTGGGGCCGCAGCATCCCGCGCTCGATGGTCCCGGTCAGGAGCTGCAGCTCGAGCCCGTCGGGAGCGACGAAGACCCGAGGCGCGAGGATCGTGTCGGGGGTCGGCTCGCCGCGCGCCGACGACACCAGCGAGACGAATCGCCCGCCGGGCACGAGCGTGGCGTAGGCGGCCGCTCGCAGGTCGTGGCCCGACCCGTCGACGACCAGGTCCACCGGGGCGTCGAGCTGCTCCGTCCAGTCGCCGTGGGTCCGGTTGAGTACCTCGGCCGCGCCGAGTCCACGGACGAAGTCGACGTTCTCGGTGGACGTCACCGCGATCACGTGAGCCCCGAGGTCCGCCGCGACCTGCACGGCGATGTGCCCGACCCCGCCGGACGCGCCGGTGATCACCACGCGCCGGTTGGTCTCCAGGTCGCCCGCGTCGGCCATCGCCTGCCAGGCGGTCAGCCCGGCGAGCGGCAGCGCGGCGGACTCGATGTCGGTCAGCGAGCGCGGCGAGCGGCTGAGCTGGCTGACGTGGGCGACGACGTATTCGGCGTAGGTCCCTGCGGCACGGGGGAACCCGACCAGCCCGCAGACGCGGTCGCCGGCGGCGAACCGGCTGACGCCGAAGCCGACCGCCTCGACGGTGCCCGCGACGTCCCAGCCGGGGACCCAGGGGAAGCCGCCGCCCGTGGGGGTGGTCGGCTCGGCGCCGTCGCGGGCGAGGGCCGCGGCCAGGTCGGCGGACGCCGGACGCAGCTCGTCGAGGAACTTCCCCGCGCCCGCCCCGCTCCGCGTCTTTGCGTCCACCGGATTGATCCCCGCTGCGGCGACCCGGATCAGCACCTCGCCCGCGCTCGGCTCCGGTCGCGGCACCTCGCGGACCTCCAGGACGTCGGGATCCCCCGGGGCGAGGGCGACGACGGCACGCATCAGCGGGGAGGAGGGCATGGGGCCGACGATAGCCGGGCCGCGGCGAAGGCCGCCGCGCAGCGGTGGCAAGCACCGGTGTGCAGTTTGCGTCCGTGAAGGGGAAGAACCGCACGGCAGACCGCCGAAGTGGGGTGGGGCGCGGTCTGGGACGATGGGCGCTCCGCCCGTCCCTCGACCAGGAGACCACCGTGCCGCTCCCCGAGATTGGTCAGCCCGCGCCCGACTTCACCCTGCCCGCCGCCGACGGATCGTCGGTTTCGCTGTCGGAGCTGCGAGGACAGTGGGTCGTCGTCTACTTCTATCCGAAGGCTTCGACCCCCGGATGCACGACGCAGGCCTGCTCGATCCGCGACAACGAGGATGCCTACGCCGAGCGTGGGGCGCGGGTGCTGGGGATCTCGCCCGACCCGGTCGACAAGGTCGCGACGTTCGTCGAGAAGCAGGAACTGAACTTCACGCTGCTCGGCGACGAGGACCACGCGGTCTGCGACCTCTACGGCACCTGGGTCGAGAAGTCGATGTACGGCCGCAAGTACTGGGGCGCGTCACGCTCGACGGTGATCGTCGACCCCGACGGGAACGTCGCCGAGGTCTTCGCGAAGATCACGCCGAAGGCGCACGACGAGAAGGTGCTCGCGGCCCTGGATCGGTTGCAGGGCTGACTAGGCCGTCAAGACGATCGGCGCGCCGTTCTGGATCACCACGGTGTGCTCGACGTGGACCGAGAGCGCGCCGTCGGCGGTGGCGATCGTCCACTCGTCGTCACGCTCGACCAGCGCGGGGGCGCCGAAGGTCAGCATCGGCTCGATCGCCAGGACCAGGCCCTCGGCGAGCGGGGTGGTCAGGGCCGGCATGTCGACGTTCGGCACGTCCGGCTCCTCGTGGAGCTGGCGACCGATCCCGTGTCCGCAGAGCTCGGCGAACGGCTTCGCGCCGTGCATCGCGGCGGTCGCCTGGACCGTGGCGCCGATCGTCCGCACCGGCGTCCCCGCGACGGCGGCCGCCAACGCGGCCTCCAGGCACTGGTCGGCGACGTCGAGCAGCCGCTGGGCCTCCTCGCTGATCTCCCCGACGCCGACGGTCACTGCCGCGTCGGCGAAGAACCCGTGCAACGAGGGCGTGACGTCGAGCGTCACCAGGTCGCCCTCCTGCAGCTTGCGTCCGCCGGGGATCCCGTGCACGACCTCGTCGTTGACCGAGATGCAGGTCGATCCGGGGAACGAGTAGGTCTCCATCGGACCTGATTCCGCGCCGTGCTCGTGGAAGCATCGCGCGGCGACCAGATCCAGCTCGGCGGTCGTGACGCCGGGGGCGACCGCGTCGCGCATCCGCCGGATGGTCTCGGCGACCAGGGCCCCCGCGCGCTTCAGGCCGTCGAGTTCCTCGGGGGTGCGGACGATCATGCCGTCAAGGGTATGGCCCCTCGGCCTCTCGGGCCCGCTGGACGGGGTGGGGCACGTTCGTGGTATCTCGCCCGCGCCCCGGATCGAGAGGGCGATCCTGGGGGCTGGGCCCCACGTTCCGGGCATCTCGACCGCGCCCCGGATCGAGGGGGCGATCGAGGGGACTACGGCCCACGTTCGTGGTATCTCGACCGCGCCACCGATCGAGGGGTCGATCGTGGGGGCTGGGCCCCACGATCGTGGTATCTCGCCCGCGCCCCGGATCGTGGGGGCGATCGTGGGGGCTACGGCCCACGTTCGTGGTATCTCGGACGCGGCCGCGGATCGAGAAGCCGATCGTGGGGGCTGGCGCGCCCCGCCGTGGTCAGTCGTTCGCCGCGTCGCCGAGGTCGCTGAACCGGATCCGGTCGATCGAGCGGACTTCGCGGGTCGTGCCCCACTCGTTGCGGCCGAGCCGGGACAACGGCGCCAGCCGGTCGATCGACGGCAGGTCGTCGTCGGCCATCGCGTCCGCGGCGATCGCGAGGTGCAGCACCCGTCCGAAGACCACCGTCGACGTGCCGAATCCGACCGTGTGGTGCAATTCGCACTCGATCGCCACCGGCGACTCCGCGACGCGTGGCACCGCCACCCGGCGGCTCGGCTCGCGGGTCAGGCCGACCGCATCGAACTCGCTGTGGTCGGCCGGGTAGTCGGTGCCGGTCGCGTTGATCTGCTCGAACAGCGACTCGGGGGCCAGGTTGATCGTGAACTCGCGGGTCGCCAGCACGTTGCGCAGCGTGTCCTTGGTCCCGACCGACGTGAACTGGACGACCGGCGGAGCGGTCGACGAGATCGTGAACAGCGAGTGCGGCGCCAGGTTGTCGATTCCGTCGGCCGAGGTCGACGCGACCCAGGCGATCGGCCGCGGGACGATCACCGCGGTCATCAGGCGGTAGAAGTCGCCGGCCGACCGGTTCGCCGGATCAAAGTCCTTGCGCATGCAACGAAGTATGCCGGATTCCGGGGTCAGACCCGTCGATAGGTCGATGTCGCATCGGCGTCGCGGATCCGCAGCGCCATCAGGGCCGCGAGCAGCATCAAGCCGGCCGCGACGAAGAAGGCCGCGTGGTAGGCGTCCAGGTTGGGGATCGGAACGCCCGCCCTGCCCCCCGCTTCTCCGCCCGGCCCGCCGCCGGCTCCGACCGCGACCGGGCCCACCAGCGCGATCGTCGTCGCGAGCAAGGCGACGCCGAGCGCCGCGCCGGTCTGGCGTAGGGCGTTGAAGATGCTCGACGCCTGGCTGGTCGCCGCGTTGGAGATGTTGGCGAAGGGCACGACGTTGATCGGCATGAACACCGCCGACATCGACAGGCCGATCCCGAGCATCAGCACGACGACCAGCGCGTCGGGCGTTGCGCCGGTGACCCGGGTCAGCAGCAGCGCGCCGATCGCGACGCCGACCGCCCCGCCGCTGATCAGGCGTCGCGGCCCGACGCGCGGGTAGAGCCGCGACGCCACCTGCGATCCGGCCATCACGCCGATCGCCTCGGGGAAGGTCAGCAGCCCGCTGGTCATCGCCGAACGGCCCAGCCCTTCCTGCTGGAGCTGCGGGAAGGCGTAGAGCAGTCCGAGGAAGCCCGCCGTCGACGGGACGAGGATCAGGAACGAGCGGCGGAACATCCGCTCGCGCAGCAGGCGCAGGTCCAGCAGGGGCGCCGCGCTCCGCAACTCCCACGGCACCAGCAGGGCGAGCAACGTCACGCCGACGACGCCGCTCGCCACGATCTGCGCCGAGGCCCAGCCCTGACCCGGGCCTTCGGAGATCGCGAACATCGCCAGCCCGAGCCCGGCGCCGGCGAGCACGAAGCCCAGGCCGTCGAACGTCCCCGGGCGACCGGGCACGTCGCGGGGCAGGAAGCGCAGGCCGAACGCGACCGCCAGCAGCCCGACCGGCACGTTGATCAGGAAGGCCCAGTGCCAGGAGAGGTGCTCGACGAGGATCCCGCCGAGCACCGGACCGAGCGCGGGGGCGGCGGCGGTCGGCACGATCAGCACCCGCGACGCGGCGACCCGCTCGTCCTGCGGGAAGACGCGGTAGAGCATCGCCATCCCGACCGGGATCATCATCCCGCCCGCCGCGCCCTGGAAGATGCGGAACAGCACGAGCTGGCCGAGACTGCCGGCGGCGCCGCAGAGCGCCGAGGCGACCACGAACGCCAGCAACGCCAGCAGGAAGACCCGGCGCGTGCCGAAGCGGTCGCCAAGCCAACCCGACGCGGGGATGAAGACCGCCAGGCTGACGAGGTAGCCGGAGGCGACGACCCCGGCGGCGGAGATCGAGGCGTCGAAGTCGCGGCTGATCGACGGCAGCGCGACGTTGACGATCGTCGAGTCGAGGATGCTCATGAACATCGCCGCGACGAAGACGACGCTGACGGTGAACTTCGGGTTGCTCAGGTACCGGGACACGTCCGGCGATTGTGTCGGGTCGGTTCCGGCGGCTCGCTGCGGCCAGGCGATCAGCCGTCGATCAGCCGCACGCCGATCGCTCCCGCGAACGCCCCTGCCGACGCGAGCACGTCCTCCCAGCGCATGCCGACGCCGCGCAGCCGCTCCAGCGAGCGGATCCCGTCGAGCGTGCAGCGCTGCATCTCGGTGCGGGTGAACCGCGCACCGGTCAGGTCGATGTCGGACAGGTCGCAGTCGGCGAACGTGACGTCCTGCGCGTTCAGGTCCTGGAAGTCGCTGCCGACGAGCCGGCAGTCGTGGAACTCCACGCGGCGCAGCTCGCAGCCGGTGAACGCCGCCAGGTCGATCTGGCAGCCGTCGAAGCGCACGTCGTCGAGCCGCGCGCCGGACCACTGGATTCCGGTCAGCCGCCCCCGCACGATCGCGACCCGCCGCAGCGACGCGGACCGCAGGTCGGCGTTGGCCAGGTTCGCGGCCCGCAGCTCGACGTCGACCAGGGCGATGCCGGGCATCCGCGCGCCCGCCAGGTCGACCTGCTCGGCCCGCGCCGCCTCGATCTGAACCCCGCGAGCGAACGTTCCGGCGGGCAGCGACCCGCCCATCGCGACGTCGGACAGACGGTCGTCGTGGGCGACGCCGTCGTCGAGCGAGAACGGCGCCAGATCCGGCGCGATCCGCGGCCCGGCTACCGGTCGAGGGCGGTGATCGGGCGTCGCGCGGGCCATCGCCGCGATCGTCGCAGACCGTCGCTCGACACGCCGAATCGCCCGTGTCGACGGGGTTTCGCGGCCATCCCGCGGGCCAGGCGCGGAACGAGGATGCGTCAGAACGTCTCAGGCGTCAGAATCAACGCGTGATGCGTTCGACTCGCGTGTTCTCCCTCGCCACGGCGGCGGTCCTTGCCCTTGCGGTGACGGGCTGCGGCGGAACCACCTTCCAGAAGGACGAACCGCAGACGGCCGTCCGCGACTTCCTCTCGGAGGCGCTGTCCCAGAAGAACGGTCAACGCGCTTGCGACTTCATGACCGTCGAGGCGCAGGGCGAGCTGGTCGCCGGCGCCAGCGAGGGCGCGAACTGCCGCATGGCGATGGAGCTCTCCGGACTGATCTCCGGCGGCGAGCCGGTCCGCGACGTCGCCTCGGTCAAGGATCTCGACTACGAGGTCACCGCGGACGACGGCGAGACGGCCACGGTCGTGGTGACCCCCGAGGGTGGCGAGGCGATCGAGTTCGCGCTGATGAAGTCCGAGGGTCTTGGCGCGCTGTACGAGCCGGAGACCCCGTGGCGGATCACCGGCGGCGCGAAGCCGCTGATCGTCGGCGTCGAGTTCTGAGCGTGGCGGGTACCGCCGAGGGGCCGTGACCGTGGCACGGCCGGCGGCGGTCATCTTCGACAACGACGGGACCTTCCTCGCGACCGAGGACGCATGGTCGCGCGCGGAGTCCGCGTTGTTCACGCGCTGGGGCCAGATCCTGCGCCCCGAGCACAAGCGCGAGCTGCTGGGCACGAGCTTCGCCGAGGCGTCGCGGCATCTCGAGCGCTTCCTCGAGGCGCCGGGCCACGGGTCCCGGCTCCTGGAGGAGCTGGCCGAGCTGGTCCACGCCGAGCTCGACCACGGCGTCCCGGTGATGCCGGGCGCCGCCGAGCTGGTCGCGGCGCTCGACGCCGACGACGTGCCGATCGCGATGGCGACCAACGCCGCCCGCAGCTTCGCCGAGAAGGCGCTCGTCGCCGCCGGGCACGGGCACACGTTCGACGTGCTGCTGACCGCCGACGACGTGCCGCGCCCGAAGCCCGCGCCGGACATCTACGTCGCGGCCGCCGAAGCGCTCGGCGTCCGTCCCGAGACGTGCGTCGCGGTCGAGGACAGCCCGACCGGCGTCCGCTCGGCGCGCGACGCCGGGATGACGGTGGTCGGCGTGCTCAGCCACCCGGGCGTCGAGCTCGACGCCCACCACGTGGTGCCGACGCTCAACGACCCGTTGATCTGGGATCTGCTCGGCGTCGAGCTCGTCGAGCTCGGGTAGGCAGGGCGGCCAGCGGGCGGGGCGGCCGGGCTCCAATCATCGTAGGCTGCACCCGTGTCCGTCCCCCGAACCGGAGCACCGACGCCGCTCGCCGGGATCTCCGAGGTCTTCGGGGCGATCGGCGACTTCTTCGCGAGCATCGCCAACGTCAACCTCGTCCCGCTGCTGATCGGGCTGACGTGCTTCGTCGTCTACCTGACGTTCCGCTCCCGCGGGTTCTTCAACGTGCTGCGGGCGGCGTATCCCGCCGAGACCTTCCAGTGGCGGCGGATCTGGGGCGCGTACATCGCCGCCTACGGCT
This sequence comes from Patulibacter sp., assembly GCA_015478825.1. Lineage (GTDB taxonomy): Bacteria > Actinomycetota > Thermoleophilia > Solirubrobacterales > Solirubrobacteraceae > Patulibacter. Next base: position 19,481 of record JADMKN010000056.1, on the reverse strand, counting down.
TCAACAACGTGATCCCGGCGCGTGGTGGGGACGTGATCAAGGTCTTCCTGGTCAAGACCTCGATCCCCAACTCGACGTACCCGGCGGTGACGGCGGCGATGATGGTCGAGGCGGTGTTCGACCTGACGGTCGCGATCCCGATCCTGATCTTCGCGTTCACGCAGGGCGTCTTCCCGAAGCCGCCGGACTTCGCCAGCCTCAACGCGTTCGACCTGTCGTTCGTGTTCGCCAACTTCTCGGCGACGCTGTTCGTGCTGACCGTGCTCGCGGTCGGCGGACTGGTCGCGTTCGCGGTGCTGTCGGAGCGGGCGCGGCGGTTCTGGGCCCGGGTCCGCCAGGGCGTGGTGATCCTGCGCGACCGGCGGCGGTTCTTCCGCGAGGTCTGGCTGGTGCTGTTCGCCGGCTACCTGTTCCGGCTGACCGCCTTCTGGATGCTGCTCGAGGCGTTCCACGTCGGCGGATCGGTGCAGAACGTCCTGCTGGTCCACGCGATCAACGCCGTCGCGGCGCTGATGCCGTTCACGCCGGGCGGGGCGGGCGTGCAGCAGGCGTTCATGGTCAAGGTCTTCGCCGGCTCGGCGACGGCCGCGACGGTCGCCGCCTACTCGGTCGGCCAGCAGATCGCGATCGGGGTCACGTGCCTCGCCATCGGCTTCTTCGCCCTGGTCAAGATTTTCGGCTTCCGCTCGTTCAAGGAGGTCATCGCCGCCGGCAAGGAGCACCGGGCGAGCGAGAACGCCGAGCCGAGCGCGTCCGGCTAGCCGCGAGGCCCCGCAACTAGCCGGGGCCGCGGCCCGCCGACGACCGACTAGCCGAGGCCCTGCCGGGCCTCGCGCACGAGCGTGACGGCCTCGGGGAAGACGACCGCCATCACCTGGCGGATCTGCCGGGCCTGCGCCTCGGCGTCGCCCTGGAGGTTGACGCGACCGACCGCCGCGACGGTCATTTGGACCGCGAGCCCGATCGCGTTGTCCGCCCAGGCCAGCTTCTGCTGGCCCTGCATCTGCTCCGCGAACTCCATCATCTTGCGCTGCAGGTCGTCCGGGTCGCCAAAGAGATCGCCAAAGCCTTCCATACCGCGATGCTACCGCTCCGCCGCCGCGGGCCGGGGCGGGTGAGCGTTCGGCCGGCGGTGGATGGGGTGGGCTCCGATCCCCCCGGAGGTCCGTAGAATCCTGCTCCGTGGCGAACACCCGAGTGATTCCCGACGCCCTGGACCCGGAAGAGACGCTGGCGATCGAGCAGCGCTGGCTGCCGAAGGCGGGGATCCTCGCGATCGTCGCCGGGATCCTGCCGCTGATCGCGATCGCGCTGCAGGTGATCACCTCGCGTGGGATCCCGAACGAGGTCGAAGCGGTCAAGACCGTCGCCCAGTCGCTGACGATCTACGGCGCGGGCGAGCAGGGGGCCGGCCTGGTCGGCGCCCAGTCGCAGGTCGCCGACCACTACGGCAACAACGCCGTGATGATCATCGCCGCGACCGCGCTCGCCGGCCTGAGCCTGATCGTGATGGCGCCGGTGCTGTTCGGCCTGCTGCGCGCCTCGTGGCGACGCCGTCCGTCGTTCCCCCGATGGTTCTTCTGGGCCCCCGTGATCGGCGCGCTGGCCTTCGGCATCGGCACCACGGTGGCGATGACCTACGGCGCGATCAAGCTCTCGGACTTCGCGAGCCTCGCTCCCGAGCTGCAGACGAACTGGGCGGCGGCCGATGCGCTCAACGCGCCGCGCGAGGACCTCGGCGGGCTCTCGATCCTCAGCGTGCTCGGCCAGATGCTGGTGGCGGTCGGCATCGGGTCCGCCGCGCTGAGCGCGATGAACGTCGGCCTGATCACGAAGGTGATGGGCTTCCTCGGCGTGCTGCTGGCGGTGCTCGTGGTGGTCCCGATCTTCGATCAGCAGGGCTTCCTGCGGGCCTTCTGGTTCATCGCGATCGGCGTCACGCTGCTCGGCAAGTGGCCTGGCGGTCGCCCGGCCGCATGGGAGACCGGCACGCCGCAGCCGTGGCCGACCCGCGCAGAGCTGATGGAAGCCGCGGAGCGGGCCCGCGAGGCCCAGGCGTCGGATCTCGACGCCCCCGCGCCGAAGCCGAAGGCCGGCAGCGGCGGCAAGAAGCGCCGCAAGTAGCGCCGAGGTCGGGCGAGGGCCGGGCGGGAACCCCGGTAGTGGCGGGCTGCGCGGGCGGATCCGTCAGGCTGGGTCGATGCGCACCCGGATGACCGTCCTGCTGACGGCCGGCGTGGTCCTGATTGGCTGTGGATCGGGAACCGCGGCCGACAGCGACACCACGACCGCGACCGACGCCGCCGACGCTCCGGCGACCAGCCGCAGCGAGCCCGGCCCGCCCCGCGACGACGCGGCCGCGTCGTCCCGTGCGATCGAGGCGCCGGCAGTCAGCACCGTCGCCCGGGGCCTGGACGTCCCGTGGGGCGTGGCGTTCCTGCCGAACGGCGACGCCCTAGTTGCCGAGCGCGGCGGTCGGGTGCGGCGGATCGCGAAGGACGGCAACCGCCTGAGCACGGTCGGCAGGCTGCCGGGCGTCGAGGAGCAGGGCGAGGGCGGGCTGCTCGGGCTGGCGGTCTCGCCCCGCTACGCGCGCGACCGCTGGATCTACGCCTACATGACGACGTCGCGCGACAACCGGATCGTGCGGTTCAAGCTGAACGCGCCGCGTACCCTGCGCACCGTGGTGAGCGGGCTCGAGTCGGGAGCGATCCACAACGGCGGGCGGATCGCCTTCGGACCGGACGGCAAGCTCTACGCGGGGGTCGGTGACGTCGGCGACGGGGATCTGGCCCAGGACCGGGGGTCGCAGAGCGGCAAGATCCTGCGGATGAACCCCAACGGCAGCGTGCCGAAGGACAACCCGATCCGCGGCTCGCGGGTCTGGTCGCTCGGCCACCGCAACGTCCAGGGGCTGACCTGGGACGAGCGCGATCGGCTCTGGGCGGCCGAGTTCGGCCAGAACACCTACGACGAGATCAACCTGATCCGCAAGGGCCGGAACTACGGCTGGCCGGACGTCGAGGGCAAGGGGACCGGCGGCGGCAAGTACGTCAGCCCGAAGGTTGTCTGGTCGACGTCCGAGGCGTCGCCGAGCGGCGTCACGTTCCTGAACGGCGCGCTGTGGGTGGCGGCCCTGGGCGGCGAGCGGCTCTGGCGGGTTCCGCTGAACGGCACCCGGACCGGCAAGCCGCAGGCGCTCTACGTCGGCGACTACGGCCGGATCCGCACCACCGTCGCCGCGCCCGACGGCTCGCTCTGGATCACCACGTCCAACCGCGACGGCCGCGGCGACCCGGCGGACGACGACGACCGGATCCTGCGGGTGGACGTGAAGGGCTGAGATTCGCCGCCGATCGGCCCGGGTCCGGCCCTAGCTCCGCGTCTGCGAGCATCAAGGCGGTAGCGCCCGGATCGTCCGGGTACACGAGCGCCGAGGCCGTCACGGCTGGGCCGGTAGCGAGCAACGAAGGAGCACCATGACCGACTACGACGCCCCCGAGCTGCGGCTTCGGGTCCCCCACCGCAGCCTGATCGACGGGGAGTGGACGGCGCTCGACGGGTCGACCTTCGCGGTCACGGACAAGGCCGACGACAGTGAGCTCGCGCATCTCCCCGACGCGACGCCCGACGACGTCGATGCCGTGATGGAGGGCGCCTGGGAGGGTTTCCTGGCGTGGAGTCAGACGCCGCCGCGCGAGCGGGCGAACGTCTTGCGTCGGGCGTGGGAGCTGATCGACGAGCGGGCCGAGGAGCTCGCGGTGCTGATGAGCCTGGAGATGGGCAAGGCGCTGCCGGACAGCCGCGGCGAGGTCGCCTACGCCAACGGGTTCCTGCTCGAGTACTCCGAGCGCGCCACCCGGATCGAGGGACGCCACGCGTTCCACGAGACGTCCGGCGGCCGGATCCTGACCCAGCGCGATCCGGTCGGCCCGTGCGTCTTCGTGACGCCGTGGAACTTCCCCCTCGCGATGGGCACCCGCAAGATCGCCCCGGCGCTCGCGGCCGGCTGCTCGGTCGTGGTCAAGCCGCCGCAGCAGACCCCGCTGACGATGCTCGCGCTGGCCGGCATCCTGCTCGAGGCCGGCGTCCACCCGAAGGCGGTCTCGGTGGTCACGACGACCGACTCGCGGCACGTCACCACGGCGATGATCGAGCACCCGCGGACGGCAAAGCTGTCGTTCACCGGGTCCACGCCGGTCGGCCGCAATCTGGCCGAGCAGGGTGGCAAGGCGCTGCTGCGGATGTCGATGGAGCTCGGCGGCAACGCGCCGTTCCTGGTCTTCGACGACGCCGACGTCGACGCCGCGCTCGAGGGTGCCAAGGTCGCGAAGTTCCGCAACGGCGGGCAGGCCTGCACGTCGGCCAACCGGTTCCTCGTCCACGAGGACGTCGCCGAGGAGTTCACGGCCGGCCTGGCGAAGATCGCCGACGACCTGGTGCTCGGCCCCGGCACCGACGAGAAGACGACGCTCGGGCCGATGATCGACGACAACGCGGTCGACAAGGTCCGCGAGCTGGTTGGCGATGCCGTCGAGCGGGGGGCGAACGTGGTGATCGGGGGGCTCGACGAGATCGACGGCCGCTACGTCCCCGGCACGATCCTGACCAGCGTCCCCGACGATGCCCGGATCCTCTACGAGGAAGTCTTCGGCCCGGTCGCGCCGATCGTCACGTTCCGCGACGAGGACGACGCGATCCGCAAGGCCAACGACACCGAATACGGACTCGTCGCCTACGCCTACACCCGCGACGCGGCGCGGCTGCTGCGGTTGTCGCGCAAGCTCGAGGCCGGCATGCTGGGGATCAACACCGGGCTGGTGTCCAACCCCGCGGCGCCGTTCGGAGGGATCAAGGACTCGGGCTTCGGTCGCGAGGGCGGACCGGAGGGCCTCGAGGAGTACCTGCAGCAGCGCTACGTGGCGATCCCCGACCCGCGGGACTGAACAGCGGTGGCGGTGGCGGCGGTCCGGAGCGCGGTGCCTTGTAGCGGCCTGATCGGCACAAGGCGCCGCGCTGCCGCGGCGCGGAGGGCGGCGGTCCGCTCAATCGCCGCCGACCACGGGGGCGAGCCGCAGCGCCAGCAGCAGCTCGGTGACCCGGCCCTCGATCGGGCCCGGCAGCGCGTCCTCGGCCGCCTTGACCCGGGCCGCGGCGGTGTTCTCGTGGATCCCGAGTCGGGTGGCGGTCCGCCGTGGGCTCGATCGCTCCTGGAGGTAGGTCTCCAAGGTCGTGGCGAGCCGGCGGGCGCGAGACGTGCCGGCGGCGAGCGGTCCGAGCTGCGCCGCGACGAACTGCCGCGCCTGCTCGTGGTCGGCGGTCGCGAGCGCGGTGACCGCGACGTCGGCGTAGTGGGTGACCGAGCCCGCTCCCGCGGAGCGGAGCTGGGCGACCCGCCGGGCGTGCATCGCCTGGACGTGCGCGTGGCGGAAGCCATCCGGTCCGCGGGCGGGACCGCCGACCGCCAGCACCGGCTCGGTCGGCGCGTCGCTCGCGGAACGCAGGGCGCGGACCGCGGCGGGGTCAAGGCCGTGACGACGGCCGACCCAGGCAGCGACGAGCCCGGTGCCGATCGTGGTCAGCAGCGGCGTCCCCGCGTCGAGCGGCGCCAGTAGCTCGCGAACGTCTCGCTCGATCGCGGTCGACGCCACGGCCGCTCCCGCCGGGCTCCAGGCGACCAGCGCCAGGTGCTCGCGGTCGAGCGCGTAGCGCAGCCGGCGGCCGGCCGCCTCGGGGTCGAGCGGGACGCCGTCGAGCAGCTCGCGGACGGTCTGGGCCCGGACCGCGTCGGACGAGCGCACCCAGAGCGCCCGTTCCTCGGCGTAGCGCCGCTGGGCGGCATCGGTCAGCGCGTCGATGAACGCGAACATGTAGGCGGCGCCGTGCTCGAGCGCCGTGGCCAGGGCCGTCGGATCGTCGATCGCGCCCCGGAGCTCGCCGACCAGCGTGCGCCAGAACGCGCCGTGGGCGATCCGGTAGGTCTGGACCAGGGTCTCGGGCGGCAGCCCGCGGTGGACCAGCAGGCGGACGAACGCGACCGCCAGCGCGGGCGGCTCGGCGGTGGTCGGGTCCTGCTGGCGCTCGGCCATCGCGGCGAACAGCACCGCATTGGCGTCAACGCTGTCGCGCATCGCGGCGCGCAGCTCGGTCTCGCGTCCGAGGGCCGGGATCTCCCGCACGATCGCGTCGCTGATCTCGGCCACGACGCGGTGCCGCCACGCCTCCTGGGCGGCCAGCTCCGTCGCGAGCGCGATCCAGGGCCCGGACTGGGGGGATCCGGACGCGGCGGGGTCGAGCGAACTCATGGTCGGAGACTAGTCGTACGGACGAAACTCGTGGTCTGGCCACTGTTCCTTGCGGGGGCGGTCCGCGAGGCTGGCGGGCATGCTTCCCTCCGCCGCGGACTACGTGATCGTCGGAGCCGGCTCGGCCGGCTGCGTGCTGGCGAACCGCCTGACCGAGGACCCCGGCACCTCGGTGGTGCTGATCGAGGCCGGCGGCAAGGACTCCGGGCTCAACGTGCGGATCCCGCTCGCCTTTCCCAACCTGTTCCACGGTCCGCTCGACTGGAACTACGAGACCGATCCCGAGCCGGCCTGCCACGACCGCCGGCTGTACGTCCCGCGGGGCAAGTGCCTCGGTGGATCGAGCGCGATGAACGCGATGCTCTACGTCCGCGGCCGTCCGTCCGACTACGACGGCTGGGCGGACGACGGCGCGACCGGGTGGGGCTGGGCGGACGTCAAGCCGTACTTCCTGAAGGCCGAGAGCAACAGCCGTGGCGCGTCCGATGACCACGGCGCCGACGGTCCGCTGCACGTCCAGGACGCGAAGTCGCCGCGCGCGCTCAACCGCCGGATCGTCGACGGGTTCGTCGCGTCGGGCGTGGACCGCAACCCGGACTACAACGGGCCGCGGCAGGACGGAGCGGGGATGTTCCAGGTGCTGCAGCGCGACGGCCGCCGCTGGAGCGCGGCCGACGCCTACCTGCACCCGGTGCGCAAGCGGCCGAACCTGAGCGTCGTCACCCACGGCCAGGTCGAGCGGGTCGAGCACGACGGCGACCGCGCGACCGGGGTCCGCTACCGCGACCGCAAGGGCGAGCTGCACGTGATCCGGGCGAACCGCGAGGTCCTGCTCAGCGCCGGGGCGATCGGCTCGCCGCAGCTCTTGATGCTGTCCGGGATCGGCGCCGCGGGGAAGCTGCGGCAGCACGGCATCACCCCGCTCCACGACCTGTCCGCGGTCGGTCAGAACCTCCAGGACCATCCGATGCTGACGGTGCTCTGGGCGGTGTCGGAGACCGACACGCTCTACGGCGCCGACAAGCCGCGCCGCCTGCTGGAGTGGCTGCTGCGGCGCAGCGGGCCGCTGACCTCGACGGCCGCCGAGTCGGTCGCGTTCTGGCGCAGTCGGCCCGAGCTGCCGGCGGCCGACATCCAGTTCCACTGCGGCGCCCTGTTCTACGAGAAGCACGGCGCCGAGACCTACGACGGACACGCGATGACGATCGCCCCGGTGCTGCTGACGCCGAAGAGCCGGGGTCGCGTCACCCTGCGCTCGCCGCACGCCGACGACGCCCCGTCGATCCTGACCAACACGCTGCACGAGCGCGAGGACGTCGACGCGATGGTCGCGGCGATCCGGATGGCGCGTCGGGTCGCGGCCTCGGGACCGCTGCGGGCGACGGTGGAGCGTGAGCTGCGGCCCGGGAGCGAGCACGAGAGCGACGAGCAGCTCGAGGCGAGCCTGCGCGACCGGATCGAGCTGATCTACCACCCCGTGGGCACCTGCCGGATGGGGGCGGCCGACGATCCGAACGCGGTCGTCGACCCCGAGCTGCGGGTCCGCGGGATCGACGGGCTGCGGGTGATCGACGCGTCGGTCTTCCCGACGATCCCGGGCGGCAACACGCACGCGCCGACGGTGATGGTGGCCGAGCGCGCCGCCGACCTGCTGCGGGGACGGACGCCGCTCCACGACGCGAGCGTCACGACCGGGGTCGGCGCATGAGCGCGCGGACGGCGACGGCGCTCGACGTGGCGATCGTCGGGGCGGGGTTCAGCGGCATCGGCATGGGGATCGCGCTGAAGCAGGCGGGGATCGCGTTCACGATCTTCGACCGGGCGGAGGAGGTCGGCGGGGTCTGGCACTACAACACCTATCCCGGCGCGGCCTGCGACATCCCGTCCGCGCTCTACTCGTTCTCGTTCGCGCAGCGCCGCGACTGGACCAGCCCGTGCGCGTCGCACGACGACATCAAGCGCTACTTGGGCGAGTGCGTCGACACGTACGGCCTGCGCTCGCACCTGCGCCTGGGCACCGAGATCGCCGACGCGGCGTGGGACGACGAGGACGCGCGCTGGACGCTGCGCACCGTCGACGGCGAGACGATCGTCGCCTCGTCGGTGATCTTCGCCTGCGGGCAGCTCAGTCGTCCGGCGTGGCCCGCGATCCCGGGGCAGGACCGATTCGCCGGGCGCAGCTTCCACTCCGCCGAGTGGGACCACGACTGCGACCTGCGCGGCAAGCGGGTCGCGGTGATCGGCACGGGCGCGAGCGCGATCCAGTTCGTGCCGGCGATCGCGCCCGAGGTCGGGCGGCTGGACGTCTACCAGCGCAGCGCGTCGTACCTGCTGCCGCGCCGCAACAACGCCTACGCCGACTGGGCCCGTACCGCGATCGAGCGGATCCCGCCGCTGCAATGGGTCCGGCGGCAGACGCTCTACCACTTCTGCGAGGTCACGACCGTCGGCCTGACCGCGGCTCCGGCCCTCAGCCTGCCGCTGAAGCTGTGGTCCCAGGGCTTCCGCCGGCTGCGCGTGCGCGACCCGGAGCTCCGCCGCAAGCTGACCCCGGACTACCCGATCGGCTGCAAGCGGATCCTCTTCTCGAGCAAGTACTACCCGGCGCTGCAGCGCGAGAACGTCGACCTGATCGTCGACCCGATCCGCGAGATCACCGAGCGCGGCGTCGTCACGGCCGACGGGCAGGAGCGCGAGGTCGACGTGATCGTCTACGGCACCGGCTTCCGGACGCACGACTTCGTCGCGCCGGTCACGGTCAGCGGCGCCGACGGACAGGACCTGCAGCAGGCGTGGGTCGACGGAGCCGAGGCGCACCACGGGATGACGGTCTCGGGCTTCCCAAACATGTTCGTGCTCTACGGCCCCAACACCAACCTCAGCGTCGGATCGATCATCGTGATGATCGAGGCGCAGGTCGGCTACGTCCACCAGGCGCTCGAGCACCTGCGCCGCACTGGCACCGCGGCGGTCGACGTGCGGCCGGAGGTCCAGCAGGCGTCGAACGCGTCGATCCAGCGGGACTTCGAGGGTTCGGTCTGGACGTCGTGCTCGAGCTGGTACCGCAACGCCCAGGGCCGGGTGGTCAGCAACTGGCCGCACCGGATGGCCGAGTACGAGCGGCTCGTCGCGCGGTTCGACCCGGCCGAGTTCCGCGCGGTCGCGGCGGCCGAGCGGGCGGAGGAGCCGGTGGGGGCCGCCGAGTAGGCGGTTCGCGAGCCGTTGACGTTGTGCTCGTACTGCCGGCACAACGTCAACAGGTCGCCGGCGCCAGCATCCGCGTACATCGTTTGACATACCGCCGAGTATTCGAATAGTCTCCGTTACGTTATGGCTGCCGACCGCTCGATCACCTCCGTCCCGCCCGGCCCCCGCGGGCCGCTGCTGTGGCACTCGATCCGGTTCAACCGCTACGCCTGGAGCTATCTGGCGAAGGTCCAGGCGAAGTTCGGCGACACGTTCACGCTGAAGCTGCCCGGGGGCAAGGGCGGTTGGGTCTTCCTGACCGATCCAGCGCACGTCAAGCAGGTCTTCACCGGAGATCCCAAGGTCTTCCACGCCGGAGAGGGCAACTCGATCCTGCTGCCGCTGCTCGGCAAGCACTCGGTGCTGCTGCTCGACGAGGCGCCGCACCTGCGCCAGCGCAAGCTGCTGCTGCCGCCGTTCCACGGCAAGCGGATGGCGGGCTACGAGGACCTGATGCGCCAGATCGCCCGCGACACGATCGCCGAGTGGCCGGTCGGCGAGCCACTGCGGGCCTGGCCGCACATGCAGGCGATCACGCTCGAGATCATCATGCGCGCGGTCTTTGGCGTGGAGGGCGCCAAGCTGAACGACCTGCGGTCCGCGCTGGAGTACCTGCTGGGCGAGGTCACCAACCCGCGGACGATGCTGCTGATCGCGCTGCTCGGTGAGCGGCGGTTCTCGCGACTGAAGTCGGTGCGGCGTCGGCTCGCCGCGGTCGACGACATCCTGCTGCCGGAGATCGCGCGGCGGCGCGAGGCGTCCGACCTGGCCGAGCGCGGCGACATCCTCTCGCTGCTGCTGCAGGCGACCGACGAGGACGGGCGCCCGATGAGCGACCGCGAGCTGCGCGACGAGCTGATGACGCTGCTGGTCGCCGGGCACGAGACCACGGCGAACTCGCTGTCGTGGGCGCTCGAGCGGCTGATCCGCCACCCCGACGCGCTGCAGCGGCTGCAGGACGAGGTCCGCGAGGGCGAGACCGACGTCTGGATGGACGCGGTCTGCCGCGAGACGCTGCGGCTCTGCCCGGTGATCTCGATCGTGGTGCGCGAGATCCAGGAGGACGTCGAGATCGCCGGCCACCGGATCCCGAAGGGCGCGCGGGTCGTGCCGTGCATCCACCTCGTCCACCGCCGCCCCGAGATCTATCCCGACCCGGATGCGTTCAAGCCCGAGCGCTGGCTCGACCAGACGCCCGGCACCTACACCTGGATTCCGTTCGGTGGCGGCGTGCGCCGCTGCCTCGGGGCGAGCTTCGCGCTGTTCGAGATGAAGACGATCCTCGGCGAGATCGTGCGGTCGATGGACCTGCAGACGACGACCGCCCCCGGCGAGCCGATGCGCAGCCGGGCGATCGCCCGCACCCCCGGCGGCCAGGCCGAGATCGTGGTCGGGCGCCGCACCGCGCCGGCGACCCCCGAGGTGCCGGCGACGGTGGGGTGATGGACACCCCGCGGCTGACGCGCAAGGAGCAGCAGGAACGGACCCGCGACGCGCTGATCCGGGCGGGGGCCCGGGCGGTCGCCGAGCGTGGGCTGCACCGGGCGTCGATCGACGAGATCGCCCGCGACGCCGGATTCACCAAGGGCGCGTTCTACGCCAACTTCGCCAGCAAGGACGCGTTGGTGCTGGCGATCCTCGAGCGGCACTTCTCGACCGCGATCGACGACGTCGACGACGCTGTCGCGTCGCACGACGCGGTGGAGGACCAGGCGCGCGACGCGGGGCTCAAGTTCGCCGACCAAATGGCGAGCGATCCGGCCTGGGGTCGGGTCTTCGTGGAGCTCGTCGGCCACGCGACCCGGGACGAGGACTTCCGTCGCGAGATGCTCGCGCGGATCACGCCGCTGCGCGACCGGGTCGCCGCGGTCTACGCCCAGCGTGCCGAGGAGCTCGGTCTCGAGTCCGCCCACCCGCCGGACGAGATCGCCCGGATGACGTCGACGATGGCGAGCGGGGTCGCGATCCAGCGGCTGATCGATCCCGACGGCGTTCCCGACGACCTGTTCGGGACGATGCTGGTGCTGTTCTTCGCCGGGCTCCAGGCGACCGCAGGCCCGCGGGAGCCCGCGCCGTAGGACTTCGGGTCCGGCCTCGCACCCGGAGGGGGCGACCGTCCGGTCAGCCGCGGCGCATCAGGCGCCCCACGGCGGCCATCAGCTCGTCGGTCTTGTCGATCTGCTCCTGCCCGTCCGCCCCGGCGACGCAGTGGCGCGCGTGCTGGTCCATCAGGCCGAGCGCGACCTTGTCCAGCGCGGCCTGGACGGCGCTGATCTGGGTCAGCACGTCGATGCAGTAGCGGTCGTCCTCGACCATCCCCTGCACGCCCCGTAGCTGCCCCTCGGCGCGCCGCAGGCGCTTGAGGAGCTGGTCCTTGGTCGCGGTGTAGCCGCGAGAGGCGGGGGCGGGAGCTTCGGCCATACCGACATCCTAGCAATACCCCCCTTGGGTATGTTACGGTTCGCTTTGTCGATACCCCCTGAGGGTAATTGAAACCCAGGAACCCGTTTCGAGATCGGTGGCCGACGGCCGGTCGTTCTCGAAGCGGGTGCGAAGAGCGAGAGGCGCGATATGACCCAGGACACCCAGATCTTCACCGTCGAGGGCATGACCTGCGGCCACTGCGAGCTGTCCGTCCGCGAGGAGGTCGAGGAGCTCGACGGCGTCCGCTCCGCCACGGCGGAGCGCGCGAGCGGGCGCCTGACCGTCGTCGGCGACGTCGACCCCGCCGCGGTCCACCAAGCGGTCGAGACTGCCGGCTACACGCTCGTCTCCTGACGAGCACGAGGACACGGAGGACTCCCATGAGCGTTCCCAGCAGGCTCGCCGCCTTCGCGGTGCTGCTCGGCCTGGTGTTCGGCGGCGCCGTCCTGCTGGGGGCGGCGACCGACCCCACCGACGCGCCCGTCGCGTCGACCGGACACGGCGACGAGCCGGGCGCTGACGACGCCGCGCACGGCGACGCGGCCCCCGCCGTGGAAGGCGACCACGACCGGGCCGCAACCGACTCCGGCGCCGCCGGCCACGACGCGCACGATCCGGCCGCCCCGGCCATCGGCGGGCTCGCCGTCGCGCAGAACGGCTACGCCCTGGAGCTCGACCGCACCCGCTTCGTGGCGACGGGATCCGCGCGGCTTCGCTTCCGGATCACCGACGAGCGCGGACGCGCCGTGCGCGACTTCCGGGTCGAGCACGAGAAGCGGCTGCACATGATCGTGGTGCGTCGCGACACCGCCGTCTTCCGTCACGTCCATCCGACGATGCGGGCCGACGGCGCCTGGGAGGTCGACGTCGCGCTGCCCGCGGCCGGGACCTACCGGGCCTATGCGGACTTCACGACCGGCGACGGCAAGCAGACGCTGGGCGCCGACCTGTTCGTCCCCGGCGACGTCGCCCCCGAGGCGCTGCCCGCGCCGCGGACCACCGACCGCGCGGTCGACGGCCGCGGGTCGACCGCCGCCGGAATCGACGTGACGCTGGACGCCCCGCCGATCCGCGCCGGTCGCGTGACGACGTTGAGGTTCGCCGCCGTCCGCGACGGCCAGCCGCTCGACGCGCTCGAGCCCTACCTCGGCGCCAAGGGGCACCTCGTCGCGCTGCGCGAGGGCGACCTCGGGTACCTGCACGTCCACCCGACGGAGGGCGCCGCCCACGACCACGGGGCGGGCGCCGACGCCGCGCCGCACGCGAACGAGACGAGCTTCGCGGCGACGTTCCCGACGGCCGGGCGCTACCGGCTGTTCCTGCAGTTCAAGGTCGACGGACGCGTGCGGACCGTCGACTACACGGTGGAGGTCGGACGATGAGCGTCGCCGAGCGGATCGAACTGCCCGTCGAGGGCATGACCTGCTCCTCGTGCGCCGGTCGGATCGAGCGGAAGCTGAACAAGCTCGACGGGGTCACGGCGACCGTCAACTACGCCACCGAGAAGGCCGCGGTCGAGTACGACGCGGCGACGGTCAGCCCCGACGACCTGCTCGGGGCGGTGCAGGCCGCCGGCTACACGGCGCGCCTGCCCGCCACCGCGGGCGACGACGACGAGCCGGAGTCCCGGGGCGAGGACGTCTATCTGCGCGATCTGCGGCTGCGGCTGACCGGCGCGGCGGTCCTGTCGATCCCGCTGCTGCTGATTTCGATGATCCCGTTGCTCCAGTTCGAGTACTGGCAGTGGCTCGCGCTGCAGCTCGCGACGCCGGTCGTGCTGTGGGCGGCGTGGCCGTTCCACCGCGCCACCTGGCAGAACCTGCGCCACGGCGCCGCGACGATGGACACCCTGATCTCGGTCGGGACGCTGGCGGCGTGGGGGTGGTCGGTCGTCGCGCTGTTCCTGCTCGACGCCGGCGGGCCCGGCATGGAGATGCCGATGGAGCTGGTCCTCGACCGCGGCGCGGCCGCCTCGCACATCTACCTGGAGGCCGCGGGCGTCGTGATCACGCTGATCCTCGCCGGGCGGTACTTCGAGGCCCGGTCGAAGCGCACGGCCGGAGCGGCCCTCACGGCGCTGCTCGAGGTCGGCGCCAAGCAGGTCACGCGACTCGACGACGACGGCGACGAGACGCGGATCCCGATCGGCGAACTCCGGGTCGGCGACCGGTTCGTCGTCCGGCCCGGCGAGCGGGTCGCCACCGACGGCCTCGTCGAGGACGGCCGCTCGGCGGTCGACCAGTCGCTGCTGACCGGTGAATCGGTGCCGGTCGAGAAGGGCCCCGGCGACCAGGTCGTCGGGGCCACGGTCAACGCCGGCGGCCGCCTGGTCGTCCGCGCGACGAAGATCGGCGCCGACACCGCACTGGCGCAGATCGCCCGGTTGGTCGAGGACGCGCAGACCGGCAAGGCGCCGGTGCAGCGCCTGGTCGACCGGATCTCGGCCGTGTTCGTGCCGATCGTGATCGTGCTGGCGGTCGCGACGCTCGGATTCTGGATCGGCGACGGCTCCGGGACGACGTTCGCGTTCGCCGCGGCCGTGGCGACGCTGATCATCGCCTGCCCGTGCGCGCTGGGGCTGGCCACGCCGATGGCGCTGCTGGTCGGCACCGGTCGTGGCGCCCAGATCGGGATCCTGATCAAGGGCCCCGACGTCCTGGAGTCGACCCGGCGGATCGACACGATCGTGCTCGACAAGACCGGCACGGTGACGACGGGGCGGATGAGCGTGGTCGATGTCGTCGTCGCCGAGGGCGAAGAGCGCGGGCTGGCGCTGCGGCTGGTCGGCGCGGTCGAGAGCGCCTCCGAGCACCCGATCGCCCAGGCGATTGCCGCCGCGGCGCAGGAGGATCACGGGCGTCTGCCGGAGGTCGAGGGGTTCAAGAACCGCGAGGGCCTCGGCGTCGAGGGCATCGTCGACGGATCAGCGGTCGTGGTCGGGCGCCCGCAGCTCCTGGAGGAGTGGGGCGTCAGCCTGTCGCCGGACCTGCAGTCCGCGCTCGACGAAGCCCGCAGCCGGGGCCGGACCGCGATCGCGGCCGCGTGGGACGGTCGCGCCCGAGCGATCGTCGTGGTCGCCGACACGGTCAAGCCGACCAGTGCCGAGGCGATCCGGCGGTTCCGGGAGCTGGGGTTGCGCACGGTGCTGCTGACCGGCGACAACGCGCAGACCGCGCGGGCGATCGGCGACGAGCTGGGGATCGACGAGGTGATCGCCGACGTGCTGCCGGCCGGGAAGGCCGGGGTCGTCACCCGGTTGCAGCAGGAGGGCCACACCGTGGCGATGGTCGGCGACGGCATCAACGACGCGCCGGCGCTGGCGCAGGCCGACCTCGGGCTGGCGATCGGGACGGGCACCGACGTGGCGATCGAGGCCTCGGACCTGACGCTCGTCAGCGGCGACCTGCGGGCCGCCGCGGACGCGATCCGGCTCTCGCGGCGGACGCTGCGGACGATCAAGATCAACCTGTTCTGGGCGTTCGCCTACAACGTGGTGCTGATCCCCGTGGCGATGCTCGGGTACCTCAACCCGCTGTTCGCCGGCGCCGCGATGGCGTTCTCCAGCGTCTTCGTGGTCTCCAACTCGCTGCGCCTGCGGACGTTCCGCGCGCAGGGGGACCCCGAGTCCGCCGCCTGACGGCGTCGCGGACCGCCATCGAACGGGAGCGTGGCGCCTTCTGCCGGACCATTCGGCAGAAGGCGACACGGCCCGCCCCGGTGCGGGCGGCGGCCCCTTGCTAGCCTGACGAGCTGACCGAAGTAGGGTCCCCGAACACGGGTGGGCCCGCCTCCGATTCGCCCCCGACCGAAGGACCCTGATGAGCCAGCGCACCGCTGAGGAGATCGCCGAGGCCGTGCAGCGCCGATCGGTCCGGTTCCCGCTCGTGACCGGGATCGTCGAGGTGGTCGCGGTCGATCGGGTCTCGCCGAAGATGGCCCGGATCGGCTTCGCGGGCTCCGTGTTGGACGAGATGCCCCACGACGAGCCGGGCGAGATCGCGACCTTCATCTGGCCGGATGAAGGCCGCGAGGTGGTGCTGCCGATCAGCGGGAGCTGGCGGTTCCCGCCCGGCGCCGAGGGGCAGCACTGGCGCAACTACACGGTGCGCCGCTTGCGGCGCGGGGTCCCCGGGCACGGGACGGTGCTCGAAGCGGACTTCGTGCTGCACGGTGACCACGGCCGGGCCACGCGCTGGGCGGGGCAGGCGGCGGTTGGTCAGCGGTTGGGCATCGCGGGCCCGCGGCTGCACTGGGTCAGCGATCCCGAGGCCGAGTGGTCGCTGCTGGTCGGCGACGAGACCGCCCTGCCGGCGATCGCCGCGACGCTGGAGCAGCTACCGCGTGGTCACCGGGCGCTGGCCTTCGTCGAGGTCGACGGACCGGAGGAGCAGCAGGCGATCGACGCGGTCTGCGACGCCGACGTGGTCTGGCTGTCTCGCGACGGCGCGCCGGCCGGCACCGGAACCCGACTGGTCGACGCGGTGCGGGCGGCCGAGCTGCCGTCCGGCCGGGGGAAGGTCTGGGCGGCCGGCGAGTCGATGGCGATCCGCGACGTCCGCGAGCATCTGCGGGACGAGCGTGGGGTGGACCCGGAGACGATGCAGGCGATCGGCTACTGGCGTCACCGCGAGACCCCCGAAGACGTGATCTGAGCTGCGGCGCCGGTTCCCCGCGGCCGGGGCCCGCTCACTCGACGACGTCGAGCAGCTCGTCGGCCACCAGGTCGGCGGTGTCGTGGAGGACGTCGACGATCTCGGGGATCGCATCGATCTCCAGGCGCGCCTCCGGACCCGACAGGCTCAGCGCCAGCGGCAGGTGCACGTCCTCGACCGCGACGGCCACGGCGCGTCCGCCCAGCTCGGACTCGCTCTCGTCGAGCGCGAAGCCCTCCTCGCGGACGATCTCCAGGTGGTCGACGTAGTCCTTGATCGTGACGATCGTGTGCGGGGTGAGGCGCGGCATCCCCTGTGACTCGAGGATCGTTCGGACGTCGGTGAGCTCGAGCCGGGAGGCCAGCACCTTGCCCATCGCCCCGGCGTGCAGCGCCTCCCGCGCGCCGACGCGCGACGCCAGGCGCATCGCTCGGCTGCTCTCGAGCACGTCCAGGTAGACCACGGTGTTGCCGTCGAGCATGCCGAGGCTGACCGTCTCGTCCAGCTCCTGTTGCAGCCGGGTGAGGATCGGGCGCACGCGGCGGGTCATCAGATCGAGCTGGCGCGCCTGCATCGGCAGCAGCGCCAAGCCGATCCGGTAGTCGCCGTTGTCGTCGCGCTCGACGTAGTGCCGTCCCTCGAGCGTCGCCAGGTACCGGAAGACCGAGCTCTTCGGCAGGCCGGACGCGGATGCGGCACGGGCCAGCGAGGTGCCGCCATCGTCGCCCTGCAGGAGGTCGAGCAGGTCGCAGACGCGGTGCACCGCGCGAATCGAGTACTCCGCGACTGCCGCGGCGGCTGCGGGGTCGTCCGGGACCTCGGGGTGGAGATCGGGGTCGAACATGCGTACGGGCACCGTAGCCGAAAGCTCACGGAAATTGGGATTCGGTTACCTGGTGTACAGCGAAACTGAGACGGCGTATATTTGCGCCAGTACGTATAAAATATATGCGAGTGGGAACGGGCGGACCTACCGGGCCGCCACGCCGAGCATGGCGGCGACCCGCTGCCAGCTCTCGGGGCCTTCGAGATCGGGCAGGTCCCCCGCGACGGCGCGGCGGCGACCATCGACGGTCGAGCAGAACCGGGCGTCGGGGACGATCCCGACGCGTCCGATCAACAACCGGTCGGCATCCCAGCAGACGCCGATGGTCGGATCGGGGGAGAGCGTGCCGTTGGTGTGGTCGCGCAGCGCTTCCCCCAGGGTGGCAGCCCGCGGATCCGTCAGCGTGATCGTGCCGTCGATCCGCAACCGCTCGAGCAGGATCTCGGCCCGGGGGCCGTGCTCGAGGTCGCGTCCGTCGTCCTCGCGCATCGCGTCGTGGAGCAGGGCGAAGAGGAACAGCAGCTCGCGGTCGGGTCCCGCCGCGGCCGACCCCGGGGTCGCCGGCTCGGCGCGGAACGCCCCGGCCAGCTCGGCGGCGACGGCGCCGACCGCCCGCCAGTGGCTCGGTCCGTGGATCGTCGACTGCAGGTGGGTCGCGTGCCGCTCGACGATCCGCACGAGGTCGTCGAGGTCGCTCCAGACGCTCGTCATCGCTGCTGATCCTAGGACCTCGGGCGACCCGGGACGCCGCCGACGCGCGACGCGGCGGCGCGGAACCGGCATGATGGCCGGGACTTCTACCGGAGGTACCCTTCGATGTCCGACGCGCCGATGCACCTGCAACGCGAGGGCAACCTCGCCGTCCTGACGATCAGCAATCCGCCGCTGAACCTCTTCGACCGGGCGATGTTCGACGCGTTCCGCGCGGCGGCGGCGGACCTCGAAGCCGATCCGCCGCGCGGGCTGTTGATCCGCGCCGAGGGCGAGGTCGTCTCGGCGGGCGTCGACGTGCAGGAGTTCCACGGCCTGACCGCCGAGCAGGGTGGCGATCTGTGGCGCGACCTGCTCTCGGCGCTCAAGGCGATCGAGCGGCTGCCCTGCCCGACGGTCTTCGCGGCGCACGCGCTGACGTTGACGGCGGCGTTCGAGCTGTCGCTCGCCTGCGACCTGATCGTCGCCGGTCGCGGCGCCAAGTTCGGCCTGGTCGAGACGGTCGTCGGGCTGACCCCGTCGATGGGCGGCCCGCAGCGGATCGCCGAGCGGGCCGGGTCGGGACGGGCGCGCGAGCTCGTGATGACCGCGGAGCTGTTCGACGCCGAGACGCTGGAGCGCTGGAACGTCGTCAACCGCGTCTGGGACGACGCCGACGTCGATCGTAAGGCGCGCGAGCTCGCCCAGCGGCTCGCCGACGGGCCGACGCGCGCCCACGACGCGACCAAGCAGCTCGTGCGCGAGTGGTGCGACAACGGCCTGGACTCGGCCGACGCGGCTGTCCCCGAGGTCTCCGGCGCGCTGTTCGAGACGGACGACCTGCGGGCGGCGGTCGAGGGATTCCTCGCGCGCGGTCCGCGCCACGGCACGCCGGCGACGGGGCGGTAGCCGGCGCTAGCCGTCGACGATCTCGGGCACCGCCGCGGCGGCCGCGTCGCGGAACGGGATCGGCGTTACTCCGAAGATGGACTCGATCGCGTTGGCGTCGGTCACGGGATCGTCGCGCAGGCTCTCGAGCAGCGCGGTGATCAACCCCCGGTCGCCGTCGGTGACCACGCTGGCGACGGCGCCCTCGACGGCCGGGACGCTGACCGGGAACGGAACCGCCCGGTGGGGCTTGCCGAGGATCTCGGCGATCACCTCGGTCAGCTCCTCCAGGGTCAGCGTGTCGGGACCGGCGACGTCGTAGCGACCGGGCGGCACCGTGCGGGCGGCGACCAGGCACGCCACCAGATCGTCGATCGCGATCGGCTGCGAGCGCGCCGTCCGCCAGCGCGGCGCGCACCGGGGACTGCGGCACGCCGAGCTCCCGCACCG
>JADMKN010000055.1 GCA_015478825.1 Patulibacter sp. | reverse complement strand
GACGCCGACGCCGATCGCCAGGTTGTGGGTCGCGACCGTCGCGATCACGGTCAGCCCCATCACCACGGTCTCGCCGACCGGCATCCGCCGCAGCGTGGCGAGCTTGATGCTGTGCCAGTCGAACGTCGCGTAGGCGACGAAGATCATCACCGCGACCAGCGCGGTCATCGGGATCGTCGCCACGATCGAGCCGAGACCCACGACCATCACCAGCAGCGCCACGCCCGCGGTGAAGGTCGAAATCCGCGTTCGCGCCCCCGACACCCGGACGTTGATCATCGTCTGGCCGATCATCGCGCAGCCCGCCATGCCGCCGAAGAACCCGGTGATCACGTTGGAGATCCCCTGGCCCGTCGATTCGCGGGTCTTGTCCGACGGGGTGTCGGTGATGTCGTCCACCAGCCGGGCGGTCATCAGCGATTCCAGCAGTCCGACGGCGGCGAGGGTCACCGAGAACGGCAGGATGATCAGCAGTATGTCGAGCGAGAACGGCACCGACGGGATCCCCAGCAGCGGGATCGAGCTCGGCAGCTCGCCCTCGTCCCCGACGGTCGGGACGTTGAGTCCCCCCGCGACGGCGACGATGGTCAGCACGACGATTGCGACCATCGGCGACGGGATCGCCGGCACGACCCGCGGCAGCGCGAGGATGATCACCAGACCGGCCGCCACGATCGCGTAGCCCGCGACGCCGCCGGCGGTCAGGTGGTCGATCTGGCTCATGAAGATCAGGATCGCCAGCGCGTTGATGAATCCGGTCATCACCGACTGCGGGACGAACCGCATCAGCTTCGCCACACCGAGCAGCCCGAGCGTCACCTGGATCACCCCGGCCAGGATCGTCGCGGCGAACAGGTACTCGACGCCGTGCTCTTTGACCAGCGGCACGATCACCAGCGCCATCGCGCCGGTCGCGGCCGAGATCATCGCGGGACGGCCCCCGACGATCGAGATCGCGACCGCCATCGTGAACGAGGCGTAGAGCCCGACCTTCGGGTCGACGCCCGCGATGATCGAGAACGAGATCGCCTCGGGGATCAGCGCCAGGGCGACGACAATGCCAGCCAGGATCTCAACGCGCAGCACACGAGAACTTGGCAGTCGGAACGACGGTCGCAAGCGTGGCGCGGGACTAACGGTGGACATACGGCGGGTACCTCGCAAAGACAGGCGCCGAACGTCGGCGCAAGACGGAAGCCGGACTCGCGCTTGACGGCGAAGCAGGCAGGGAGCCCGGACCGTGCTTGGCACTCGTGCCGGGAGCGCGGACGAACCTTGTGAAGGTTCCCCACACGACGAGAAGCAACAGTAACGTAAGGGAAGGGTTCCGGTCGCCCCTGTGCTCCATCCCACACCAGCGGCGCACCGCTTACCGACGCGGATCCCTCCTCCTACACTTCCCTTCGTGGCTTCCCCAGACGAGACCCATCAGATCGGCGAGGTCGCTGAGCGCGTCGGTCTGTCCCTGCGCACCGTGCGCTACTACGAGGAACAGGGGCTCGTGGTTCCCCAAGCGCGGACCGAAGGTGGCTTCCGGCTCTACACCGAGCGGCAGGTCGACCGCCTGTTCCTCGTCAAGAAGATGAAGCCGCTGAACTTCACGCTCGACGAGATGCGCACGCTCTTCGCCGCCCGCGACGCCCTCCGCGACCCGGACGCGGCCCCCGATGCCCAAGCGCAGGCCCGGGAGACCATCGCCGCCTTCGCCGCCGACGCCGAGAAGCGCACCGCCAAGATGCGAAAGATGCTCGCCCAGAGCGAGGAGTTCGTCGTCGAGCTTCGGGGCGAGACCGCCTGAGTGGGCCCTGGCTACCAGCGGCCGGGGCGTATCGCGTGCAATTCGCTACCCAATGGCGCTACCCAGCGACGGCCGGGGCCGCGGGGTGTCGATAGCGGCGAATTGTCCTGGAACGGCGGAACCCCTGTCGGTGACAGGGGTTCCGGTGTACTGCTTCCTAGGTGGAGCTAGCCGGGCTCGAACCGGCGACCTCCTGGGTGCGATGCAGGGCGCCGGTAGAGTAGAAGAGCACGATTTCCAGGGAGTTCTGCGGGCTGGCGCGCGGTGCGAGTGCTGGGGACGCGTGCGGATATAGGGCGATTACCGATGAGTCAGGCACTCGTGAGGTCGAGTGCCTGAATATCGCACGACGTCCGCAAGGCTCGTACGCATCAAGCCGACGGCCGCTCTGGAACGCGGTCGGGCGCCATGACCCCCGCTTGGGCCAAGGTGCCCCGGACCGACCATGAAGAAAGCTCATCGGCGCTACCGTTGGTTACGTCGAATTCGCCGGGCAATCACCAATGAAGGAACAACAATGCTCTACAAAAAGCACGTTGATCTCATTCTGGACTTCTGTAATCGAACCTATGCGGAAGAGAAGATTGAGGGCCAATGGTGGGTCCTCTGCATAGAAGGTCACGACGGCACTATGGCCGCCGGTCAGGTGCAGGTTCAGGACGATGACACGGTCACGCTCGTGACCGGGCCTAAGAACGACTCGGTGACCTTCAAGAAGGACGAGATCAGTTCAATCAAGCTGGAGGTCGAATAGTCGGCCAACGCCGGTGTGGAGCGGCTATGGCTCTGCTTTGGCAGGTCCCGTGCCGATTCCACGCCCCGTCCGACGGCACGGTCCGGCGTGCGTTAGCTCCATCAACATCACACCCCGCTTGCGCATCACCAGGGCATCGGCTGACTGGTCAAGATCTCGTCGCGATCTAGCTTGCCCGGTCGGGTGGATCGGCGACCTGGCCCGCCTGCGAGATTCACTCTCCGGTTCGCGCTACGCCTTGAGGCGATCACGGCCGACCGTCTCTGGATCGGTGGGGTGGTGATGCTCGTCGAACTCGACGGCAAACTGCGGCGTGCCGTTGCCCCCGCTGGCGACGAAGTCAAGGTCAGACTGCAGCGCATAGCCGAACTGCTCGTTAGTCAGGCCGACCCTTCGATCGGAAGGGCGCCGGCGACGCGCGCCTCGAGCGTCACCCGGACTCCGCAGTCCATGAGCGCAAGCCTAGATTGTGATGCGGAAGCGTTTTCGCGGGCGCTGCCGTCGGGTGATGGCTGGCCGTCGCGGAGGTTAGCCGACGTTCGCGCGCGTCGCCGACCTCGATGACGACGATGTCTTCGTCCGTGTGGATCCCGCCAATATCGCCAGCGCCTGCTTCGCGCGCGTCGTCGACGCAGGTGTCAACCAGGCCGACGCCGTCACCGCCACCTTTCAAGCCTTCGTAGTCATGGGGATTGACGAATTCACCGCTGTCCTAGTCGACGAGGCCCAGTGCCGAGCGCAATCGCGACGGGCACCGGCGAAGAAGATTCGACGTGGGCTTTGTGTACGTCGGCATCTAGACTGCAGTGATGGCCACCAAGACCGATAACAAGCGTGTTCTTTTCTACGACGTTGAGACGTTCGACAACGGGTCGCAGAACCAGCAGTCCGTAGATATCGTCCCCTTTTTTCAGGCTGTCGCGGCGCTGCCCGCCGTTGCGCTAAGCAAGAAAAAGCCCACGCGCTACCTCGAGTGGAAAGACAACGAGCTGCTGATGGAGGTCTTCAGCAGCAGCGCCGATCAGATCAAGGGCGGATTTGCCATCAAGCGGCTCAGTGGTCTTCCGCGCTTGGAGAGCGCGGGCAACTGGTCAGACGTCGTTCTGCAGGCCGGTCAAGGGCTCGCCGAGATCCGCCATTTCATCTACTGGCCAAAGCACAAGGTCATCGGAATTGAAGTGAACGGCAATGGTCCGGGGATGGGGGCCTTGGCGGCATACATCAAGGGAAAAGCGCCTAAGGGCGCGATCGGGTTGGTAGAATTTTCGATCTACCTGGCAGCGGACCAGTTCGATGTTCTGCAGGCCTCGACGCGCGTTTCGAGCGCCACGATCGGCGTTCGTCGCGACAGCTTGGATGAAATCAGCAAACTTGATCAAGACCTTCATGACGGCCTTGAATCGTTGGCGAAGTCCAGTAACGCCCACGAGCTACGGGTCGAGCTCAAGTTGGGCACCAGGAAGAAGGGCGCGAGCCTCGACGTTGGTTTCGCGGGAAAATTGAAGGCGTTTATCGGAAACGCGAAACAGCGTGAGTCCCTAACAACCCTGAAGGCCTACGCGTCAGACGAAGGCCTGGGAGAAATGCGCACGATCGACTTGCTCGAGGATCGGTTCGTGGGCCGCGAAGCAGTAGTGGTCAATAACGATGGAGTCGTGGACCGCGCCTCGATGCTGAAGGCCATCGAGACAGCATCAAGTGCTGTCATCTGAAGCCATGGGCCGCGAGCGTGTCTCTGCGGTGGGGTTCGTCCGAATGATCTGGTTCGGGATCGTCTTGCGAGCCTCAACTCCGATGGCCTTGCTCGTAGCTGTGCTCGTCATATTTCCGTCGGTCCGGCGAACCCTGCCTGAGCAAATCAGCGGTGTGCAAACGACCATCTACGTGGCTCTTGCCGGGATCGCGGGCACCCTCCTGGGGTTCTCGTTGGCGGCGTCGACGTTTTTGATCTCGCTTGCCGAAGATCGGCCTCTCCTGAAGCGAATGAAGGCTCAGAATTATCACCGCGACATCATTGAGGCGTTCCGTCGCGGGGGCAAGTACTTGGCGTTGGTCGTCGCCGTTTCACTGGCCGGGGTCGGTATAGATCGCGCCCCGGATGACGCGCTCGCCGGATCTCAGTTGGGCCTCGGTGCTTACTGGATTTGGGTCGTCTTGATTGTGGTCGCGGCCTGCTCTTTCTGGATCACACGAGCGGCACGCGGAGTGTGGGGAGCTTTGGCGGTAGCGGCCGCGGCCGACCAGGGCAAAAGGCCTAGGGGGCGGCGGAGAGGTCGGTAAGTACCGGCTCAGAGCCCATGGTGCTCTGCTATGCCGCGACCGTACGCGGGCGGTGTCCACAACGCGTGATCGGCAAAAAGGGGGTGAAGTAGCGCGCAACTAGGGCACGTCGAAGGGTCCCCGCCTATGCAGGTCGCTCACGCGCGAGCGGAATATGTCCGTTGGCTCCGGGTCACTCGAGACCTGTCGCCTCACACGATTCGTGCCTACAACGGCGATGTCGCCGCGTTCGAGCGGCACATCGGCGAACAGGCTTCTGTCGGATCGATCGATCGTGACCAGCTCATTGGTTTCGTGGAGGCCCAACAAGCGGCCGGGCTCGCTTCGACGTCGATTCGCAGACGAGCTTCCGGCCTTCGCGGGTTCTGTCGATGGTTGAATTCGCAGCAACTCTTGGACGGAGACCCGTGGACGGGCACTTCTGTCGCGGTCGGACGCGCACGCCGGCTTCCGCGCCTGGTCGCAGACCACGACCTCCGGCGGCTGTTTGCATCGGCTCAGGCCCGGGTCGGTCCACATGATCAAGACGTGCCTGGCCTGCTTACGGCCCCGCACGAGGCCACGACGCTGCTGGCGATCGGACTGATGGTTACTACGGGGGTCCGCGTGAACGAAATCGTTGCGATCAGCTGCTGCGATATCGACCTGCCAAGCGGGAGCCTACGAATCCTCGGGAAGGGCCGGCGCGAGCGTCATGTCTACCTCGTGAACGACTGGATCGCGAGTCTCGTGCAGGAGTACCTGGAGACACGTACCGCGCTCGGCGTGGTCCACGACCGGCTGTTGTTCAACCGCCGGCTCGACCCGCTCACGACGACGTCTATGAGGGCGCGTCTGCGCAAGGCAGCTCAAGAGGCCGGAATCGTGGTTCGGGTCACGCCCCACATGCTGCGGCATACGGCGGCGACGCAGCTGATCGAGGCGGGCGTTGATATCCGCTACATCCAGCGCCTTCTTGGGCACGCGAGCCTCAGCACGACTGAGATCTACACGCACGTCACGAATCCAGCCCTCAAGCGCGTCGTCTCAGAGGCCGACGTCCTGGGCTCGCTGATGGCGGGGGTTGATAACTAGGAATTATCGCGCGT
>JADMKN010000054.1 GCA_015478825.1 Patulibacter sp. | reverse complement strand
CCTCGACCGTCGGTAGCTTCCCGCCCCGCCGCGCCGGGTCGGTGGCGCTGCGGACCATCGTTCCGATCACCCAGTCCAGGAAGGGGCTCTCTCCCTTGGGCTTGCGCCAAACCGGCAGAACCAGGTGCACGACACCCCCCTTGCCCATCAGCTCGAGCAGCGTGCGCTCGAAGCTCAGGTCGAAGTCCGGGACCAACGCCAGCACCGGCGTGATCTCTTCCTCGGCGTCGATCTCCGGCTGCTGGTTCCACTGCTCGAGCAGTGCCGCGCAGATCGCGCGGGTGAACGCCCGCCGCGGCTCCGCGATATCGGTCCATGCCTCGACCCCGTTGTCGTAGGTCGCGATCATCCGGGCGATCTGGCCCTGGGTGGAGCGCTCGTCGAGGCGACGGCGCGACTCGCCGGGGCGTGACCGCGCGAACGGACGCCCACGACCGGAGTCCGTCTCCTGCAGGTTGACGTAGAACGCGACCTCGGCCTGCGACGGCGGAACTCGCGAATCGGTGGTGAACAGGTGCCAGAGCAGGTCGGCAAGCCACTCGATCACCGCCCCCGTCACACGGGATCCGGGTCGCGCGAAGCACTCGTCGCGAAGCTGGGCGAGCACGTACCGGACCGTGCCGATCTGCAGGACGTTCTTCAAGCGTTCGATCTCGTCCTCGTCGAGCTCCGCGTCCTCGGTCAGGATGGACTCGACCACCGCGCGGCGATCGATCGATAGCTGGCGATCATCGGCCGCCAGCGCCTCGACCGCCTCCGCGACCCGAACGGCGCGGCACATGTGATCGCTGGCCCGCGCGTGGCGGACGTCGGCATCTTGGCTGACGAAGGGCGGCGATGTCGCTTCGTCGCTGGACACGGAATTGCGAGGCTCGCCGACGGTGGCGGCGGGCGCACGATGGGCGATCTCCTGCCACGCGATCACCGGGACCCGTCCGGTCGCGATCTCGCTGCCCAAGCATCGCGTGCCCTCGAACAGCACACCCAGTACCGCCGTGGCGAGTTCCGTCCGGCAGAGGTCAAGCGGCGTTCGGGGGGCCGAGTCGGGAGCGTCGCGGATCGCGCGCAGACGGCCCTCCGACCGATCGTTCTCCGACGGCTGGTCGCTGAGCTTCGACAGCCAGAACCCGTCGAGGAACCGCTGGGCCGATTCCGGATCCTCCTCGACGAACCACTCGGCGGTCCGGCTGCGGACGAGGCTTACGCGGCGAGAAACCTCCTCCCACCCCTTCGTCTGCTCGTAGCCGATTCGATGACAGCCGGGACCGAGCACCATGATCGGTGACCCGGTCGCCAGCATCGTGTGTAGGCACCCCCACTGGGGGCCACTCAGAGACGGCATGCGGTATCACGATCGGTCGTCAACATCTTACGGGGCGCAACCTAGCGGATAGAAACGAACGATGGGCGCGAAACGTACCGCACCAAATCCCAAGGAAACGCCAACGTGTTGTGTTGGCACGCGACGCAGCGCGGTCCGAGCGGGACGTCGTGGCGGGCGAGCGTCGTCCGGGCGCGGTCGAGGATCAGGCGCAGGTCGTCGATCGCGACCGGCGGCCGCGACGCCATCGCCGTGCCCCGGGCCGGGCGGAACGGGCTCAGGACCGGGCTGCAGCCCCGCTCGGCGAGCCACTCGACGCCGGCCAGCGTGTCGGCGATCGGCTCGAGTCCGGGAATCAGCAGCGACCGCACGCGGGCGGTCCGGCCGAGTCGCTCGACCGCCCGCTCGATCATCGGACCGACGTGCTCGCGGGTGAAGCGGTGCTTGAGCGGCAGCACCGAACGGGCGTCCTCGCCGAACAGCTCGAGGTTGATCGAGAACCCCGCGACCCCCGCGTCGACCATCCGATCGACGAACTCGGGACCGTCCGGCCGGGCGCTGAGCATAATGTCGACCTCGAACTCCGGGTCGTGGCGGTGCACGTGGTCGATCACCGCCAGGCAGACGTCCTCGAACGCCTGCTGGTGCGCCGCCCCCTTGGCCGGCGATCCTCCGCTGATCAGCAGGTGCCGCGTCGGCAGCACGGCGTCGGCGAGCGCGACGTCGATACCGGCGAGGATCTGCTCGATCGGCCGCGGCTGATAGCGCACGCGGGCCACGTCGCAGAAGCGGCAGTCGTACGCGCATCCCGTGATCGGCGAGACGCGAATCCGGTCGGCGTGCGACATCGCCGTGTCGGCGACCGGGCGGCCGTCGACGTCCACGGCGTCGAGGTACCCGGGCAGCGGCACCACGCGTCGCACCGGGGCGTGCCGCTCGCCGAGGACCAGCGCGAGCTGGCCGTCTACGGTGGAGAGCTCGAGCGGCGAATCGGCGCAGAACGGCTCGTCGAAAGGCGCGTTGACCAGAACGTCGTCGTCGAGCTCGAGCGTGATCCCGCCCGTGGTGGCGTACTCGTGGACGGTCAGCGCGTCGGCGCCGCCCAGCGACGCCAGGGTCGGCACGTCGATCCGCACGCCGACCGCGAGCGCCGCCGTCTTGATCCGCTCGAGGGTTTCGTGGTCGGTGGTCACGGCAGTACCTCGTCCAACTGATCGATCAACGTCACGGTCTCGGCGTGACGATCCAGGCGGATCTTGAGGGCGCGTCGGTCGTCGCGATCGAAGCGCCCGGCGCCGAGCACGTCGAGCAGCTCGCCAGCGGCGATCCGTCGTTCGTCGCGTACCGCCACGAGCAGCTCGCCGGCCCACGATCCGAGGGCCTCCCCGTACCGCTCGTCGTCGACCGGACGGCTGCCGAGCGCGGCAAGCGACCGTCGCACGCTCACCCGTTCGAAGTCCTGGTCGTCGAGGCCCTCGAGCAGCGCTTCCGCCCCGCGCAACAGCAGCGTGCGCGCGCGGACGTCGGAGGTCTCGCCAGCCCGGTCGAGCAGAGCGTGCGCCCCGATCCGGTGCTCGTCGGGCAGGCACAGCCAGGCGTCGGCGACCTCGGCGCGGGCGGTCGACGGGACGTTCGGCGCGACCGTCGCGGTGACCGTGCCGGGACCCGTCGGGAGCACCGCGCGGAGCGTCCCGCCGCGGACCTCCAGCGCGCGCACCCACACCGGAGGGCGCCCGACGACCCCCGCGGAGACCCAGACGTCGGGGAGCGGAGGACCGCCGGACGACGGCCCCCCGCCGTTCCGGACCAGCGCCCGGAGAACACCGGCGATCCGCCGCGACTCCAGGGCGTCGGGAGCGGCCCCGTCCGTCCTCGCCTCGGCGGCCTCGGTCAGGGCCTCGACGACCGCGCGACGCAGGGGGAGCGTGACGTCCGCGGTGCCGACCGCAGGATCGACAACGGACACCAGACGTTGGTGGGAGTCGATCAGGCCCGAGAGGGCCAGGGCGCGCGGCACCGCATGGGTCCGGGCCCGCGCGTCCAGACGCTGCAGGGGCCGGACCGGATTGGTGGCCGCCGCCGCGTCATCGAGCAGATGCAGATCGCGCTCCCAGACCGCGAGCATCGCGCGGCACTCGGCGGCCAGCGCATCGCCCCCGAGCCGGTCGAGCACCGGCGCGAGGGTCGTCTGCAGGTCCTCCCGCAGCTCGTCGCCGCCGCGTGCCCGCACCGGTTCCGGCAGCGCGAGCAGCCGGCGAATACCCTCCCGCGAACGCTCGGTCGCGTGCGCGGCCAGCGGCGCGTCGTCGGGCAGGTCGAGCTCGTCGCACACCTCGACCGCGGCCAGCGCGGCGTCGAGCGCCCACAGCCCGCCGGAGTGCGCCTCGAGTCGCAGCTCGGCCACCGCCAGACGCCGCAGGGCGCCGGCGACCTCGGCGTCTTCCCCGATCCGCGCGGCGAGCCCCTCGTTCGCGCTACGGAGCTCGAGTCCGGCCGCGAGGTCGACCACGACGTCGGCGGTCCCGGTCACGGGAATCACCACCACGCCGCGGTCGTCGGGCCGGGCGCTCCGCGACGCGACCCGCGCGGCGGCCGCGATCCGCGACGCCGCTTCTCCGGCCGACGGACCACGCACGACGCGCTCCCAGTCGGCGAAGAACGTCGAGCGCTGCGCCGCGATCCAGCCCATGCGGCGCGCGACGGGAGACCCACCGCGGGTCGCCGCGAGGGTCTCGGGATGCCGCCACGACGCCGGCGTCCAGCCTGTGCGCGGCTGCACGTACGTCCATCCCTCGAAGAACCAGCCGACGTCGTCCCCGTCGAGTCGACCCGCCGCCTCGCGCTCGACCGCCCGCAAGACGTCGGCCTGGTGGGCGCTCCATTCCGCGTCGCTCGAGAGCAGCACGATGCCGAGGAAGCGGAGGTACTCCGGCGTGAGGTCCGCCGCGGCGCGCGTCATCGCGGCGTAGACGGCATCACCGGGAGCGACCGCCCACGGAAGAGCGAGCAGTCGGACATCGGCGGGCTCCGGATCCGCGGCCTGAGACGCCCGCGCGAGCTGCGTCGCCAGTCGTCCGCCGCCGTCGCGGAGCACCCCCGATCGGACACCGAGCCACAGCCACCGCGCGGCCTCGCCGAGCAGCAACCCCGCCAGCGCGGGTTCGACGTCCTGGACGGCGTAGGACCAGTCCGCGCGGAACGCCTCCGCCCGGAACTGCTCGGCGTCAGCGCTCACGCGGGACGCTTCCGATCTCGACGAACGTGCGGGGCGCGATGAACCCCGGCACCGGCTTGCAGACGCCCCGGTGCGACACCCCGTCGATGCTGTCCGAGTAGGCATCGGTGTCGTACCGCTCGGTGATCACCACCCGGTCGGGATTCGCCCACACCAGATGTGCCCGCAGCGCCGACGGTGCCGAGGACTCGAGCGCGAGGGCCTCCGTCCGCCTCCGCGTGCACACGAGCACCTTCGAATCCGGCTGCAGCTCCATGAACGTCGTGGCCATCGCCCTCGTCAACCGCGCCACCAGGTCCGTCCGGCCGTCCGTGAACAGGGACAACCACCCGTTCGGCTGGAACCCCGCGCTGGCCGGGCTGAACAGGCGGACCTTCGCGTCCATCAGGGCGGGACGGTCGTGCTCCGGACGACCGCGGTTGATCCACTCCTGGGTACTGTCCGCGACCGCCCGCCGGACGATCAGGCCGCCCAGGGAGTGCCCGACCAGGATCACCTCCTCGTACGGCTCTCGGTCCCGACCCTTCGGACCGGTTCCGAGCAGGCCGTCCGGCGGCCGCGGAACGAAGCTCGGGAGTTCCCGCCGCAGCCGGTCGGCGACGCCGACCACGCCGTCGCGCATCGACCGGTAACCGACGAAGAGCAGGTCGCTCTCCCACCACCACGTGCTCGGGGCGGAGTGGTCCGCGAAGGTCGACCACGAGTGCGTGCAGCGCCCCCCGAACCCGTGCACGAAGACCACGATCCGCCTAGCGCCGGTATCACCGAGAAACAGTTGCCACAGGTCGGGAAGCGCTGGGTGCCTCGAGCGAACTGTGTACAGCATGCGCCGAGTCTAGGCACTTGAGGCGGGTCATGCCACAAGGCACCGTTGCACCCGCAGCACACGCGAAACTGCGCTCGAGGCAGCCCAGACCGTGCTGGCTACACGAACCGCACGTGCTCACGCTATGCCACTCGACGGCAGCGCCCGCGTCGGCGAGCGGGCCCATTGGACTCCCGCAACGACGACCGCCTGCCACGAGCATCCTTTTCCCGGCAGATCCGCCGCGATTCCCGCTGCATCCAGGCACCAGTGCCTGGAAAAACGCCGAGAACTGCACCCAGCTGTCTACACCGACCCACAGAAAGGTGCCGATTTGCAGGTATCTTTAGAATCAACGACCTTCTGCATGGCAAGCGAGGGGGCTGGGTGCTTCGAGCCACGCGAAAGTGGACGATTTGCAGGGTCTTCTTGGAGCCCTTGAGAACGGCCTGACCACCGACATCCCCGGCGATTCTCGGCGATTCCGAGGTGATCCAGGCACTTGTTGTGAAAAGTGCCTGGCAGCCAGACCCTGCACTACGCACGCACCGGAGACGCCCCTGCCTTAGCCTGGATCCACCGATGAGTTAAAGGACGGGGCGTCGAAGGACGAGAATTGAGT
>JADMKN010000053.1 GCA_015478825.1 Patulibacter sp. | reverse complement strand
AGCTCCTGCAGAGCGTGTCGGCGCCGGTCGACGAGCCGCTCGGCGGCGCCTGAGCTGCCCGGTCGCGGGGCGGGCGAGCGCGAGCGCGGGGTCGGGGGCGGTACGGACGCCTAGTCCAGCGCCCGCCAGCCGGCGGCCAGCGCGTCTACCGCGGCATCGCGAACGAGCGGACGCCCGTCGATCGCGGCCACCGGGACGACGCCCCGGCCCGCCGAGGTGATGAACGCCGACCGCACCGCGTCCAGGTCGTCGAGGTGGAGTGGCTGGTCGTCGCGCGCTCCGCCGTCGAGCAGCCACGAGCGCGTCACGCCGGGCAGGATGCCGTCGGCGGGCGGCGTTGCGATCCGGCCCACGTGGTCCATCAGGAAGAGGCTGGCCCGGGTCGTCTCACCGAGCCGCCCGGAGCCGGAGACCAGCAGCGGCTCGTCCCCGTCCCGGCGGATCGCCTCGGCCTCGGCGTCGACCGCCCAGTCGCGGGACGCCCGCTTCTCCTCGCGGGCGCGATCCCGCGGGTCGTAGCCACCGACGGTCACGAGCCGGACCGGATCGGTCGATGCGGGAGCCCGGGCGGAGCTCGAGACCAGCGCGTCGGGAGTCACGTCGAAGCGGACCACGGTCGGCGCGGTCGCGGTCCGCGTCCAGGTCTCGGCGAGCACCCGAACGGCCTCGATCTGCGACGGCGCCGCGCCGGCCCGGTGCAGCCGCAGCAGGTGGCGATGGAGCAGCCGGATCCGCCCGTTCTCGATCAGGACGGTCTCCAGGACGGGTTCGGGCGGTTGCCGCGCAGGCACCGTCACATCGTCTCAGGCAGCGCCCGAACGTGCGGCGGAGTCCTTACAGGATCGATCCGCAACGCGCGTCTCGCCGGCATCCGGTTGAATCCTTCGAATTCCCTGTTGGACCTCAGGAGGATGTTCTAGTGCCCGACACATCAGTGCTCACCGAGAACCGCAGGCTGCTGGCCTGGGTCGACGAAATCGCTCAGCTGACGCAGCCGGATCAGATCGCCTGGTGCGACGGCTCGGCTGAGGAGTACGACCGGCTCTGTCAAGAGCTGGTCGACGCCGGCACCTTCCGTCGACTTTCCGACGCGAAGCGGCCCAACAGCTACCTCGCGTGGTCGGATCCGTCTGACGTCGCCCGCGTGGAAGACCGTACCTTCATCGCGTCCGAAAAGGAAATCGACGCCGGCCCGAACAACAACTGGCGACCGCCGGCCGAGCTGCGCAGCGAGCTCAACGGCCTGTTCGACGGGGCGATGAAGGGCCGCACGATGTACGTCGTGCCGTTCTCGATGGGTCCGCTCGGCTCCGACAAGAGCCAGATTGGGGTCCAGGTCACCGATTCGCCGTACGTGGTCGTCTCGATGCGGATCATGGCCCGGATGGGCAAGAAGGCGCTCGACGTGCTCGGGTCCGACGGCGAGTTCGTCCCCTGCGTGCACTCGATCGGCGCGCCCCTGGCCGAGGGTCAGCAGGACGTGCCGTGGCCCACGAACGCCGAGACGAAGTACATCGTCCACTACCCCGAGACCCGCGAGATCTGGTCCTACGGCTCGGGGTACGGCGGCAACGCCCTGCTGGGCAAGAAGTGCCTCGCGCTGCGCATCGCCTCGGTGATGGCCCGCGACGAGGGCTGGATGGCCGAGCACATGCTGATCCTCAAGCTGACGTCGCCCGAGGGCACGGTCAAGTACGTCACGGGCGCGTTCCCGTCAGCCTGCGGCAAGACCAACCTGGCGATGCTGATCCCGACGCTGCCGGGCTGGACCGTCGAGACGGTCGGCGACGACATCGCCTGGATGAAGTTCGGCGACGACGGTCGGCTCTACGCGATCAACCCCGAGGCCGGCTTCTTCGGCGTCGCCCCGGGCACGGGCGAGAAGACCAACCCGAACGCGATCGCCGCGATCAAGTCGGACACGATCTTCACGAACACCGCGCTCACGGACGACGGCGACGTCTGGTGGGAGGGCCTGACCAAGGAGGCCCCGGCGCACCTGATCGACTGGCACGGCAACGACTGGTGGGCGGGCGGGGAGAATAAATCCGATGCGCCGGCCGCGCACCCGAACTCGCGGTTCACGGTCGCCGCGTCGCAGGCCCCGTCGATCGCCCCGAACTGGGAGGACCCGGCCGGCGTGCCGATCGACGCCTTCCTCTTCGGCGGTCGCCGCGCCTCGGTGATCCCGCTGGTCCGCGAGGCGACGTCGTGGGAGCACGGCGTGTTCCTCGGCGCGACGATGAGCTCCGAGCAGACCGCCGCCGCCTTCGGCACGGTCGGTCAGCTGCGCTTCGATCCGTTCGCCCAGCTGCCGTTCGCCGGCTACAACATGGGCGACTACATGGCCCACTGGCTTGACATGGGGAAGAAGGACGGCGCCAAGCTGCCGAAGATCTTCTACGTCAACTGGTTCCGCAAGGACGCCGACGGCAACTTCATCTGGCCCGGGTTCGGCGAGAACTCGCGCGTGCTGGAGTGGATCTTCCGTCGCTGCGAAGGCAAGGCCGACGCGGTCGAGACCCCGATCGGCCTGGTGCCGCGGGCCGAGGACCTCAACGTCGAGGGCCTCGACATCGGCGCCGACGACCTAGAGCTGCTGCTGACCGTCGACAAGGACGCGGTCAAGGCGGAGCTGCCGCAGATCGAGGCGCACCTCGAGCAGTTCGGCGACCGGCTCCCGGCCGAGATCCGGGCGCAGCTCGACGCGCTGAAGACGGCGGTCCGCGCCTGATCGAGATCGCATGACCGGCTCGGGGTCGTCCACCCGAGCCGCGGATGAACGGCGCGCCGCGGGCACTCGGCGCGCCGTTCGTCGTTCAGGCGAGGCGCCAGTCGAACGGCTCGTGGTCCAGCTCGACGAGCGCCGCGTCGGTCCGACTGAAGATCCGCGACCCGCGGAACGCGCGTACCGACATCGGCGACGGGTGCGCGGCCTCGACCACCCGGTGACCGTCGAGCGGCAGGCGGCCGACGACGCCCTGCGCGGCGCGACCGAGGGCCAGGAAGACCAGGCCGCGCCGCTGCTCCGCCAGCCGGCGCAGCAACTCGAACGTGACCGCCGGCCACTGCGCGGGACCGTGCGATCCCGGCGCGCCCATCCGCACGGTCAGCGACGCGTTGAGCAGCAGCATCCCGCGGCTCGCCCACGGCGTCAGGTCGCCGGTCGGCGGCGGAGCGATCCCCAGGTCGTCCTGCAGCTCGACGAACAGGTTGCGCAGCGACCCCGGGATCGCTGCCTCGGGCGCGACCGAGAAGGCCAGCCCCATCGGCACCCCCGCGCCGGGGTACGGGTCCTGCCCGCAGAGCACGACGCGCACGTCGTCGGGCGCCACCAGCTCGAGCGCGCGGAAGACCTGCGCCTTCAACGGCTGGATCCGTTGCCCGGAAGCGACTTCGCCGCTGAGGAACGACTCGACGTGCGCGAGCGCGGGACGGTCGACGAACGGACGCCACGACGGCGGCACGTGGGACGCCAGGTCGATCGGTTGGAGCGTGGGCGAGGACGGCATCGCCGCGGATGGTCTCGCGGCGATCGGACGTCAGTCGACGCAGGCGTTCGCGCGGGCCAGCAGCAGGTCGCGCTCGGGACCGTTCTCGCACCGCTCCGCGGCTCGCAGGAACGCGGCGCGGGCGTCCACGGCGCGGCCGGCACGCTCCAGCAGGTCGCCGCGCACGCTGTCGACCAGGTGGTAGCCGGCGAGCCGCGGGTCGTCGACGAGCGCGTCGACCAGCTCGATCCCGGCGTCCGGTCCGAAGGCCATCGCGACCGCGACCGCGCGGTTGAGCTCGACCACCGGGGACCCGGTGACCGTCGCCTGCGCGTCGTAGAGCGCGACGATCCGCGGCCAGTTGGTGGCGGTGACGCTGGCCGCGCGCGCGTGGCACGCGGCGATCTCGGCCTGCAGGCCGTACGGACCGAGCGGACGCCCGAGCCGCTGCAGCCGGTCGAGCGCCGCCAGTCCGCGGGTGATCAGCAGGCGGTCCCAGCGGGAGCGATCCTGGTCCTCCAGTCGGATCGGCGTGCCGTCGGGGGTCGACCGCGCGTGCAACCGCGACGCCTGCAGCTCGAGTAGCGCCTGCAGGCCCAGCACCTCGGGCTCGCTCGGACGCAATGCGGCGAGGATCCGGGCCAGCCGCAGGGCGTCGCCGCAGAGCTCGGGGCGGATCCAGTCGTCGCCTCCGCTCGCGGCGTAGCCCTCGTTGAAGATCAGGTAGACGACGTCGAGCACCGATCCGAGTCGCTGCTGCAGCTCGTCGCCGTCGGGGAACTCGAACGGCGCCCGGATCGCCGCGAGCGTCCGCTTGGCGCGGACGATCCGCTGCGCGACCGTCGACTCGCGGGTCAGGAACGCCCGCGCGATCTCGCCGGTCGAGAGGCCGCCGACGAGCTTGAGCGTCAGCGCCACCCGCGAGTCGACAGGAACCGACGGATGGCAGGTCAGGAAGACGAGCTGCAGGACGTCGTCCTCGACCGGATGGGCGATCGCCGCGAAGGCCGGATCCTCGAGCCGCTCCAGCGTGCCGATCTCGTGCTCGAGCTGCTCGTGCTTGCGCTCGAGGGTGGTCCGGCGGCGTAGCTGGTCGATCCCGCGGCGCTTGGCGACGGTCATCAACCAGGCGCCCGGCTCGTCGGGGACGCCGCTGGTCGGCCACTGCTCGAGCGCCGCGACGAACGCGTCCTGGGCGAGCTCCTCGGCGACGCCGACGTCCCGCACCACCCGCGTCAACCCGGCCACCAGCTTCGCCGACTCGATCCGCCAGACCGCGTCGATCGTCGCGCGGGTGGCCGGGTTCGTCATGGTCGCGGGACGCGTCGCCGCGGGTCAGCCGTTGGCGCGCTCGCGGTTGGCGAGCTCCTCGGCCGCGATCCGCTCGTTGGCCTCGCGCAGCTCCGGGGTCATCGCGTCGTCGAAGTCGGACATCTCGAAGACCTGGCGCAGCTCGATCTCGGTGCCGCCGTCGAACGGGGCGCGCTTGAGCCACTCGATCGCTTCCTCGCGGGACGCGCACTCCCAGATCCAGTAGCCGGCGACGAGCTCCTTCGCCTCGGTGAACGGTCCGTCGACGACGGTCTTGGTATCGCCGTCGAAGCGGACCCGAGCGCCCTTGCTGGTCGGATGCAGGCCGTCGCCGCCGATCATCACGCCGGCCTTGACGAGCTCCTCGTTGTAGGCGGTCATCGCCTCGAGCAGCTCGGTGGACGGCATCACGCCGGCCTCGCTGTCGGCGTCGCCCGGAACCAGAACCATGAATCGCATCGGAATCTCCTTGGGTCGCGAGCCCGACGGTCGGGCCCGCTCTTGGTCGTTCTGTCTTGACGTCGAACGAGCCTCGCCGTTTTCGACAACGTCGCGGAAATTCGTCGCGGAGCTTCGTCGGCCGCGCTGCCCGTCACCTCGTGTACCGCGGAGGTGCACGAGGTGACCGCCGTGCGTCGCGACCTACAACGCGATGATCGAGCGGATGCCGTCCTGGTGGTGCATCAGGTCGAACCCCGTGTTGACCTCGTCGAGCGTGATCCGGTGCGAGAGCATCGCGGGGACGTCGATGTCGCCGTTCATCCAGCGGTCGATCAGCATCGGCACCTGGGTCCGGCCCTTGACCCCGCCGAACGACGAGCCGGTCACCCGGCGGCCGGTGATCAGGAACCGCGGAACGATGTCGAGCGTCTCGCCCTTGCCGGCGACGCCGATCATGGTCGCCAGGCCCCACGCCTCGCGCGCGGCCTCGACCGACTGGCGCATCACGCCGACGTTGCCGGTGGCCTCGAAGGTGTAGTCGGCCCCGAAGCCGTCGGTCAGCGCCTTGATCGCCTCGACGGGATCGGTGGCGGCCCCCGCCAGGATCGTGTCGGTGGCGCCGTGGTGGCGCGCCATCTCGAGCCGGTTCTCGGCCAGGTCGACGGCGATGATCCGTCCCGCTCCGGCGATCCGCGCTCCGGCGATCGCGCCGAGCCCGAGGAACAAGTTGTAGAACCCCAGCCCGAACGAC
>JADMKN010000052.1 GCA_015478825.1 Patulibacter sp. | reverse complement strand
GCTGCCGCCGGCCGGCGGCAGCGAGCCGGGCCCCCTCCGTGCCCACTACCTGCAGCAGCTCGCCTCGATCGAGCGGGGCGCGTTCACGACGCTCGACGTCGCCGTGGCGCAGGTCGATCGTGCGCTCGACGCGCTCGAGCACCAGGACATCGAGCTGGCGACGTTCATCATCAACGACGGACCGCGGCTCGAGATCGCCCACGAGGCGGTCCTCAACGAGATCATGTCGCTGCTGGCCCTGCAGGCGCCGGTCGCCGGCGACCTGCGCCTCGTCGTCGCGTTGCTCCACGTCATCAAGCACGTCGAGCGGATCGGCGCCCAGTGCGTCAACGTCGCCAAGTTGATCCCGTTGACCGGTAGCGAGCCGCCACGGCTCCCCGAGGTGCTGGACGTGATCATGCGGATGGGTCGGTTGGCCCGGGACGAGGTGGTGCAGGCCAGGCACGCGCTGACTCTCCGCGACGGAGACCTCGCCGCCGATCTGCGTCGTCGGGACCAGGAGCTCAACGAGCTCAATCGTGCCGTGTTCCGGCAGACGGTCGAGCTCGGACGCGAACCGGACACCCGCGAGTGGCTGCTGACGATGGCGATGGTGGCCCGGGCGTTCGAGCGGGTCGGCGACAACGCCGTCGACATCGGCGCGCAGGTCGTCTTCGTCGTCGACGGGGTGACGCCGACCGTGACCGACGTGGATCTCGGCCGATCGCCCGACGCGGAGTCCGAGAGCGACGACGCGCCGGGCACCTTCGGCAACGACGCCTAACGGCGTCGCGGCGCCCCTGTGACCGGTGGTTCACAAGCCTTTCACACTCGGTGAACGAATCGGTAACAGAATGAGGTCTGGTGACAGGGATTCTGCTTGATGCAGCACCCTGACAGCAACCCAAGGAGCAGTCTTGAAGTCCCAACGATTCTTCACGATGGCCGCGGTCTGCGGCTCCCTCGCCCTCGGCCTGGCCGCGTGCGGTGAAGACGACGACTCGAGCACGACGACCGCGTCCGGCACCGATTCCGGGCAGCCCTCGCTGTCGGGCAGCATCGCCGGCGCCGGCGCCAGCTCGCAGGCGGCCGCCAAGGAGGCGTGGATCGCCGGCTTCCAGACCGCGAACTCCGGCGTGACCGTCTCCTACGACCCGGTCGGCTCCGGCGGTGGACGCGAGCAGTTCATCGCGGGCGGCACCGCGTTCGGCGGCACCGATGCGGCGTTCTCCGACGACGAGCTGACGAAGGCCCAGGAGCGCTGCGGCGGCCCGGACAACCTGATCCAGCTTCCGATCTACATCTCGCCGATCGCCATCGTCTACAACCTGGACGGCGTCGAGGGCCTGCAGCTCTCGCCCGAGACGCTGGCCAAGGTCCTCAAGCAGGACATCAAGACGTGGAACGACCCGGCGATCGCCGCGGACAACCCCGGCGTCGAGCTGCCGGACACGGCGATCACGGTCGTCAACCGCTCCGACGAGTCGGGCACCACCGAGAACCTCCAGGAGTACCTCTCGGCCGTGGCCGGCGACACCTGGGACTTCGAGGTCAGCGGTGACTGGCCGGTCAAGGGCGGCGAGGCCGCGCAGGGCACCTCGGGCGTCGTCGAGGCCGTCGGCGCCGGCAACGGCACCATCGGCTACGCGGACGCGAGCCAGGCCGGCGACCTCGGCGTGGCCACGATCAAGGTCGGCGACGAGTTCGTCGGGCCGACCCCCGAGGCGGCTGCCGCGGTCGTCGAGGCATCGGAGCAGAACGAGGACGCCGGCAAGTTCGGCTTCACGTACGAGCTCGCGCGTGACACCGAGGCGTCGGGCGCCTACCCGATCGTGCTCGTCTCGTACGAGATGGCCTGCACCGCGTACGACTCCCCCGAGGAGGCGGCCCTGGTGAAGGCGTTCCTTGCCTACGAGATCAGCCCGGAGGGCCAGCAGGCCGGTGCCGAAGCCGCCGGCTCGGCTCCGCTCTCGGATGCGCTCCGCCAGCAGTTCCAGCCCGCCATCGACGCGATCGGCGCCTCGTAGCCCGACCGTGACCAACCGGTGACGGTGCGGCGTTCCTCCACGACTCGGGGGAACGCCGGCCCAGGGCCCGTCCCCACCGGACGGACCCGGTTGCTTCCGTACGTAAGGACCCCGCCTTGAGCACCCCTGTTCTCACCGCAGACGCCACCACCCCCTCTACGGGGGTCAAGCGCCCGGGCGACCGGATCTTCTCCGGCCTGGCCGTGGGCGCCGGCGTCACCATCCTCAGCGTGCTCGCCGGGGTGGCGGCGTTCCTGATCATTCGGGCCTGGCCGGCGGTCACGGCCGGCTCGGACCAGATCAAGGGCGACGGGGGGCTCATCGGCTACATCGCCCCGCTCGCGTTCGGCACCGTCCTCGGATCGGTCATCGCGATCGTGATCGCCGTCCCGATGGCGATGGCCGTCTCCCTCTTCATCAGCCACTACGCGCCGAAGCGCCTGGCGCAGCCGCTCGGCTACGTGATCGACCTGCTGGCCGCCATCCCGAGCGTCGTCTACGGCCTGTGGGGCATCGCGGTCCTCGGGCCGGCGATGGTATCGGTGCACAAGTGGCTCGCGGACAACCTCGGATTCATCCCGCTGTTCGCCGGGCCCCCGTCGGTCACCGGTCGTACGATGCTCGTCGTCGGCGTCGTCCTGGCGGTGATGATCCTGCCGATCATCACCGCGATCACCCGCGAGGTGTACTCCCAGACCCCGCGCAAGCAGATCGAGGGCGCGCTGGCGCTCGGCGCCACACGCTGGGAGATGATCCGCATGACGGTCCTGCCGTTCGGGCGATCGGGCCTGATCGGGGGCGCGATGCTCGGCCTGGGCCGCGCGCTCGGCGAGACCATGGCCGTCACGATCATCCTGTCGGCGACGGGCGCGGTGACGTTCGACCTGATCAGCTCCGACAACCCGTCCACGATCGCGGCGAACATCGCCCTCGACTTCCCCGAGTCCTCCGGGCTCGACGTCAACGTCCTGATCGCGTCCGGCCTGGCGCTGTTCGCGATCACCCTGGTGGTCAACATGATCGCCCGCACGGTGATCGTCCGTACCGAGAAGGCGTCCCGATGAGCTCGCCCCGAGACCCCTCCAGCCCGGTGCCCTCGATGCCCGATTCCCAGCATGACGCGGACAGCGATCCGACTGCCGACAGCCCGGCGGCCGAGCGCCCGCGCGCCCAGGTCACGCCTCCGACGCCGGTCGTCGCGGCGGACGTCCCTGATGTGCCGATGGCCGCCGGCGCGGCGATGCGCCCGATCACCACCGGGTCGCTGCCGCGGTTCGCGCCGTGGTTCGTCACCCTCGCGGTCGCCGTCGTCGCGCTCCTGTTGATCCTGGGCGACGTCGTGTCGCCCGGCGTGGGGGCGGTCGGGGCCGCGATCGTGGCCGGCCTCATCGTGTACGGGTGGTCGCGCGCCGTCGAGGGTCGCCGTCGCGCCCTCGATCGCGGCACGACCTTCGCCGTGACCGCGACGTTCCTCGTCGCCGTCGCGCCGCTGGTGTCGCTGCTCTACACGGTCGTCTCGCGCGGAATGGCGCGGTTCGACGTGGCGTTCTTCACCGAGTCCGGGCGCAACGTCGTCGGAGCGGGCGGCGGCGCCGAGCACGCCATCGTCGGCACGCTGATGATCACCGGGGCGGCGACGCTGATCTCGGTGCCGATCGGGATCATGGCCGCGATCTACCTGCAGGAGTACGGCAAGGGCAAGCTGAAGGCGGCACTGACCTTCTTCGTCGACGTCATGACGGGCATCCCGTCGATCGTCGCCGGTCTGTTCGCCTTCGCGGTGTTCTCGCTCTTCTTCGGGCCCGGGGTGCGGATGGGCATCATGGGCGCCGTCGCGCTGTCGGTGCTGATGATCCCGATCGTCGTCCGCTCCACCGAGGAGATGCTGAAGATCGTGCCGCAGCACCTGCGTGAGGCGGCCTACGCGCTCGGCGTGCCGAAGTGGCGGACGATCCTCAAGGTCGTCCTGCCGACCGCGCTGGCCGGCATCGTCACCGGCGTCATGGTCTCGATCGCCCGCGTCATGGGCGAGACCGCGCCGCTGCTGATCACCACCGGGGTGCTGGCGAGCACGAACACCGACCCGTTCGAGGGGCGGATGAACAGCCTCCCCGTCTACGCGTTCAACCAGTACAAGTTCCCGGGCATCGACAAGGAAGCGTTCATCGATCGCGCCTGGGCGGCGGCGTTGACGCTGATCGTCATCGTCATGTTGCTCAACGTCATCGCCCGACTCATCTACCGCCGATTCGGCACGGAGATCCGCTGATGTCCTCGCAGAGTGCCACCCTCGCCCCGCCGCCGGTGCGGGCCAAGACCATCGACATCACCGACCTGGATCTGTACTACGGCAGCTTCCATGCGGTGAAGAGCATCAGCATGAAGATCGAGCCGAACAAGGTCACGGCCTTCATCGGGTCGTCGGGCTGCGGCAAGTCGACGTTCCTGCGCTCGCTCAACCGGATGCACGAGTTGATCCCGGGCGCCCGGGTCGACGGCAGCGTCGTCGTCGACGGGCAGGACATCTACGCGCCC
Organism: Patulibacter sp.; assembly: GCA_015478825.1. GTDB lineage: Bacteria > Actinomycetota > Thermoleophilia > Solirubrobacterales > Solirubrobacteraceae > Patulibacter. The sequence goes on along the minus strand of JADMKN010000052.1, from coordinate 1,457 downwards.
GACGTCGATCCCGTCGCCGTCCGTCGCGAGATCGGGATGGTGTTCCAGAGCCCCAACCCGTTCCCGACGATGTCGATCTACGACAACGTCGTCGCCGGCGTCAAGCTCAACGGCCGGCGGATGAAGAAGGCCGCCCTGGACGAGATCGTCGAGCGGTCGCTGCGCGGCGCGCACCTGTGGGAAGAGGTCAAGGACCGCCTCGATCGACCGGGCCAGAGCATCTCCGGCGGGCAGCAGCAGCGGCTCTGCATCGCCCGCGCGATCGCCGTCGAGCCCGAGATCCTGCTGATGGACGAGCCCGCGTCGGCCCTGGACCCGATCTCGACCCTGGCGATCGAGGACCTCGTCCGCGAGCTGCGGGAGAACTACACGATCGTCATCGTGACCCACAACATGCAGCAGGCCAGTCGGGCCAGCGACTACACGGCGTTCTTCAACGTCGACGGCACCGGTCTGCCTGGCCATCTCGTCGAGATGGACACGACGGCGAAGATCTTCTCCAACCCCGCGAACAAGGCCACCGAGGACTACGTCAGCGGCCGGTTCGGCTGAGCGCGAATCCTCCGCGGACCGGCTGAAGGTGGATTCCAATCTCCGGCGTACGGGATACGGTAGGGGCGTGGTGACGACGCGCTCCAACTACCGGGACGAGATGGCCGACCTGGAGCGCGCGACGCTCGCGGCGCTCGACCTTGCGATCCGCCAGATCGAGCGGGTAACGGAGGCCCTCGAGCACCAGGACGTCGAGCTCGGCACCTTCGTGATCGCCGACGACGAGCGGATCGACGGCAGCTACCTCTACGTCAACCAGGGCGTCCTGTCGCTGTTCGCGCTGCAGGCCCCGGTCGCGGGCGACCTGCGGCTCGTCGCCAGCATGCTGCACGTGGCGAAGCACTTCGAGCGGATCGGCGACCAGTGCGTGAACATCGCCAAGCTGATCCCGCTGACCGGCAACGACCCGCCGCGCAAGGACGAGGTGCTCGCGCCGATCCTCAAGATGGGCGCGCTGGCCCGCGACGAGGTCATGCAGGCGCGCCAGTGCCTGGCGTTGCGCGACGTCGAGCTGGCGCACGACCTGGTGGTCCAGGACCAGTTGCTGAACGCGCTCAACCGCGAGGTCTTCCGGCTCGCGATCGACCTCGGCGACGACATCGACACCCGCGAGTGGCTGATGACGATGACGATGGCCGCGCGAGCGTTCGAGCGGATCGGCGACAACGCCGTCGACATCGGCGAGCAGGTCGCGTTCGTGGTCGAGGGCATCATGCCCGAGTTCAAGGAACGGGCGCTCGCGCGCGACGCGTCGCTCCGCAAGCCGCCCGGCGCGGGGCGGCCGTAGCCCGACGCGGGGGCTGCTCGTCGCCGGCGGACCGGCCGGGTCGGACGCCCAAGCGGTTGCGGCTGGCGCGACCGGCCGGTCATTCCTGCACGGAGTTGTGAATCTCGTGTGTTCCTTC
>JADMKN010000051.1 GCA_015478825.1 Patulibacter sp. | reverse complement strand
CGGCCCGCCGCCCTGGACGATCACCCCGCCGTGCTCGAGGCGCGCGGCCAGCCCGGGCCCGTCGCCGTCGTGCGGACGGACCCAGACGGCGCAGCTCTGCGACGGGGTCGGCATCAGCCCGAGCGCGGTCAGCTCGGCGGTCAGGCGGTCGCGCTCGCGGGCGTTCGCCGCGGCGCGCGCGGCCACGAGCGGCGTCGCCGTCCGCAGGGCGGCCGCGCTGCCCGCCAGCGACAGGTCGGCCGCTCCGAGCCGCGGCGCGAGCGGGGCGAGCAGCGGCGCGCTGTCGGCATGGGCGATTGCGTAGCCCGAGCGCAGCCCGGCGAGGCCCCAGATCTTGCTGAACGACCGCACCACGACCAGGTTGGGCGCCTCGTCGGTCAGGCGGAGGGTGGCGTCGACCGGCTCCGAGGTCACGAACTCGCGGAGCGCTTCGTCGATCACCAGCACGACGCGTTCCGGGAGCTGCGCTCGCAGCTCGCGGATCGCCGTCGCCGAAAGCAGTTCGCCGGTTGGGTCGTTGGGCCCGCCGACGATCATCATCCGCGTCTGCGGCGTGACGGCGGCGAGCAGCCGCTCCGGGTCCAGGCCGGGGACCGGCACCGGAATGGCGTGCGCGTCTCGCGCGAGCAGGGGATAGAGCGGGTAGCACGGCCACGGAATCACGAGCTCGTCGCCGGGGGCGAGCAGCTCGTGCGTGGCCCGCTGGAGGATCCCCGACGCGCCCTCGCCGATCACGATCCGCGCGGTCGACACGCCGTGGCGCTGGGCCAGCAGCTCGCGCAGCTCGGCCTCTCGACCCTCGGCGTAGCGCTGGAGGCCGCGGCGGGCGTTGTAGGTGATGGCGTCGACGATCTCCGACGGCGGGTACTCGTGCCAGGTCGTCCGGCTGCAGTCGATCGGCTCGACCCGCGCGAGCTCGGCGGCCCGCCGCTTGCGCGCCCGCTTGCGGAGGTCGCGATTGACCTCCTCCTCCGACAGCCCCTCGAACTGCTTGTAGTAGTCGAACAGCCCCATCGGCTACATCGCCCCGAACGACGGCTTCATGCCGCCGAGGAAGACGAGCCAGACGAGGAAGACCGGCAGCACGACGATCGTGGTCGCCAGAAAGACCCGGCCGAGCACCCCGCTGCGCTGGTCGATCCCGGCCGCGCGGCGGACCAGGATCCAGACCTGGTCGAGCACGCGCAGGCCGCGCAGCGCGACGAAGATCCCGACCACGGCAAGCGCGAAGGCGACGACGATCCAGAGTCCGGCGTTCGAGGAGGCGACCTGGGACGCGATCCACATCGCGCCGACGGGGAGCGGCCCCCAGACCGCGGCCGTCAGCAGGGCCATGCCGACGAGGATCGCGGTCGAGAGCACGGCGTCGATCACGGCGCGCCGCCGCGACCCGCGCTCGGGCAACCGGCCGTACCGCACGGGCTGGGTGCCCGGGCGACGGCCGATGAACAGGCCCCCGTTGTCGGTCGGGTCGGTGCGCACACCGTCATCGTACTCCGCGTCGGGTTCGTGGGGAACCCGTTCGCGGCTGGGCGCTCGCGAGCGCGGGACCTAGATCGGGTTGTGTGTCTCGACGAAGTGGTGGCGAACGCCGAATCGCTCGGCGAGCCACTCGCCGAGCGCCTGGACGCCGAGGCGCTCGGTGGCGTGGTGCCCGGCGCAGATCGCGTGCAGGCCGTGCTCGCGGGCGAGCCCCCGGGTCTGCTCGCGCGGCTCGCCGGTCAGCAGCCCGTCGAGGCCGTCGGCCGCCACGGCCGGAAGCATGCTCGCCGCGGCGCCCGAGACGACCGCGAGCCGGGCGACCAGCTCGGGGCCGTATCGGAAGTCGACCGGTCGCTGGCCCGCGACCCGCTCGACCCGCCGCAGCAGCTCGTCGGCGGGCACGGGCGGATCGAACCGCGCGACCGATCCGACCGGCGGGTGGCCGGAACCGTCCCACGGCGTGCTCTCTGCTCCGAGTGCGGCGCAGAGCAACGCGTTGTTGCCGAGCTCCGGGTGGCCATCGAGCGGTAGGTGGTACGCGGCCAGGGCCATCCGGTGGCCGAGGACGGTCCGCAGCCGGGCGGCGGCGACGCCGTCGAGTGCGCGCGGGTCGCCGTCCCAGAACAGCCCGTGGTGGACGAGCACGAGATCGGCCCCGAGCTCGGCGGCCGCCTCGAGCGCCTCGCCGTCGGCGCTCACGGCGGTCGCCACCGTGGAGATCGTGCCGTCGGCGCCGTCGGGCGGCGGGACCTGCAGGCCGTTGGGACCGTAGTCGCGGTATTGCCCGGGTTCCAGGAGCTGGTCGAGGGCGGTCGTGATGTCGCCGAGCCGGGCCATGCTGCGGATGGTGTCAGAGCGGTCGGATCCGGGTCCCGGGGGAACGGCCAGGAGCCACGGGACCGAAGTCCCGTGACACCGGAGCGGTTCGCGTCTATGATCGGACCTCCAACTCGCTCGCGCGCGCCGGGAGGCGCGTCGCGGTCCGAACCCCCTCCATGCCCCCTACCGCTGTTCATTCCCCGACGGCTCCGTCGTCCGCCGAGCTCTCCCATGCGGATCGCAGCCTGGTCGCGCTTGCCGGCCGCGGCGATCAGCGTGCGTTCGAGCGGCTGTTCCAGCGGCACCGTGCCGGCGTGCACGCCTACGCGCTGCGGATGCTGACCGACCACGCCGCCGCCGAGGACGTCGTCCAGGAGGTCTTCGTCAGTGCGATGCGCTCGCTGCGGGGCGGCAACCAGCCGGTCCACGTGCGCGCTTGGCTGCACGAGATCGCGCGCTGCGCCTGCGTCGACCACTGGCGGGGCAGCGAGCGTCGGCGCGAGGTCAGCTACGACGCGCCCGACTCGCTGAGCGGCAAGGACGCCCGACAAATGGCGGTCAGCGGCGACGTCGCGATGCGTGGCGCCGACGATCGCGAGTCGCTGGCCTGCCTGCAGTCGGCGTTCGAGGATCTGCCGCCGCTCCAGCACCGGGTGCTCGTCCAGCGCGAGCTGGAAGGCCGGTCGTCGCACGAGATCGCCGAGCGCTTGGGGATCAGCCCGACGGTCGTCGAGGGGCAGCTCGCCCGCGGGCGCCGCAGCCTGGCCGTCTCGTTCCGCGAGCTGCAGAGCGGCGAGCGGTGCGTCGCCACCCGGGACCTCTGCGAGGCCTCGCTCGACCGGGCGCTCGGGGTTCGCGAGCGCGCTCGCGTCCGCGTGCATCTCCGGACCTGCTCCGGCTGTCGCCGCCACGCCCGGGCGGCCGGGGTCGAGCCGCGGCTGTTCGATCCGCGCGTGCTCAGCCATCTCGGCTTCCTGCTGCCGCTGCCCTTGCTGCGGCGCTTCCCGCTGAGCCCGCTCTTCGCGTCGAGCGAGTCGCTCGGCGCCGCCATCGCCGGCAAGGCGCTGGTCGGCGCCGCGGTGCTGGCCGCGGGTGGTGGCGGCGCGCTGGTGGTCGGCGACCTCGGGCCCGACCGCGAGTCTCGCGGCGCGCCGGTGGTCCAGGAGGCCGAGCTGCCCGTCGTCGCCGCGAGCGGCGCGCAGCCCGATCGCCCGGCGAGCGCCCCGCGGCTCGTCCTGGCCGCCGCGTCGCTGACCCCGGGAGCGTCTGAGGTCGCGCCCGAGCTGCGGCTCGCGATCGCAGCGCCGGAGACGGGGGCGTCCCAACCCGCCCGGCCGGCCGTGAAGCCCGCCGCCGCGCCTTCCCGGGAGAAGGGCGGCGCGATCGAGCCCGGCGCCGGTGGCCCGCCGGCGCTCGACGTCCAGTCCGCGCCGCTGACGCTGCCGCGCTTCGTGGCGCCGGCTCCGCCGCGCGTGCAACGGCTGGCGCCGGTGGCCGACGTGCCGGACGAGGCCGGGTACGGCGGTTCCGCGGGCGTCGCGCCGATCGAGGGCGGCCACAGCGGCCCGATCGCCGCGCGCAACGGCAAGCAGCGGCCCGTGATCTCGGAGGCGAGCGTCACCGAGCCCGGAGACACGGACGCGCCGGCCGAGCCGCGTCCCGACGAGCCTGCCTCGCCGGCCGAGGACCCGACGCCGGAGCCCGGAGCCGAGGAGCCCACGCCCGTCGATCCCGCGCACGACCCGACGCCGGTCGACCCCGCGCCCGAGCCCGTCGACCCGGCGCCGTCCGACCCGGAGACCCCGCCGGTCGACGGTGGCGAGCCGCTGCCGGACCCCGCGCCGCCGGCTTCGACGTCCGGCGATTCTGTCGCCGTGGATCCGGGCGCCGGCGCCGCTGGCGATCCGACGGGCCCGTCCGCCGCCGACGAGACCTAGTCCGCGTCCGTTGATCGACGAGGCGCCGCACGCCGCGATGTACGCCATCGGGGCGTTCTTCTGCGACCACTACGGCGAGCTCGTCGACGACGTCCTCGCCGACGCCGACGCGATCGAGCGGGTCGGTCTGCGGGCCTGGGCTCGCGCCGAGGGCGTGAGCGACGGCGACGCCTACGAGGCGCTGGTGACCGGGTTGTCGATCCGCTTCTACACCGCTCTCGCGGGCGAGCGGCGAGACGACGACGGTGCTCGGCGGGGCGCCGACGCCCCGCCGGATGCGGCCGTCGACGGCTAGCGCGTCGCCAGGGTCGCCGTCCGGACAGGGGCCACGAGCCGTGATCGCGCGGTCCATGCCATACTTCCGGATCGCAACGGGGCGTGGCGCAGCCTGGTAGCGCGCGCCGTTCGGGTCGGCGAGGTCCCCGGTTCGAATCCGGGCGCCCCGATTGCTACTCGTCCGAGGGGACCGCAGACGCGGAACCCTCGGACGGGTGACCCGACGCCGGGTCCCGCGGGAGTCCGCGGGGCACGAGCAGTGACTCGTCGTCCGCTACGCTTCCGCGCGAAGGGCAGTATCCCTCAAGTGGCGTCGCCGTCATTACGGTCGCAGTTGGACCCGGTGCGTCCGCCCGTGTGGCGGGAGAGACCTTCGACCAACGTCCCCTTCCAGGTCGGAGCCGTCCTCCATGACCCCGCTGCTCGCCGCCTCGTCCAACGCCGCCGCATCCGGCGAGACCCACCCGCTCTGGGTCTGGGTCGCCTTCACCGCGTTCATCATCGCGATGCTCGTGCTCGACCTCGTCGTGCACGCCAAGAGCGAGGGGACGCCGGACAACCCCCACGTGCCGGAGTTCCGCTCCAGCGTGATCTGGAGCATCTTCTGGACGCTGCTCGCGTTGGCGTTCACGATCCTGCTGATCCCGTGGATGGGCGGGGACCGAGCGAGCGAGTACGTCACGGGCTACGTGATCGAGCGCAGCCTGTCGCTCGACAACCTCTTCGTCTTCACGATCCTCTTCTCGTTCTTCGCGGTGCCGATCGCGTCCCAGCGACGGGTGCTGTTCTACGGCATCGTCGGCGCGATCGTGCTGCGCGGGATCTTCATCCTGGTCGGCGGCGCGCTGCTCGAGACCTTCCACTGGATGATCTACGTCTTCGGCGTGTTCCTCGTGATCACCGGCATCCGGATGGCGACGCACGGCGACGACGAGGTCGACCCGAACAAGAACATCGTGCTGCGGCTGATCCGCCGGGTGGTGCCGCTCAGCGACGACTACGACGGGAACAAGATCTTCACCCGGGAGAACGGCAAGCGGGTCGCGACGCCGATGCTCGCCGCGCTCGCGATGGTCGCGACCTTCGACGTGATCTTCGCGATCGACTCGATCCCCGCGATCTTCGCCGTCACACGCGACACCTTCATCGTCTTCGCGGCCAACGCCTTCGCGCTGCTCGGCCTGACGTCGCTGTTCTTCCTCGTCGCCGGCCTGCTCGACCGGTTCCACTACCTGAGCTACGGCCTCGCGTTCATCCTGGTCTTCGTCGGCGCCAAGATGCTGCTGACCGACGTCTGGCACATGCCGATCTGGATCTCGCTGGTCGTGATCATCGGCACGCTGCTCGTGGCCGTGCTGTCCGAGTGGCTCTTCGCACGCCACACCGCGGGCGCGGCCGAGATGATCCGTGTCCGCACGGGCGCCACCATCGGCTCGGGCGTCATCGGGCTCCTCGTGCTGCCGATGGCCATCGTCATCTCGCTCTTCCTGGTCGTCACCTGGCCGGTGGCG
>JADMKN010000050.1 GCA_015478825.1 Patulibacter sp. | reverse complement strand
GGGTCTGCTGCACCAGTGGGTGACATCTGATCTGTGGTGCCCCGCAAGGGGCACCACTGGAAGGATGTTGCTGTGCCGAAGCCGTATCCCCAGGAGTTTCGAGACGACGTGGTCCGGGTCGCGCGGAGTCGCGACGGGTCCACGACGCTCAGGCAGGTCGCGAAGGATTTCGGGATCAGCGAGACGTGCCTGACGAACTGGATGAAGAAGGCCGATGTTCAGGACGGCGCGAGATCGAGCGTGAGCGCTGACCAGGCGGCGGAGCTTCGCGAGTTGAAGCGTCGCAACCGGTTGTTGGAGCAGGAGAACGAAGTTCTCAGGCGCGCAGCGGCGTACTTGTCGCAGGCGAATCTGCCGGGAAAATGATCTACCCGCTCGTTCGTGAGCTGGCCGTCGACGGTGTGCCCGTGACGGTGACGTGCCGGGTCCTGAAGGTCGCGCGTCAGCCGTACTACCGGTGGCTCGAGCGGCCGGTCTCGGAGCGAGAGCTGACCTGCGCGTATCGCGCCAACGCGCTGCACGATGCGCACCGGGACGATCCGGAGTTCGGGTACCGATTCCTCGTCGACGAAGCCGCCCGCGCTGGCGAGCCGATGGCGGAGCGGACCGCGTGGCGGATCTGCTCCACCATGGGCTGGTGGTCGGCGTTCGGGAAGAAGCGCGGCCGCAACGGCAAGAAGCCAGGGCCGCCAGTCCACGACGACCTCTGCGCCGTCGTCGACGACCACGGCCGGGTCCGGCATCGGTTCGTCGCCGACGAGCCGAACGCGTTGTGGCTGGCCGACATCACCGAGCACCAAACGGGCGAGGGCAAGCTCTACCTGTGCGCGATCAAGGACGCCTACTCCAACCGGATCATCGGCTACTCGATCGACACCAGGATGAAATCCCGGATCGCCGTGAACGCGCTTCACAGCGCCGTCGCGCGGCGCGGCGACGTCGCCGGTTGCATCCTGCACACCGACCGCGGATCGCAGTTCCGCAGCCGCAAACTCGTTCGCGCCCTCAACCGCCATCACATGGTCGGCTCGATGGGCCGCGTCGGCTCAGCGGGCGACAACGCCGCGATGGAGAGCTTCTTCTCCCTGTTGCAGAAGAACGTCCTGAACCGCCGCGCCTGGGCGACCCGGCAAGAGCTGAGGATCGCGATCGTGACCTGGATCGAACGGACCTACCACCGCCGCAGACGCCAAGCCCGGCTGGGCCGCTTGACCCCGATCGAGTACGAGACGATCATGACCCCTCAGGCCGCCCTCCGGGCGGCCTGAACCCCAAGACCAAAACTGTCACCTCAAGGTGCAGCAGACCCCCGGCACCCAAACGATCCAGCCCGGCATCGAACCGCGACTCGTCAGTTCACTCGACCGCACCGACCCCGTCTACTGGCAGCTCCGCCACGCTCACAGCAACCGCGAACGCGCCCACGCAGAACGACGCGCCCGCTACACCGTCGGCGGCCGCGACGTCCTCACCCGCACCAAACGCCTCGGCATCGCCCCGCAACGCGTCCGACTCCGATTCGCCCAACTCCTCGACTGGATCCGCCTCTGCCTCCGCTACGGCTGGATCCACGTCAAAACCCCCCGAAACGAACGCATCAAACGCCACGCAATCACGCGCCTCAACACCCACGGCGCGCACCGCGTCCAACACGTCCTCCGCGCCCGCCTCAAAGACAGCCTCGACGTCCCCACGCTCGCCAACGCGGAGCTCGACGCGCTCCACGCCGCACGCGAAGCCCCCTAGAACCCGCCGACGCTGGTTAGCACCCGATGCACCGCAACACCCGCCCGGTCACGGGTGATTCGTCGTTCCCGGACGGGCGCTCAAACGCACCCGGAACGACCACGCTCACGCGCAACTAGCCCCGAACCCACCCCAGAACGAAGTCGAGCCGCCCAAAAGGCGGCTCGAAGCAAAGAATCGCGCGCTCATGGAACGAAGCGCGGACGTTCCCAGGTACCGCTACCGGGATTCGAACCCGGGTTTCCGCCGTGAGAGGGCGGCGTCCTAGTCCCCTGGACGATAGCGGCGCGTGCCGAGATTTATAGCACTTCGATCGAGAGGCGCGTCGTGAGACCCGGACCGTCGAATCGCGTACGGATCATGCCGAAACGTGGAGTCCGTGCGGCGACGGCAAGCGGCCGTCGTGCGCGCGACTGCGCTATTGTCTCCGCTCGCGGCGCAAGTCGTGAACGCCATGCGGATGTGGCGGAATTGGTAGACGCGCGGCGTTCAGGTCGCCGTGGGAGCAATCCCGTGGAGGTTCGAGTCCTCTCATCCGCATACGTAGCGAAGGCCCCGTCTCAGACGGGGCCTTCGTCGTTCTCGGAGGGGCCGCCACCCGCCCGGCGAGCTTGGCGAGTTTGTTCCGATTATCGGAACGAACTCGCCAAGCTCCCCGCCCGGAACACTTAGACCCCGCTCAGGTCCTTGATCTGGGTCAGTCGGACGCTGTTGCCCGACGGGTCGCGGAAGCCCGAGTCGATCCCGTACGGACGATCCTCCGGCGGCTCGGAGAACTCGACCCCGCGGGCCACCAGTTCCTCGTACCGGGCCCGGCAGTCGTCGGTCGTCAGGAAGACGGTCCCGGCGAAGCCCTTGGCCATCACGTCCTCGAGCTTGGCCTTGGTCTCGGCGTCGAGGAACGGCGGACCCGGGATCTTCATCAGCACGATCGAGACGTCGGGCTGCTCGGGCGGACCGACGGTCAGCCACCGGAAGTCCCCCTCGCCCGGGATCTGTGCGTCGACGCGCAGCTCCATTCCTACCTTCTCGGTCCAGAAGGCCAGCGCCTGCTCCTGGTCGTGCACCCACAGCTGTACGGATCCGATGGTGATCATCTATCGCTCCCGGCGTCGGTTGTTGGATCGACGCCAGGCTAGTCGGGCGCTCCCGAGCCGTCTTCTCGAATCGTTCGGTGCTGCGGACGACCGTAGGCCCGGACCATGCAGTGCGGGACCATCGCGTAGTCGGACGCCGGCGGGTGCGCGGCACGGTACGCGGTGGGCGAGCGCCCGAACATGCGCGTGAAGCTGGAGGTGAACGACCCCACGCTCTGCCAGCCGACCTCGAAGCAGATCGTGGCGACGGCGTGGTCGGTGGTTCGCAGCAGCGCGGCCGCGCGCTCCAGGCGCCGGGTCAGCAGGTAGACGTGCGGGGATTCGCCGAACGCCTTCCGGAACTGCGTGCTGAAGTGCCCGCGCGAGAGCCCGGCCGCGCGGGCCATGTCGTCGACCGTGATCCGCTCCGCGTAGCGGCGGTCCGCCAGGTCCCGGGCGCGCAACAGGTGGCGGGCCGGCGGGACGAAGCGCATACCGAGGTGCGTCTCAGCGCACGCCGATCAGGTCGACCACGAAGACCAGCGTCTCGTCCGGGCCGATCACGCCGCCGGCGCCGCGCTTGCCGTAGGCCATCATCGGCGGGATCGTGATCCGGCGGCGGCCGCCGACCTTCATCCCGACGACGCCCTCGTCCCATCCCTGGATGACCTGACCGCGACCGAGGCCGAACTGGAACGTCTGCCCGCGGTCCCACGAGGCGTCGAACTGCTTGCCGTCGGACCAGGCGACGCCGACGTAGTGCACCTCGACGACCTGACCGGCGACCGCTTCGTCGCCATCGCCGACCGCCAGATCGTCCAGCTCGAGCTGGTACGACGGCGGGGTGTCGGCGGGGATCTCGACGACGGGCTTCTCGATGGAGCTCATGCCCCTGCACGCTACCCGGCCGCGCTGCCGCGCGAGTCCGCCGCGGCGATCGTCTGCCGACGCCGTCCGCACGACGGGGGTCACGGGTGGTAGACGGATGCGCACAGTGCGATGATCGACCGCGATGTCGTCCGCCAACGTCGAGCCGCCCCGAGGATTCGGGCCCCGTCGCGGTTGGCGTGCGCCGAAGGGCGGCGCGGGTCGTCCCGGCCGGAAAGCGCGAGCGGTGCCGCCGGATCCGCTGTACGAGGCGGTGACCAAGATGGTCGAGTCCGCCCCCGACACGATCGGGGACTCGATCACGTGGCTCTTTGCCCTGACGCCGGACGAGACCCGCCGGCTGGCCGACATCGACCTTCCCGCTCCCGGATCGCCGATTGCGCTGGCGGGCCTGGCGGCAGCCGGTCGCCGGCTGCTGGCCGACGCGCGCGAGGCCGTCGCGAAGGCCGAGGACGCCACCGAGAACGCCAACCGGCAGCGGGCTCGCGACGCCCAGCGGGCCCAGGCTCGGGTCGAGCGTGCGGACGAACGCGCCCGCCGGCACGAGCGCAAGGCCCTCGCCGAGCAGGGGGAACGGCAGCGCCTGAGCGGCGAGCTCGAACGGTCCCGCGCCCACGCGACGGCGATCGACGCCGAGCGCGAGCATCTCCGTCGGCAGTTGGCGAACCTGCGCGCGCAACCCGAGCGACGCGACGACGAGCCCACGACGGACGACGCGCAGGTGGCGGGTCTGCTCGCCCGGGTCGCGGCGCTGGAGCAGCAGCAGGAGCAGCGGTCGCTGCTGGTCGAGCACCTGACGGACCGCTGCGAGCAGACCGAGGCCGAGGCCGCGCGGCTGCTCGCGTCCGCGCGCAACCTGCGGCGGCTGGCGCTCGAGGCCGGCGCGTCCGAGGTCGACCTGGTCGACCCGGAGGACCAGGCGCCGCTCGACGCGGGCGCGCTGCCCGCGGTGCGCACGGTGTCGGAGGCGGTCGAGCTGGCCGCCGCCCACGCGGAGCACCTGATCTACACCGAGCGGGCGTTCGAGACAGCGCGGACCGCCCCGTACAGCGAGCCGCAGAAGCTGTTGCGCGACCTGGTCGCGCTCGACCGCGTCGCTGCCGCATGGGCGGTCGAGGGCGGCGTCGGTCGCCCGATGCGCGACATCGCGGTCGAGCAGCAGCTCGACTGGGCGGACGACGTCAGCGACGCCGCCCGCGGGCAGCACCCGCACGAGTACTCGTTCACCCACGACGGCCGCACGCTCTGGGCGGGACCGCACGTGCGGGTCGCCAACGGCCGTGGTCTCCAACGGGTCTGCCGGATCTACATGGCGCTGGTCAAGGGCGGCGAGGCCGACCTCGCCGGCCTCCCCCGCGGCATCTACGTCGGCCCCGTCGGCCGCCACCTGAGCGACTCGACGAGCGGGTGAGCGGCAGAATGACGCGCTACGGCTCGTCCGCTCTACAGAGCATCGCGACGGTCGCCATCAGCGTCAGCGGTTCTCCGTCTACCGCAGCGAATCCGAACCGCGCGTAGGATGCCGCGGCGCTCACATCGACAGCGGGTAGTACCCGGCGACCGGGACGGCTCTGGTACCTCCTCGGTACCTTTCTCGCTCGTCGCTGCGTCCAGCGACTGACGGCCGTCAGGCCGGATCGCCGTCCTAGACGGCGATCCGGGAGAGGAGCGGGCGACGGGAATTGAACCCGCCCTAAGAGCTTGGAAGGCTCCTGTGCAACCACAACACTTCGCCCGCACGTGGTCGGCCAAGTGTAGCCGCCGCGCGGGGTCCGGGTAGGCTCGGTCCATGGCCGACCTGGCGTTCCTCGGGCCCGAGGGCACCTTCACCCACCGTGCAGCGCTCGATCTTGCCCGCGACGGCGAGACGCTGGTGCCGTTGGACCACGCCGAGGACGTGATCGCCGCGATCAGCGACGGGACGGCCGCGGGCGCCGTGATCGCCTTCGAGAACAGCCTCGACGGCCCGGTGGCGGCCAACCTCGACCTGCTGCTGGCCACCGAGGACGAGATCGTGATCACCGCCGAGCGAGTGATCGAGGTCGCGTTCACGCTCTGGCGCCACCCGGGCGACGACGCGCCGCTGGTCGGCGTCAAGTCGCACGCGGTCGGCCTGGCGCAGTGCAAGCGCTTCATCCGCGAGCACGACCTGGAGGGCGCGTCCTCCAGCTCGAACGCGGTCGCCTGCCGCGAGGTGGCGGAAGAGGGGCGGGCCGGCTGGGCCGCGCTCGCCGGGCCCGACGCCGGCGCGCAGTTCGGCCTGGTCGCCGCCGAGCACGGGATCCGCGACGACGAGCGCGCCGCAACGCGATTCCTGCGGCTCGGGCGTCACTGCCCGGCGCCGACCGGACGCG
>JADMKN010000049.1 GCA_015478825.1 Patulibacter sp. | reverse complement strand
CACCGGGAAGGCGACGGCCGCCCCGGTGCGCGAGGACGTTGACGACGTTGCCGTCCGGGTCGCGCACGAAGAACCGCCGGACGCCCCACGGCTCGTCGGTGAGCGGGTGGACGATCTCCGCGCCGGACTCCACCGCGGCGGCGTACGCGGCATCGACGTCGGCGACCTCGATCGACGCGGCGGCCACCACGGGCGCCGTCGCGTCATGGGTCAGCAGGCTCAGCTGGACGAGTGGCCGCTCGGGATCGACGAGCGTGACGATCCAGCCCTGGTCCATCGCGACCTCGAGACCGAGGATCGACCGATAGAACGCGGCGCTGTCCTGCGGCGACGACGCTGTGAGATTCGGAACCGAGCGGAGACCAGCCATGCTCCCGAGTCTGTCCGACGCGGTGGACGGCGCCCGTCAGGCGTTCGCGAACCGCTTCGCTGACCGGGCCTTCGCCTTGGCGGCCTCGACCTCGCGATCCTTCGGCGGGGCGTTCGTGACCAGCGCGTCGAGCAGTTCGGCGGTGACCCGCGTGATCTCGTCGACCGCATGCTCGAAGGCGGCGGCGTTCGCCTGCGACGGCGATGTCGAGCCGCTGATCTTACGGACGTACTGCAGGGCGGCCTCGTGGATCTCGTCGTCGCTGGCGGGCGGCGCAAAGTTGTGGAGGGTGCGGATGTTGCGGCACATGGCTACCTCTCGGGGTCGGGCTCCACCACGGTGACGTGGTTTCCGTCGGGATCGCGCAGCGTGAACAGCAGCGGCACGCCGTCGCCGCTCATCGGCTCGGATTCGATCTGGACGTCTTCGAGCGCCTTCAGCCGCTCGTACTCGCCGCGCACGTCGGTCGCCTCGACGCCGATCGACCCGCCGCCCGGCTCGCTCCCCATCATCGGGGGGTTGAGCGACAGCCGTGCGGTCGACCCGGGCGGGGCGACCTCGACCCAGCGCATCTCGCCGCCGGGGCCGAACGGGACGTCGGCGCGCAGCTCGAAGCCGAGCGTGTCCCGGTAGAACGCGATCGCGGCGTCGACGTCGGCGACGGTGAACATCGTCACGCCGATGGTGGTGATGGTGGACTTCGTGGAGGTGCTCATGCCCTCAAGACGCGGCGTCCCCTCCGAACTCATCGGTCCCCGTGAGAAACGACTCCGAGCTCCTGCAGCCGCTGCTCGAAGTCGACGATCCGGCCGGTGTCCTCGTAGAAGTCCTCCTGCGCGACGATCCTCCCCCACCGGGTTCGCACGACGATCGCTGTGCGGTTCTCGTAGATCGTCCGTCCGCTCGGGTCCTTGGCGTGATCGTCGAACCGGACGACGATCGTCATCGCCCACGGCGGGCCCCCGAACCACAGATCGTGGATCTCGCCCTGCAAGCCCGCGGCCACGAAGTCGCGGAGGAACCGGGCGATCGCCGGCTTCCCCCGGTGGTCCCCGGCCCAGCGGTGAGGTCCCGGCGCGAAGTGCAGCACCGCATCGTCGGCGAAGCCGGCCAGGAAGGGCCCGGAGTCGCCGGCATTCAGTCGGTCGACGTCCCGACGCAACTTGGCGAGCAACAGCCTCCGCAGGGCCGCGCGCCCGACGATCGCGGCTCCCATCCCGGCGAGCGCCGCCGCCAACGTGGTCTCCGAGCGAGTCGTACGCTGCATACAGCTAGGGTACGGCACGGATCTCAGGCGTAGGGCGGTCTGATCCGGGTACGTGCTCGGCATGTCGTCGCCCCGTCCGCCCGCGCGTAGTCGTCGAGAGCGTCCCCCACGGCTTCCCGGCTGGCTGCTGGGCATCGGGCTCGGAGGCTTCGTCGACGGGATCGTGCTTCACCAGATCTTCCAGTGGCACCACATGGTCAGCCACACCGAGTCGCACCCGACGAACACGATCGCCGGTCTCGAGGCGAACGTGCTCGCCGACGGGCTGTTCCACGTCGCGACCTGGATCTTCGTCGCGGTCGGGATGGTGCTCGCGGTCCGCGCCTGGCAGCGTCGGGAGCTCGCACCGCCGTGGCGGACCCAGATCGGACTGCTAGCGCTGGGCTGGGGAACGTTCAACCTGGTCGAGGGCCTCGTCAACCACCACCTGCTCGGGATCCACCACGTCCGAGACGACCTCGGAGCACCGCTGGGATGGGACCTGGGGTTCCTGGCCTTCGGCGTGGCGCTGGTCGTCGTCGGGCTGCTTCTCGTCCGGTCCGGCGAGCGGACGCTGGGCGAACGGGCGAGCGGACGGTCCGTGTCCCCCGGCGGGCGGTCCGCCGGCCCGGGCGCGTGACCGCGACGCCGCCGCGGTGAGCGTCGCAACCGCCTGGTAACCCGCCCGATACACCAGGCCGACAGCGTGGCCGTATCGTCTGGCGCGACGATGAGCGAGGCCCCCGACCAGCCGGCGCACGACGCCGGTGCGCGCTCCGGCCCGCTGGCACCGGGCGGCGGGCGCGAGGTGGCGCTGGGCGCCGTCATCCGCGAGTGGGGCCGGATCGGCTGCCTCGGCTTCGGCGGGCCGCCGGTCCACGTGGCGATGTTGCGCGAGCTCTGCGTCGATCGTCGGCGCTGGATCGACGACGACGCGTTCGAGGACGCGATCGCCTTCACGAACCTGCTGCCCGGCCCGGCGTCGAGTCAGCTCGCGATCCTCACGGCATGGCGCGTCCGCGGCCTCGTCGGCGGGGTCCTCGGCGGTCTGGCGTTCGTGCTGCCCGGTCTCGTGCTGATGATCGCGCTGGCGGCGCTGTTCCTGGCGTCCGCTCCCCCGCTCTGGGTGCGGGGCGCCGGAGCCGGCGCGGGAGCCGTGGTCGCCGCGGTGGCCGTCCACGCGGGGTGGGCGCTGGTCCGACCGAGCTGGCGACGCGCCGTCGGCTCGCGACGGATCCGCTGGCTGGGCTACGTCGCGGCCGGGCTGCTGGCCACCGTCCTCGTCGGCACCTGGCTGGTCGCGGTGCTGATCGCGTGCGGCGCGGTCGAGGTCGCCGCGCGGCGCCCGCGGGGACGGCTTCCTGCGGGCCGCGGACTGCACATCCACGCGTGGCCCGTGCTCGCGGCAGTCGCGGCATCCACGGGCGGTCTCGGCGCGCTCGCCTGGACCGCGTTCAAGGTCGGCGCGCTGTCCTACGGCGGGGGCTTCGTGATCATCCCGCTGATGCAGGCCGACGCGGTCGAGCGCTACGGCTGGATGACGGACGCGCGGTTCCTCGACGCGGTCGCGCTCGGCCAGGTCACCCCGGGTCCCGTCGTCCATACGGTGTCGGCGGTCGGCTACGCCGCGCACGGCGTCGGCGGGGCGGTGCTGGCGGCGGTCGTCGCCTTCGCCCCGTCGTTCGCGCTGGTCCTCGGGCTCGCGCCACGATTCGAGCGGCTGCGCCGGAACGAGTGGCTGCGGGCGTTCCTCGACGGCGCGGGACCGGCGGCGATCGGCGCGATCCTCGGCGCCGCGGTGCCGCTGGCCGCCGCCCTGTCGGAGACGTGGCAGGTGGTGCTGCTGGCGGCCGCGTTCCCCGCGCTCCTGCTCCTGCGGATCGGCGTGGTCACCACCCTGTTGGTGGGTGGCGTGGTCGGCGTCGTGGTGGTGCTGGCCGGCGGCGCCGCGCCGGTCTGACGCGCGCCCGACCGGGATGCCGGGTCGCTCTCAGCGCCGGTCGGGTGTTGCGACGCGATGCGCCCGGGTCAGCTCGGCGCGCAGCAGCACGACGCAGAGGATCGCCAGAGCGGTCTGCGAGAGCGCGCCGACGACTCCGGCGGACGTGCCCGGATGGTCCTGGTTGATGTCGACCCAGTGGTTGATTGCGTGGAAGCCGATCGACGCCGAGGCGACCGCCAGCGCGCCGCTGCGCAGGACCGGCCACCAGACCGAGGCGGCGAGCGCCACGCCGAGACCGGCGAACATCGCCATCGCGTCGCGCAGGTAGTGCCCGTTGTACGGGCCGAACGCGCCGACGCTCCCGAGATCTGCGCCAGCTCACGCACCGGCGACGCCGCGGCTGCGATCATCGGTCGTATGAGCGACGCGTCCGCGCGACACGACATTCGCGACCGGGACGACTGCGAGCGGCTGGTCCGCGCGTTCTACGGCCGCGCGCTGGTCGACCCGGTGATCGGGTTCCTCTTCACCGACGTGGCGAAGCTCGACCTCGAGGAGCACGTCCCGGTGATCACGTCGTTCTGGGAGACGATGCTGCTCGGCGCCGGCACCTACGGCGGCGGCGCGTTCGGAGTCCACGCCAACCTCGACCGCAAGGCGAAGCTGCGAGCCGGCCACTTCGTGCGCTGGCTGACGCTGTGGAGCATGTCCGTCGACGAGCTGTTCGAGGGTCCGGTCGCCGACGAGGCCAAGCGGCACGCCGAGCGCGTCGCCAACGCCTTCCACCGCCGGCTGGACGGCACGGTCACGGCGGATCCGGCGCCGGCCACGCCGGGCGGCTTCGTCGTCACCCGACACGGCGCGGACTGAGGACCGGTCCGGCCGATCGAATAGCGTCCCGGTCGCAACCGGTGTACACCGGTTCTCAACGAGGAGTGTCCGTATGCGCGTAGTTGCCATCCCCCGTACCGGCGGCTTCGACGTCCTGACCGTCGAGCAGCGCCCCGACCCGCCGGCGCCCGCCGCCGACCAGGTCACCGTCGAGGTCCATGCGGCGGGGGTCAACTTCGCCGACGTGATGGCGCGGATGGGGTTGTACGCCGACGCCCCGCCGCTGCCCGCGGTCGTCGGCTACGAGGTCGCCGGGACCGTCGCGGCCGTCGGGGCGGACGTGGCGGAGCTCGCCGTCGGCGATCGGGTCTTCGCCGGAACCCGTTTCGGCGGCTACGCCGAGCGCGTGACCGTGCCGGCCTCCGACGTCAACCCGCTGCCCGACCACCTGAGCTTCGCCGAGGGCGCGGCGATCCCGGTCAACTACGCGACGGCCTGGGCCGGCCTCTATGGCTACGGATCGCTGCGTCCTGGCGAACGGGTGCTGATCCACGCGGCGGCCGGAGGCGTCGGGATCGCCGCGACCCAGCTCGCCGTCCCGCACGGGGTGGAGATCTGGGGCACGGCGTCGCCGGGCAAGCACGACGCGATCCGCGAGCAGGGGGTCGAGCACCCGCTCGACTATCGGCAGAAGGGCTGGGAGCGCGGGCTGCCGCCGTTCGACGTGATCCTCGACGCGGTCGGCGGCGCATCGCTGCGGCGCAGCTACCGGATGCTCCGGCCCGGCGGCCGGGTGATCGCCTTCGGCGCCTCGTCGGTGGTCGCGGGCGAGAAGCGCAACCTGCGCGCCGCGGTGCCGCAGGCGCTGCGGATGATTCGCGGCTTCAATCTGATCGACCAGCTCAGCGAGAGCAAGGCCGTGATCGGCCTGAACATGCTGCGGCTGTGGGACGACCGCGGATCGCTCGACGAGTGGGTCACCCCGCTGCGCGCCGGGATCGAGGACGGCACGATCCGCCCGATCGTCGCCGCCGAGATCCCGTTCGACCGCGCCGCCGACGCCCACCGGATGCTCCAGGAGCGCCGCAACGTCGGCAAGGTCGTGCTGGTGCCGTAGATGTCGGGCGGTCGCTGATCGGCCGAACGTAGAGGTCGTCACCCCTGATCCACCCGGGGCATCGCCACCACCTCGGCGTCCCGGGACACCGCGCTGACCTCGTCCGGGACCCGCGCCAGCGCGACGCGACGCACGAACGAGAGCGATCGTCCGAGCGGCGCGAAGAAGTCGTCGTAGTGGGTCGGCACGACGATCCGCGGATCGAGCTTCGGCAGGATCCGCTGCCAGTAGCGCGGGGTGACGCTGCGTCCGGCGATCCCCGCCAGGAAGACGTCGACCGGCCCGTGGCGGAGCTGGTCGTCGTGCAGATCGGCGCTGCCCTGGTGGTAGAGCGTCGTACCTGCCACCGTGAGGTGGATCCCCCACACGTCGCCGCAACGGTACGCCGACGGGCAGAGCCCGCCGACGTGATCGCAGGTCAGCTCGCCGTCCATCGGCACCTTGCGGCCCAGAATCAGCTTGGAGTGGCGACTCGGCACGAACCGCACGACGAACGGCCCCAGCTCGTACGGGACGTGGGGCTGCACGGCCTGCACGACCAAGCCGTCACCGTCGAGCCCCACG
>JADMKN010000048.1 GCA_015478825.1 Patulibacter sp. | reverse complement strand
AGCAGGTCGGATCGGGCGGCGAGCCGACGCTGCGCGACCTGAGCGCGGCGCTGATCGCCGCGTTCGGCCGTGACTTCGGCGTCCACGACCCGACCTGGATCTCGCGCTTCACCGACGCCACGCGGCAGGCGGAGCGCTTCCGCGCGGGTCGGATCCTGCTCGCCGGCGACGCGGCGCACATCCACTACCCGGCGGGCGGGCAGGGCCTCAGCCTGGGGGTCCACGACGCGGTCAACCTGGGGTGGAAGCTCGCGCAGGTGGTGCGCGGGACGTCCCCGGACGGGCTGCTCGACAGCTACCAGGACGAGCGTCACCCGACCGTGGCCCGCGTCCTCCGGCACACGATGGCGCTGGGCGCGCTCCAGCGCCGCGACGGGCGGATGCCGGCGCTCGTCGACCTGGTGTCCGAGCTGGCGGCGCTCGACGAGCCCCGGCGGCGGCTCGTCGGGATCGGCTCCGGGTTGGACGTCCACTACGACCTGGGCGACGGCCACCCGCTGCTCGGGCGGCGGATGCCCGACCTGGACCTGGAGACCGCGCACGGCCCGCTCCGGGTCTTCGCGCTGCTGCACGACGGGCGGCCGGTGCTGCTGAACCTCGGCGATCCCGGGAGCGTCGAGATCGCTCCGTGGGCGGACCGCGTCCAGCGCATCGAGGCGCGCTACGACGGGGCATGGGAGCTTCCCGTGGTGGGCGCCGTCGCGGCCCCGACCGCCGTGCTGATCCGTCCGGACGGCTACGTGGGGTGGGTCGGCGAACGGTCGCAGGACGGACTCGAGGACGCGCTGACCGACTGGTTCGGGCCGGGGCGCGGGTAGCCGAATGGTCGGAGGACACCGCACGCGACAGTTGGGTAGGGTGGCCTAAGAGTCGTTCGACGACCGTGCTGCCCCCGCGCGGCCACGGATCTCGTACCGGCTCCCAGTCAACTCACGGAGTCCTCCATGACGCACCTCTTCCGCTTGCCACGGCTGCTTGCCGTGGTTGGCGCCACCCTCGCCCTTGCGAGCTGCGGCTCGAGCGACGACGCCGCGAACGAGACCACGACGGCCGCTGCCGCGTCCGGCGCGTTCCCGGCGAAGGTCGAGCACAAGTTCGGCACGACCACCGTTCCGGCCGCGCCCGAGCGGATCGTCGTGGTCGGCCTGACCGAGCAGGACACGGTGCTCGCCCTCGGCGAGAAGCCGATCGCCACCACCGAGTGGTACGGCGAGCAGCCCTACGCGGTCTGGCCCTGGGCGCAGCCCGCGCTCGGCGACGCCAAGCCGACCGTGCTGAAGAACGCGGACGGCTTCGACTTCGAGCGGATCGCCGGCCTGCGGCCGGACCTGATCATCGGGACGAACTCCGGGATGAAGGACGCCGACTACGAGAAGCTCTCGAAGCTCGCCCCGACGATCGCGGGGGGCAAGGGCAGCGGCGACTACTTCTCGCCGTGGACCGAGCAGGTGCTGCTGATCGCCGAGGCGCTCGGCAAGAAGCCGCAGGGCCAGGCGCTGATCGACGGGGTCAAGGAGCAGTACGCGCAGGTCGCCGCGGCCCATCCGGAGTGGAAGGGCAAGACCGTGACGTTCGCCCAGAACGCCTTCTACGACGGCGAGATCTACGTCTACCCCGAGGGGCTCAACACCGAGTTCCTGACCTACCTCGGGTTCGAGATCAACCCGAAGATCACCGCGCTCAAGGAGGGCGAGGGCGAGCAGGTCGGGGTGTCCGCCGAGCGGCTCGACGTGATCGACGCCGACGTGATCGTGTTCGCGACGGAGAAGCCGAAGGACGTCGACGAGCTCGAGAAGGTGCCGACCTTCAACCAGCTCGACGCGGTGCAGCAGAACCGGGCGATCTTCACCGACGGCACGCTCGCCGGCGCGGCGTACTTCACGACCCCGCTGAGCTTCCCGTACGTGCTCGAGCATCTCGTCCCGCAGCTCGAGGCCGCGGTCGCGGGGAAGGCGCCGCGGAAGGTCGTCGAGACGGCGTCCAGCCGCTAGGCGTCACGGGCCTCGCGACGGCGGCCGGGCCGGCGTCGCGAGCGCCCCACCGGTGTTAGGGTCTCCTACTCGCTGTGAGCGCTCTCGCCCCCACGAGCCCGGACACCGTCGCCGCATCGGCTTCGGGCCGCACCACGTCCCTGCGGGCGCTGGGGCTGCTCGCCGCGCTGGGCGTGCTGGTCGTCGTCGCGTTCCTCAGCATCGGCGTCGGAGCGCGAACGATCCCGCTCGCCGAGACCTGGAGCCTGGTCTTCGATCCGGACGGCTCGCAGAACGCGATCGTCGTCCACGAGCTGCGGATCCCACGGACCGTGCTCGGGCTGCTCGTCGGCGTCGCGCTCGGCCTCGCGGGCGGACTGATGCAGGCGCTGACCCGCAACCCGTTGGCCGACCCCGGGATCCTCGGCGTCAACGCCGGAGCCGCGGTCGCGATCGTGGTCGGCATCAGCATCTTCGGGCACGTCGCTCCGGCCGCGCAGGTCTGGTTCGCGTTCCTCGGGGCCGGGGCGGCGACCGTGGTCGTCTACGGCGTGGCGTCCCGCGGCCGCAGCGGCGCGACCCCGGTGCGGCTGGCGCTGGCCGGGATCGCGCTGACCTACGCGCTGTACGCCGTGGTCCAGGGCCTGACGACGCTCCAACCGCAGGTCTTCGACGAGTACCGCTTCTGGGTGGTCGGCTCGCTGGCGGGCCACGAGGCGTCGCTGTCGGGGCAGATCGCCCCGTTCGTGGTGGCCGGGGCGCTGCTCGCGCTCGCGCTCGCCCGCCCGCTCAACGCCCTGGCGCTGGGCGACGACGTCAGCCGCGCGCTCGGGGCGCACACCGGGCGCACGCGGATCCTCGGGGCGTTCGCCGTCATGCTGCTCTGCGGCGCCGCGACCGCTGCGGCGGGCCCGATCGTCTTCGTGGGCCTGACCGTCCCGCACGTCGCGCGGGCGATCTGCGGGCCCGATCAGCGGTGGGTCCTGCCGTACTCGATGGTGCTGGCCCCGATCCTGCTGCTCGGCGCCGACGTGATCGGCCGGATCGTCACCCGTCCCGGCGAGCTGCAGGTCTCGATCGTCACCGCGCTGATCGGCGCGCCCGTGTTCATCGCCATCGTGCGCCGGCGCCGGATCGCGCAGCTATGAGCGCCCTGGTCGATCCGCCGGGGGCGCCCCCGAAGCTGACGAGCCTCGGCCGGGTCGTGCGCGTGCCGCTGCTGGGGCTGCAGGTCCGGCTGCATCCGCGTGTGCTCGGCGTGGCGGGGGTGCTCGGCCTGCTGATCGTGGCCTTCGTGATCCTGGCGGTCAGCACCGGCGACTATCCGATCGGTCTGGGCGACGTCGTCAAGACCCTGCTCGGGCAGGGCGACGCCGGTATGACGTTCGTGGTCGAGACGATCCGCTTGCCGCGCGCGCTGACCGGGATCCTGGTCGGCGCGGCGCTCGGAGCCGCCGGGGCGATCTTCCAGAGCGTCACCCGCAACCCGCTCGGCAGCCCCGACATCATCGGCTTCACCTCGGGGGCCACGGCGGGCGCCGTCCTCCAGATCGTCCTCTTCGACGCCGGCGCGGGAGGGGCGGCGGTGGGCGCGCTGGTCGGCGGGCTGGCGACCGCCGCGCTGGTCGGCGGGCTGGCCTACCGGCGCGGTCACGGCATCCAGGGGTACCGGCTGATCCTCATCGGGATCGGCATCAGCTTCGTGATGCTGGCGATCACGAACTACCTGTTCACCCGCGCCAAGCTCGAGCACGCGATCACCGCGAACGTGTGGATCACCGGCAGCCTCAACGGGCGCGGGTGGGAGCACGTCGTCCCGGTCGCGGTGGCGCTGGTCGTGATCCTGCCGCTGGTCTTCGTGCTGGCGCGCGAGCTGCGGATGATGGAGATGGGCGACGACGCCGCCGAGGCCCTCGGGGTGCCGGTCGGCCGGGCGCGCAACGGGCTGCTGCTGCTGGCGGTCGCGCTGACGGCGGTCGCCACGGCCTCGGCCGGTCCGGTGCTGTTCGTGGCGCTGGCGTCGCCGCAGATCGCCCGCCGGCTGACGCGCGCGACCGGCCCCAACGTCGGCGCCGCGGCGCTGACCGGCGCGGTGCTGCTGATCGCGTCGGATTTCGCGGCTCAGCGGATCTTCCCGGGGCAGCAGCTCCCCGTCGGCGTGGTGACCGGGCTCGCGGGCGGCGCGTACTTGATCTGGCTGCTGTCCAACGTGTGGCGCGGCAACCGGGCCTGAGACGAGGAGTGGTGTCCGGCGACGGCCGCCCCGCCTACGAGCGGACGCCGCGCAGGACCAGGCGGGACAGCTCCTCGTACGCCTCGGCGTGGCGGAGTCCGGTGGCGTCGCGGACGCGACCGGTCTGGATTCGCTCCATCGTGGCGGCCGCGGTGTCGGCGACGAACGCCGCGTCGATCTCGCGGAACGCCCCCGACGCGACCCCGTCGTCGAGCAGGCTGCGCACCCGCTCGGCGGCGATCCGGGTGTTGCGGGCGTAGGCCTGGCGCGCGGTCGGGTGCGCCGCCAGGTCGGCGATGAAGGCGTCCGAAGCGGGCCGCAGCGCGTCGGCGACCGCGGCGAAGTACGTCTCGAGCTTGGCGGCGGCGTCGTCCTGGCCGGCGGTCCGGCGCTCGATCTCGACCGTCGCGGCGCGGAAGAACCGGATCACCGCGTTGCCGACGAGCTGCTCCTTGCTCTCGCCGAGCGTGTAGAGGGTGGTCTTCGAGCAGCGCAGCCGCTCGGCGAGCTGTCCGAGCGTGAACGCCCGGAAGCCTTCGGCAAGGAACAGCGCTACGAGCTCGTCCGCGAGCTGCTCGTGTCGGGCGGTCGTCGTCGTGCCGGGCACGCAGGCAGCTTACGACGTGGAAGCGCATCGGCTGTTCGAGGCCCGGCAGGCGGTCGAGGCGATCGGGCGTGCTGGCTGGCGCCGAGGGGGCGATGCGTGGCGGTCGACGCGAGCTCGTCAAACGTTGCACCGGTCGGTTCAGTGTTATACGTTGAACTAGATGGTTCAGCAAGAAGTCCTCGACCGGGCGTTCGCCGCCCTTTCCGACGAGACCCGTCGCAGCGTCCTGCTGCGTCTCGGCGAGGGGCCGGCGACGGTCTCGGAGCTGGCCGAGCCGGCCGGGATCAGCGTCACGGGCATGGCGAAGCACATCAAGGTGCTCGAGTACGCGGGGCTGGTCGCGACCGCGAAGGTCGGCCGCGCCCGCCAGTGCCGTCTCGGCACCGAGCGACTGGACGACGCGATGGCTTGGATCGGCTTCTATCAGCGACTTTGGGAGCGTCGTCTCGACGGTCTCGACGTCTTCCTCACGCTCAACAAGGAGACACCCGATGAGTAACGTCAACACCCCGATCGAGCTGCGCCTGACCCGCGTGCTCCCCGCCACCCCGGACGTGGTCTTCGACGCCTACACCGACGCCGAGAAGCAGAAGGTCTGGTTCTCGATCCTCGACGAGGAGCCGGGCGTCGTGCGGATCGAGGTCGACCTGCGGGTCGGCGGCCAGCAGACCGCCGTCTGGGGGCCGAACGAGGAGACCCTGTTCACCGAGGTCCAGACCTTCTTGGAGATCGACCGCCCGCACCGGCTGGTCACCGAGTCCGTCGGCGGCACCCCCGACGGGCAGTCGATGACGACGCGGATCGAGATGACATTCGAGCCCGAGGGCGACGACCGGACCCTGGTCACGGTCCATCAGTCCGGCTTCCCCGCCCCCGAGGTCCGCGACTTCTTCGCGAGCGAGGCGTGGGTCGGCGGATTCGCTCGCCTGGAGGCATACCTGGTGCGGGAGGCGCGCTAGCAGCGATTCAGGGGCGCGGTGCCCAAGCCCGGGTGGGCACGAGGTCGCTACAGCCCGCCGGTAACCGCGTAGCGCAGGACGGCGACGACCTGCTCGGGCTCGCGGGCGACCGCGAGCGCCGCCCGGTCGATCTCCTTGAGCGCGTGGTCGTGCTCGGCCGGGTGCAGGGTGATCAGCGGCTTGCCGAGCGCGGCGGCGATGCCGGCGTCGAAGGCGGCGTTCCACTGGCGGTACTGCTCGCCGAAGCGCACGACGACCACGTCGGCACGCTCGATCAGGGTACGGGTCCGGATCGCGTTGACCCCGGC
>JADMKN010000047.1 GCA_015478825.1 Patulibacter sp. | reverse complement strand
CTCCTGGTGGTACGCCTCGGTCTCGACGATCCGCGCCGCGGACCCGCCGTGCACGACGGTGCAGCCGAGGAGATCGCGGGCCACCTCGACCACCGGGCGGTCGTAGAACTCCCGCGGCAGCACGGGAGGGCACCCGGGCGCCACCGGGTCAGGCTCCGAGCGCCTCGCGCGCCAGGCCGAGCTGCTCGCGGACGCGCGCCTGCGACGTGCCGCCCTGGCTCTGCTTGCGCTCCAGCAGCGAGAGCGGCTCGATCACGTCGCGGATCCACGGTCCGAGGTGCTCGCTCTGGGCTCGCAGCTCGTCGTCGGTGATCTCCGAGAGCTTGCGCTTGGAGTCGACGGCCTCGCGGACCAACCCGCCGACGATCGCGTGGCACTGCCGGAACGGCACGCCGCGCTTGACCAGCTCGTCGGCCAGGTCGGTCGCGGCCAGCAGCTCGTCGGCCGCCGCCGCCGCCATCCGGTCGGCGCGGAAGGTCGCGCCGCCGATCATGCCCCGGGCCGCGGCCAGCGACTGGTCGAGCGTGTCCGCCGCGTCGAAGACGTGCTCCTTGTCTTCCTGCAGGTCCTTGTTGTAGGTCAGCGGCAGCGCGTGGATCACGCCGTGCAGGGCGGAAAGATGGCCCGTGATCCGCGGGGCCTTGGCGCGCAGCAGCTCGGCGCAGTCGGGGTTCTTCTTCTGCGGCATCAGCGACGATCCGGACGACCACGCGTCGGGCAGCGTCAGGAAGCCGAACTCCTCGCTCGCCCACTGGACGATCTCCTGGCCCAACCGCGAGAGGTGCGTGGCGCAGGTCGCGGCGGCGTTCAGGTAGTCCAGCGCGTAGTCGCGGTTGGAGACCGCGTCGATCGAGTTCGGCGCCGGTGCGTCGAAGCCCAGCTCCGCCGCCGTCATCGTGCGGTCGGTGTCGAAGTTGACCCCGGCCAGCGCGCCCGCGCCGAGCGGCATCCGACGCATCGCCTGCTCCTGCGTGAACCGGAACCGCGCGCGGTCGCGCTCGAGCATCCAGACGTAGGCCAGAAGATGGTGCGCCAGGTAGACCGGCTGCGCCCGCTGGAGGTGCGTGTAGGCGGGCATCGGCCAGTCGGCGTGGGCCTCGGCGACTTCGATCAGCGTCCGCATCAGCGCCTCGATCCCGGCGATCGCGCGCTCGGCGGCCTCGCCGGTCCACAGGGCGAAGTCGGTGGCGACCTGGTCGTTGCGCGAGCGAGCGGTGTGCAGCCGCGCGCCCGGGTCGCCGACGAGCTCGGTGAGATGGCGCTCGATCGCCATGTGGATGTCCTCGTCGCTGACGTCGAACGGGAACGTGCCGGCTTCGAGCTTGGCCTCGATCTGCTCGAAGCCGCCGAGGATCGCGTCGAGGTCGTCCTGGCCGATGACCCCGCGGGCGGCCAGCATCCGCGCGTGGGCCCGCGATCCGCGGATGTCCTGACGCCACATCCGTCGGTCGTAGCCGAGGCTCGTGTTCATCTCCCGGAAGACGGGGTCCTGCGGCTCAGAGAAGCGTCCCATGTGGTTCGCAGTCTAAAGCGGGGCTGAGCCGCAGGACCCGTGACCATGGATCCCGCCCACCCAGAGAAGCGTCCCATGTGGTTCGCAGTCTAAAGCGGGGCTGAGCCGCAGGCCCGCGCCATCCGCTTCCCCGCCGCGCGGACGTGCTCGACCAGCTCCGGCGGTCCCTCGACCACGTAGTCGCAGTCCATGAACATCAGGTGGACGGTCAGCCACTCCAGGTTGTCCGCCGAGGTCCGGATCCGGCAGCTCGCGTCGTCGATCGGCTCGACCCGGCCCCGCCACCAGGTCACCTCGCGGGGGAGCGAGTCGGCGTCCGTCAGGACCCGGATCGACGCCTCCCACCGCATCGGCTGGCGCTGCATCGACGCCCGCACGTAAGCCGCGGCGTCCACCCCGCCCGGCAGCGTCCGGCCGACGAATCGCGTGCCGGTCGACGACGGAGACGTCATCCGGTCGACCCGGAACATCCTCCAGTCCTCGCGCCGCAGGCACCACGCGACCAGGTACCAGCGGCCGTGGTCGGAGACCAGGCGGTGCGGCTCGACGGTGCGGTCCGCGCGGTCCCCGTCCTTGCGGACGTAGCCGAACCGCAACCGTTCACGGTCGCGGCAGGCCTGCGAGATCGTCACCAGCGCCGCCGACTCGACCGGCATGCCGTACCGCGGAACGGGCACGATCGCCTCCTGCAGCGCGCTGATCCGGCGGTGGAGCGCGGGCGGCAGCACCTGCTCCAGCTTGGTGAGGGCGCGAACCGACGCCTCCTCGATCCCGGAGATCGTTCCGCCCGCGGCCGTCCGCAGCCCGACCGCGATCGCCACCGCGTCCTCGTCATCGAGCAGCAGCGGGGGCAGCCGCTGGCCCGCCCGGAGCTGGTAGCCGCCGCCCGTGCCGCGCGCCGCGTCGACCGGGTAGCCGAGGCTCCGCAGCCGCTCGACGTCGCGGCGCAGCGTGCGCTCGCTGACGTCCAGCTCGGCGGCCAGCTCGGCGCCCTCCCAGAAGCGGTGGGTCTGGAGCAGCGACAGCAGTCGCAACATGCGGGTGCTGGGATCGGACATCTCGCTCGGTCTCTCGGATGGACAGCCTATGGTGCGGGCACCATAGGGACGATCTCATCCTGGCGGTTCTTCCGGTCACGATCTGACCTGAACCGCGAACTGCGGTCATGTTCTGACCTAAAGCGGCCGCAGGCTGCCGAGCATGATCACCACCGAGGGACTGACCCGCACCTTCCGCGCCAAGGACCGCACCGTCGAGGCGGTCCGCGGCATCGACCTGTCCGTCGGCGAAGGCGAGCTGCTCGCCTTCCTGGGGCCGAACGGCGCCGGCAAGTCGACCACGCTGCGGATGCTGACCACGCTGCTGCGCCCGACGGCCGGCCGCGCGATCGTCGCCAACCACGACGTCTCCCGCGACCCCGACGCCGTCCGGCGCCGGATCGGCTACGTCGGTCAGGGCGACGGGGCCAGCCACAGTCAGCGCGTCCGCGACGAGCTGGTCGCGCAGGGCCGCTGCTACGGCCTGACCGCGGCGGCGTCGGAGCAGCGGGCCGACGAGCTGCTCGAGGCGCTCGAGCTGACCGAGCTCGCCCGCCGCAAGGCCAGCACGCTGTCGGGCGGTCAGCGCCGGCGGCTCGACGTCGCCCTGGGCATCGTCCACCGACCCGCGCTGCTGTTCCTCGACGAGCCGTCGACCGGGCTCGACCCGCAGAGCCGGGCCAACCTCTGGCACCACATCCTGCGGCTGCGCCGCGAGACCGGGATGACGATCTTCCTGACCACCCACTACCTGGAGGAGGCCGACACGATGGCCGAGCGGGTGGTGGTGATGGACGAGGGCCGGATCATCGCCGACGGCACCGCGCCGGAGCTCAAGCGCGCCCTGGCCGCGCGCAGCGCGATCGAGGCCCCGACCCTCGACGACGTCTTCCTCGACCTGACCGGCCGCAGTCTGCGCGACCGGTTCATCGCCCCGCCCGAGGCGGTCGCCGCATGACCCGCCCGACCACTCCCGTCCGTCCGTTCGCCACCGAATTCGAGCTTCCCATGTCCTCCGCCACGGCACCGATGCCCCCCGCCCCTGCCGCCGCCGCGCCGCTGCGCGCCGCCCGCGCCACGTCGGCGCTCTCCGACGTACGCACAGTCTTCCTGCGCGAGCTGCGCCCGCTGATCCACGAGCCGTTCGCCCTGCTCTTCGGCATGGTCCAGCCGCTGTTCTTCCTGGCGCTGTTCGCGCCGCTGCTGGTCGCCACCGACGGCCTCGGCGACGCCGCCACCCTGCAGTGGTTCGTGCCGGGCCTGCTCGTGATGTCGACGCTCTTCGCCACCTCGATGACCGGATCCAACCTGCTCCAGGAGATCCAGACCGGCGCCCACGAGCGGATGCTGGTCACCCCGGTCCGCCGCTGGTCGCTGATCGTCGGCCGCGCGCTCAAGGAGTCCGTGCCGGTGCTCGGCCAGGCGGTGCTGCTGATCGCGGTCTCGCTGCCGTTCGGGCTGGATCTGCACATCGCCGGCGTCGTGCTCGGACTGTTGATCCTGTCCGTGCTGGGGATCGGGATCGGAGCGCTGTCCTACACCCTCGCGCTGCTCGTGAAGGACCAGGACTGGGTCTTCTGGATGGTCCAGCAGACGCTGATCTTCCCGCTGCTGCTGCTGTCGGGGATGCTGCTGCCGACCGACGATGGTCCCGGTTGGCTGCGGGCGCTGGCGGCGGTCAACCCGCTGACCTACGTGGTCGACGCGGAGCGGGCGCTGTTCGGCGGCGACCTGACGACCGCGGCGCTCTGGGGCGCCCTCGCGGCGATCGGCACCGCGGTGGTCGGCCTGTACGTGGGCGTGCGGACGATCAGCCGCAGCGCGAACTAGTCGAAGAACCCGAGAAGGACGTTCGTAGGCCGAGCAGGTCGGTGCGCGCAAGCGAGCGCTGTACGGACGTACTGCCGAGATGGACCCGATCCCGACCACCGCCCCACCGCCCGAGATGCGACGCGCCTACGGACGTCCCGTTAGGACGACAGTCAGTTCGCTTGCGACACGCTCCACCTGCGCCTGCGTCATCTCGGCGAAGAACGGCAACGAGAGGCCGCGCGCCGAGGCGTCCTCCGCGACGGGGAACTGGCCGTCGCGGAAGCCGAACTTCTCGCGGTAGAACGCGAAGAGATGAATCGCCGGCAGGTACGGACGGGTCTGGATCCCGTGGTCGGCGAGCGCGCGGATCGTGGCGTCGCGGTCGACGCCCTTCGGGACCCGCACGACGTAGACGAACCACGAGCGCCGGTCGCCGTCGCGGTCGGCGCAGAGCAGCTCGAGTCCGGCGCGGTCGACCAGGTCGGCCAGCGCCTCGCGGTACCACGCGGCCACCCGGCTGCGGGCGGCGACCATCTCGTCGAGTCGCCCGAGCTGCGCGATGCCGAGCGCGCAGTGCAGGTCGCTCAGCCGGTAGTTGAAGCCGAGACGGTCGTGGTCCAACCACTGCATGTCGGGGGCGCGGCCCTGGTTGCGCTCGCTGTCGATCCGTTGCTTGAAGCCGGGATCGGCCATCGCCACCAGCCCGCCCTCTCCGGTCGTGAGCTGCTTGTTGGCGTAGAACGCGAAGATCGTCGGGTTGCCGCGGCCGCCGACCGGCGTGCCGTCGGCGTGGACGGCCCCGAGCGCCTGGGCCGCGTCCTCGACGATCGGCAACCCCAGCCGCTCGATCGGCGCGATGTCGGCCGGGTAGCCGAAGATGTGGACGGGCAGCAGCGCCTTCGTCCGCGGCGTGATCGCCGCCGCCATCGCGTCGGCGGTGACGTTCAGCGTGTCCGGGTCGACGTCGACGAAGACCGGCGTCGCCCCCTCGAACAGCACCGCGTTGGCGGTCGCGATGAACGAGAACGGCGACGTGACGACTTCGTCCTCGGCGGTACAGTCCTCGACGCCGACCGCGCGTAGCGCCAGGTGCAGCGCCGCCGTCCCGGACGAGACGGCCGAGGCGTGCGGCACCCCGAGCCGGGTCGCGAAGCGCTCCTCGAACGTCGTGACCCGCGGGCCGAGCGAGAGGTGCCGCGAACGCAGCACCTCCAGCACCGCTTGCTCCTCGGCCTCGCCGATCACGGGCCGGGCGACCGGGATCGGGGCGTCGTCGGCCAGATCGCGGTCGGCGGGGGGCATCGCGCTGCTCACGGGGCGGTCGTCGTCTCCGGCCGGACGCCGCGGCGGCCGACCTGCTCGTTGCGGGCCAGCGAGTCGACGAGCGCGTCCCACGACGCCGCGATCACGTTCTCGTTGACGCCGAGCGACCCCCACGTCTCGTGGCCGTCGGTCGCGTCCAGCAGCACCCGGGTCGTCGCACCGGTGCCGCGGGTCGAATCGAGGATCCGCACCTTGAAGTCGGTCAGCTCGATCTCCGCGATGTGCGGGTGGACCTGGCTGATCGCCGCGCGCAGCGCCTGGTCGAGCGCGTGGACCGGCCCGTTGCCCTCGGCGGTGCGGACGAACCGCTCGTCGCCGATCCAGATCTTGATCGTCGCCTCGGTCTCGACCGCGCCGCCGGCGCGTTGCTCGACGATCACCCGCCACGACTCCAGGGTGAACAGCGGCTCG
>JADMKN010000046.1 GCA_015478825.1 Patulibacter sp. | reverse complement strand
CGCACGTCGGGTCATCGAGGCCGGGACGCCGCTGGCCCGCGTCGGTGAGCCGGGGGAGGTCGTGGCGACCGGGCTCAAGCTCACCGACGCGGGCCGCCCTGCCGTCCTCGCGCTGGATCCGCACGTCCATCACCCGGACCGGCGTGCCGGTCGTCTCAGCGTGGCTGCGAATCGTCGCCGGACCGTTGAACGCCATCCCCGCCAGGGTCTCGGTCATCCCGTAGCCGTTGACGATCCGGACGTCGGGAAAAGCCTGCTGCAGCTGGTCGAGCAGGCCCGGCGGGCAGCCGCCCGTGACGATCCAGCGCAGCGACCCCGCGACGCCGGCGGGCGCGTCCGCATCGAGCATCGCCATGGCCACCGGCGGGATCGTCGAGATCCCCGTGATCCGCTCGCGAACCATCAGCTCGAGCATCAGCGGCGCGCGGAACCGCTCGGCGACGATCAGCGTCGCGCCGAAGAACAGCGCCGAGAGGCCCGGCAGGTCCATCCCGCCGGTGTGGAACAGCGGCGGCGCGACCAGCACCCGGTCGTCGCCGGCCAGGTCCAGCTCGGTGCGCATCGTGTAGGCGCCGAACCAGACGTTGCCGTGGGTCAGGACCACGCCCTTCGGATGGCCGCTGCTGCCCGAGGTGAAGAGGATCCGCTGCGGGTCGTCCGCGCCCTTGGGCGCGTCGGGAACCGGCGCGGTGGGACGGGCGTCGAGCGGGCGCAGCACGTCCGCGTCCGGGCTGGACCCGGAGGGCCCCAACCCGACGACCGACGGCGGCGTTCCGACCTGGCCCGCGGCCTCGGTCGCGAGCGCCCGGTGCTCGTCGTCCGCCAGCAGCAGCCGCGCGCCGGTGACCGTGAGCTGGCGGCCCAGCTCCGGCGCGCTGAGCCGGACGTTGAGCGGGACGACGACGGCGCCGATCCGGGCGATCGCCACGGTCGCGACCAGGAACGCGACGGAGTTCCAGCCGAGCACCGCGACCCGGTCGCCGTCGCCGATCCCCCGGTCGAGCAGCTCCGCCGCGAAGACGTCCACGGCGTCGTCGGCCTGGGCGTAGCTCAGCCGCACGTCGCGGCCGACCAGCGCTTCGCGGTCGGGGTGCCGGTCGCGTCCGTGGCGCAGCACCCGACTGACGTTCAGCGTCGCCATCGCTCGGCTCTCCTCGTCCTACGTGGTCGCCGGGTCGGCCGTGGTGGTGTCGCCCGCCCTCGCGGCGGTCCGCCGCCGCCGGACCTCGTCGACCGACGGCAGCGCCAGCATCTCCAGCACCATCCCGTCGGGGTCCTCGCAGGCGAACCAGCGAATCCGCCCGTAGCCGTCGATCTCGTGCGACACCGGCTCGGAGTAGACCGGCACGTCGGCGGCCAGCAGCCGCTCGCGCAGCGGGCCCAGCTCGTCCTCGGGCACCTCGAACGCCAGCACGCTGACGCCGGGCACGTCACCGGGCCGCTTCGGCCCCGTCGAGGGCACGCCGCCCGGGACCCGCCACTCGACCAGCTCGACGATCCCCGCCGTCGCGCCCTTCGGGTGGACGCTGGCGCTGCGCCCGCCGGTGCCGGCGGGCAGCCGCAGCGACCGCACGTGCTCGTCGTCGTCGAACGATCCCGACACGCTGACCCGGAAGCCGAGCAGGTCGCGGTAGAACGCGACGCTGCGGTCCAGGTCGGCGACGCTCAGGACCGCGTGGTGGATCGGTCCGACGCTCATCCGATCGTGACGTCGATCGGCGTCGAGGCGAGCAGCGGCACGACCTCGTCCTGGAACCGCTGGAGCATCGCGATAGAGCGCTCGACCGGCAGGCCGAGCCACTGGACGCGGAAGACGAAGTGGTCGAAGCCGGCCTCGGCGTAGTCGCGGATCTGGTCGGCCACCTGCTCCGGGCTGCCGAACAGGCCGGCCTTCAGCGAGCGGTCCTCGAAGTCCGCCTGCAGCCAGTCCATCCCGAACCCGGCGTACTCGCGGGCGGACGCGCTGACGTGGTCCTTGACCTCGTCGAACGCCGACTGCTCGTCGTCGCCGAGCCAGAGGTCGCGGTGCAGCGCCGCGGTGTGCGGGCCGGTGAACCCGGCGGCGGCGCGCTGCTCCAGGTGCGACGCCAGGTTGCCCTTGGCCCAGCGCGCCTTGGCGCTGCTGGAGACGACCCACGAGTAGCCCTTCTCGCCGATCTTCTGGATCGTCTTCGGTCCGCCCGACCCGACCCAGATCGGCGGGCGGGGCTGCTGCGCCGGGAGCACGCTGCACCGGACGTCGTCGAGCTGGAAGTGCTTGCCGCGGTAGGTCAGGCTCTCGCCGGACCACAGCCGCTCGATGATCTCGAGGCCCTCCCAGAGCCGCCCCAGCCGGTGCGTGCGGTCGATCCCGAAGGCGGCGAACTCGGTGTCGCGGTAGCCGGCGCCGACCCCGAGCACCAGCCGTCCGCCGGAGAGCTGGTCGATCGTCGCCAGCTCCTCGGCGTAGTGGACCGGGTGGATCATCGGCAGGATCAGGATCCCGGTGCCGACCTGCATCCGTCCGGTGTGCTGGAGCAGGTACGAGAGCAGCGCCAGCGGCTGCAGCGTGCGCAGCGGGGCGATGTAGTGGTGCAGCACGAACAGCGAGTCGTAGCCGAGGTCGCGCGTGGCCTGCGCGGTGTCGACCAGCTCGGTCACCCGGTCGCCGAGGCCGACGGCGTCGCGCTTGGAGTACTGGTGGTCGAGCAGGACGCCGAAGCGCAGCCGCTCCGCTCCGTGCGGTCCGTTGATGATCACCGGCGAACTCATGCTGCTCTCCCCACTTGCGGATGCGAACGACCGCGGGGCTCGCGCCCCAGTGGCCGAACCATACCAACTGGCCGGTACGGCATGGTAGCGTCCGATCGATGCCGCACCCCGCACCAGGCCCGCCGCCGGACGGCCCGACCGCCGAGCCGGTCGCGCCGGGAACCTGGCGGGTGACGTTCCAGGCCGACGCCGCGTTCGGGGGCAGCACCAACGCCTACCTCACCGAGACGGACGACGGCCTCGCGCTGGTCGACGCCGGAATCCCCGGGGACCGCTCGGTCGCCCAACTCGACGGCGCGCTCGCCGAGCTCGGAGCGACGTCCGCCGACGTTCGCCGGATCCTGCTGACCCACGGCCACTGGGACCACTGCGGCCTCGTCCCCGTGCTCCGCGCCCGCCACGACACGCCGGTCGCGCTGCACGCCGCCGACCTGGCGATCGTCCAGCGGGGCCACGTCTCGTCCGCGCAGTGGGACGCCGACTGGGACCGCTGGCTCGACGAGCTGGGCGCCCCCGAGGCTCCGCGACCCGAGCTGCTCGTCCGCGCCCACAAGATGCGCGGCGACGCGATCGACGTCGCCCCGGACGACCTGATCACGGCCGACTTCCGGGCCGCGCTGCGCGACGGCGAGGTCGAGACGATCCTGACCCCGGGGCACTCCGCGGGGCACGTCGTCTTCGTCGACCGCGGCCGCGGGATCCTCTTCGCCGGCGACCACGTCCTGCCCACGATCAACCCGAACGTCTCGTGCCTGCCCGGGTCGGAGCCCGACCCGCTGACCTCGTACCTGCGCTCGCTGGCCGCGGTCCGCGAGCTCGACGTCCAGGTCGCGCTGCCCGGCCACGGTGACCCGTTCGGCGACCTGCGCGACCGGGTCGACGCGCTCCGGGCGGGCCGTGAGCGCCGGCTCGCCGCCGTCGAGGCGCTGGTCGCCGAGAGCCGCCCATCGACCGTCTGGGAGCTGGCCCAGCGCTACGCGTGGCGGGTCGCCTGGGACGAGATGAACGCGATCACCCAGCTCGGCGCGCTCGGCGAGACCTACGCCCATCTCACCTGCCTGCGGACCGCGGGACGACTCGTCCGCGACGACGCGGGCCGCTACCACGCGGCCTGACGCGAGGCCCCCGACCGCCGAGCCTGCGCCCCGGGCGAGCGCGTCGACGTCCGTACCGCCACGGTACGCGAGCGGACGCGGTCGCCGGGACGCCCGAACCCTCAGCTCGTCGTCGCCCAGCGGTCGAAGTGCAGCACCGCGTCGAGCGGCAGCGTCCGCTCCGCCGGGCGGAAGTCGGTGCCCACGGTGTAGGCCACGGGCAGCAGGGCGATCTGCGTGAACGCGTCGGGCAGGTCCAGCAGCGCCGCCACCTCGTCGGCGAAGTGCAGGTGCATCGACGTCAGCGAGCTGCCCAGCCCGCGCGACCGCAGGGCGAGCTGGAACGACCAGACCGTCGGCAACACCGAGCCGTAGAACTCGCTCGCGTCGGGCCCGACCACCTCGTCCGGCGGCGGCGCGATCGTGCCGGCGAGCACCAGCAGCGGGACCGCGTCGAGCTGCTCGGTCAGGTGCATCGCGCTCGCCATGTTGCGGCGCTGCTGGGCGGTCGGCTTCGCGGCCTTGCCGGCCTCCCGCGCCGCCGCGGCCATCCGGGGCAGCACGATCTCGTTGCCCGCCCGGCGGTAGAGGGCGGCGAGGCCGGCCCGCAGCTCGGGATCGCGGACTGCGACGAACCGGCACTGTTCGACGTTCTTGGCGATCGGGGCCTGCCGGGCCAGCTCGACGCACTGCTCGATCACGTCGTCGGGTACGCGGCGGTCGAGGTCGAGCCGGCGCCGCACCGCGCGGGTGGTGGACAGCACGTCGTCGACGTCGGCGATCAGCGACGCGGTCACGCGATCACCCGCTCCGGAACGCCCGCCGCCCGACACCGAACCCCACCCATCAGCGGAACGCCGGCATGACGTGCTCGGCGAACAGCGACAGCGACCGGCGGACCTGCTCGACCGGCATCCCGAGCCAGCCGGGCCGGAAGATCAGGTGGTTGCAGCCGTGGGCCTGGAGGGCCTTGATCCGCTCGATCACGTGGTCCGGGTCGCCCATGATCAGCGTGTTGGCGACCAGCTCGTCGAAGCGGTCCCGCTGCCAGCGCAGCGCCGGGTACTCGGCGTAGGTCGCGTACTCGCGCCGGGCGTGCGGCAGCGCCTCCTCGATCGCCCGATCGGTCGTGTCGGACACGTAGAGCTCGGTGCCGACCGGTCGCTCGACGATCTGGTCGGTGCGGCCGTACTCGGCGAGCGCGTCGTCGTAGACCGCCATGTGCTTCTCGAGGAAGGTCGGGTTCGGCGAGTTCCCCGGCGCGTACCAGGCGTCGGCCAGCCGGGCCGCGCGGCGGATCGCCTTCTTGCCGCCGGCGCCGATCCAGATCGGCGGTCCGCCGTCCTGGTACGGCCGGATGCCGATCCGCACATCGTCGAGCTGGAAGTGCTTGCCCTCGAACGTGACCGGCTCGCCCTTCCAGAGCGCCCGGATCACCCGCACGCCCTCATCGAGCCGCGAGAACCGATCCTCCATCGGCACGTTGAACGCCTCGAACTCGTGCTCGCGGTAGCCCGCCGCCACGCCGAGCACGACCCGTCCGCCGCTGAGCTGGTCGAGCGTCGCGAACTCCTCCGCGACGTGCACGGGGTGGAAGAACGGCAGCAGCAGGATGCCCGTCCCGACCGTCATCTCCCCCGTGTGCTGGAGCAGCTTCGCCATCATCGAGATCGGCTGCGGGGTGTTCAGGTTGGACACGAAGTGGTTGATCACCCAGATCGAGTCGAAGCCGAGCGACGCGGCGTGCTCGGCCGTCCCCCAGAGCTCTCCGAGGCGCGCCTGCAGGTCCTCGTCGAAGGGGTACTGGTGCGACGCCATGATTCCGAACTTCACGTGACTCTCTCCCTTGTGCCCGTTGCCGATCACATCTAATACCAGCCGGTCGGTATTGTCAGCCTATGCTGTTCCGGGACGGGTCGTCAAGCCGCGATTCCTGCGCGGACCGCCCGCCCCGGCGCGTCACGTTCAGCCGCAATCACACGTTGTCGCTGTCGCGGACCTGCAGCTCGGTCTGCAAGTACTGCGCGTTTGCGACCCGCCGGTTCCACCTGCACGAGCCGGACGAGGTCGAGCAGATCCTCGACGAGGCCGTCAAGCGGCGCACCAAGGAACTGCTGATCCTCACCGGCGAGGAACCCGACCGCAACCCGGCGGTGATGAAGCGGCTGAACGAGCTCGGATTCGCAGACTTCGTCGCCTACGTGATCTGGGCCTCCGAGCAAGCACTCCAGCGCGGCATGCTCCCCCACACCAACCTCGGCGCGATCTCCGAGGACAGCCTGCGCAGGTTGCGGACGG
>JADMKN010000045.1 GCA_015478825.1 Patulibacter sp. | reverse complement strand
GACGTCGGCGGACCAGCCCGGCAGAGACGGCAGATCCGGTCTCTGCCGGGGCCCGCAGCACGCGGCCCCAGCTTGCAGGGGGTTCTGACCCCCGCCCCGGCCGCGCTGTCAGCGCGTTGTCATCGCCGGAATCCGGTGTTGTCATCGGCGACGACCGATCCCGGCCGCGCCCGCGGCCCCACCGGACTCGCCATCGCCGCGCACTTGACCGGATCGGTGGTGCCCGGTGACCGCGCTCCGCTACGAGGTCGGCCCGCCCCTCGTCGGGCCGGAGCCGGTCCGTTCGCCGTTCGACGCGGCCTGGTCCACCACCCTCGACGACCTCGACCGCGAGGCGCACCAGTTGAGCGCCCGCGAGATCGTGATCGAGGGCTCGTGGCGCCGCACGATGGTCCGCCGTAACGGCCAGCTCCGCGCCGACGTCAGTGACCCGGTCCACCCGGGCGTCACCGTCCACCTGCTCGGCACCACGCACGGCGACCTGGCCTACCCATGTGTCCGGTTTCGGGCGTGGCGGGACAACGTGCGCGCCGTCGCCCTCGCGCTCGAATCACTGCGCCGCGTCGACCGCTACGGCATCGCCGGCGGCGGCCGTCAGTACACCGGGTTCGCCGCGCTGCCAGCAGGCACCGGCGGTGCCGCGCTGCGCGGGCGCGCCCTGATCAAGAAGTACGGGGGCGAGCGCGCCGCCCTCCATGCGACCCATCCCGACCATGGTGGCGCGCCCGAGGACTTCGCCGCCGTCCAGGCCGCACGCACCGAGGGAGGCTCGAAGTGAGCACGCCTCCGTCGTCCTGCCGCGTCGATAAGAAGATCGCCGACGCCGAGGCGCGGCTCGTCGAGCGCATCGACGAGCTCGAGCGGCAGATGCGCAGCCTGTCGCGCGTGACCTACATCCGCAACGGCATCCAGTACGGGGTCGACATTGCCGGACCCGGCTTCCACGCCAAGGCGATCCTGCCGCCGATCCCCGACACCTGTGGGGATCCGGGCGACGAGCCGCGCGAGTGCGGAGAGCCGCACCCTGACGACGAGCGACTCGTCTGCCGCAAGCGCTGCGCCCCCGGCCGAGACTTCCACGGTGGCGGCCACATCTTCGCGCCGCCCGACATGACCGACGAGCAGCTCCACGAGGGCCTGCGCCAGGTCGTCATGAGGCCCAGCCGGCCGGATGGTGACGAGGGCGACTCTGCGCTCGAGGGTCGGATCGTGCCACCGCCGACGCGACCCGCAGAGGGCTCGGTGTCCACCGATCGGCTCACCATGATCGCGGCGCAGGCCGTGGACAAGGTCCTCAACGCGAACGGATACCGCGGCAAGATCCGCGGCGGCATCCGGCTGCGTATCGCCAAGGCTGTGCTCGACGCCCTGGGCCTCGACCGCCACGCCCGAACCGATCCGCCGAACTGGGATGAGATCCGCCTCGACGCGCCCGAAGACGAGGAGCTGGTCCGGTGATCGACAGTCTCACTGCGGGCCTGACGATCGTCGCGGCATTGCTGGTGATCGCGCTTGGCGTCGTCGCGCTTGGCGACAGGATCGAGAAGCGCCCCTCGACGCCGGCGTCGACCTGCAGCGTCGGAGCGACCGGCCTCCCGGGCCGCACCGGATCGACGGGCGGTGATCTTCGATGAGCTACGACATCGACCTCGTGATCGACGCGGGCGGCCCCGAGCCGGTCCAGATCACCGACGGCCTGAACTACACGTCGAACTGCGCCGGCATGTGGCGCAAGGCGATGCCGGAGACCGACGGTCTCGCCGACATGGACGGCCTCGACGCGAGCGCCGCCGCGGTCAGGCTCCGCGCCGGCATCGCGAAGATGGAGCAGGACCCCGACGCATACCGGGCGCTGAACCCCGCCAACGGCTGGGGCGACTACGAAAGCCAGCTCGAGATGCTGCGCGAGCTCCTCTCGCAGTGCGAGGCGGCACCGCGCGCGACGGTACGGGTGTCGCGATGACGGCGCGCAAGACCTGGCCCATCGAGCTATGGATCTGTGACGTCACCGGCGAGGGTCACCACGAGGTCTCGGCGTTCACGCCCGGACCCGACTTCGACCCTGACGCCTACCAGCGCTATGTCCCCGCCGGTCCGGAGACCGACCCGCCCGCCGCCCGCCTGATCCACGAGCGCCTGCTTGAGCTCGACGGCCTGGACCAGCACGACCAGTACACCGAGATCCTGCGGGTCGCCAAGCCCGCCGAAGAGGCCGGCGAGGCGATGCAAGCCCTGATCGCCTACCACGGCGTCAACCCGCGGAAGGCGAAGGGCCCGCTCAGCGACCTGGTCCAGGAGCTTGCCGACGTTGTGCTCGCCGCGAAGGTGGCGATCGAGTCGTTCTCTCACGACTCGACGGAGGTCGTTGCCCAGCGCGAGCGCGAGGTGCTCGCACGGCTTGAGGCCCTGGCCGGAGAGGGGAACGGAGATGCGTAGCCGGTGGCTGCGGTGGCGCTTGCGACGCGCCGAGGACGCGCTGTTCCGGCTGGCGAACGACGAGTCCGTTCCGTTGGAGCTGGTGCGTGGCCGGTCGAACCTGCTGTGGGCGCGCATCCGGCGTATCGAGGCCCGTCTGGCCGGAGAGGACAGGAACCGATGAGCGGCGCCGAGGTCTACCCGTCGCTCGCTCGTGGACCGGGGTCGCACTGCGATCTGGACGGCGCGACGCTGGACAACCCGTCCGTCTCACCGAGGATCAACGGCGAGCACGACTTCGACGCGTCGTGCCGCGCGCTCGCCGCCCGCCTGGCCGCCGGCTTCGAGGTGACGTTCACCTACGGCTGCGTGACGAAGTTCCACCTGACGCTGACGCCCGAGGTGGCGTTGCCGACCGGCCGATTCCCCGACTGGGTTGGACCCGCTCGGCCCGGCTACCTCTGGGTCGAGAAGCGCATCGGCGACCGCGGACAGGTGACGGACTACCCGCACCGGCTGCGCGGCGGCTCGTGGCAGTACATCGCCGAGAAGCAGCGCTTGAAGGAGCACGACGCGAAGGCGCTGTCGTACCTGCTCGCGGCGCTCGGCGAGGCCGTGAACGAACTGGGCGGCATGCCGCTGCCCGCGATCGGGGAGGGCCGGAGTGATGGGTGACCAGAACGCACCCGAGCGGATGGCCTGGGCGATCCGTGAGCGCGACGACTCTCAGACGGTGACGGGTGACCCGATCCTGGCGAGCCGTGCAGCCCTGCGGGGCCTGCCCGTCGTCGAGCTGGTAGCCGCTGCGGCGTATGACCGGGCGATCACCGCACGCGACGAGGCGCGGGCGGCAGTCGCTGGCGTCCGCGAGCTGCTGGACCATCTCGACGGCCGGTTCGCCGCGATCCGTCGCAACGACGCGACCCCGGCCTACGAGTACGGACAGGCTCGCAAGAGCGATGGGGAGAAGCCCGGTGGTGGGCTCTCGGCGCGGTGGCTTGAGCCTCGGGATCTGGCGTGGTCTGCGCAGCAGGCGATCAAGCGGTGGCGTGAGGCGAACGCCGCGCTGGCCGAGGGAGAGCAGCCCGCCCCGGACTACGCGGCGTCGTTCGCCGAGACGGTAGCGGCGATCCGGGCGATGCCTCCGGAGCAGCGGTCGCGGCTCGGCAACGAGCTGTTCGGGGCTGAGGGAGAGCAGCCCGCGGGCGAGACGCCGAAGGTTCAGCACGACGACGAGCTGAGCCGGTCCGCGGTCGCATCGGTCCGCGAGTACTACGGCCGCCCCGCCGCGGGTGAGCAGAGCACGACCGAGACGGACGCGCCGGATCACGTGGAGCTGGTGCGGACGGTTCTGCGAGTCGCGGAAGACCGCGGCGTGCGAATCGGGCCCAGTGACGCGGCCGAGATCCTGGGGGCGCTGTCGCTCGCCCCCTACGCCCCGGCGAGCACGACCGAGACGGCGACGGGTCACGACTACAGCCTGATCGACGCGGTCCTGCCCGCCGAGGGCGAGCGACGCGACGAGCTGTTGGACGGCGCATTCA
This sequence comes from Patulibacter sp., assembly GCA_015478825.1. GTDB lineage: Bacteria > Actinomycetota > Thermoleophilia > Solirubrobacterales > Solirubrobacteraceae > Patulibacter. The sequence continues at coordinate 2,207 of JADMKN010000045.1, read as the reverse complement.
ACTGCCCTCGTCCGCTTGAGTTGCGTACGTCGCGCGAGCAGGTCGCAGCGGTCTACGACGCGATCCGCGCGGCCTCGTCCGAGAGCGAGGGCAACGACCATGCTGCCTGACACGATCTGGGCCGACTCGTTCGGCTGGTACCCGCACGAGGAGCCGGGAGCCCACGAGTACGCCCGCGCTACCCCGTCGGTGCGTCTCGCGCGCTGGCTCGACCAAGACCCTGACCGAGAGCACGGCGTGGCGATGGACTCGACCGGCGAGTGGGTAGCGGCCTTGTGGCTGGAACCGAATACCACGGCAAAGGGAATCGTCGGGCGCGGCGCGACCCGTGATGCTGCTCTGTCGGCTGCACTGGACCAGGCCGAGGGGGTGCGAGATGCAGGTCACTGACGAGCACCGGCAGCCGTACGTCCTGCTCGACCAGGCGGCGGACGACATGTGCGAGGAGAGCGGGTGGGTCGAAACGTCGGTGTCGATCGACGAAGCGCGTGATCTGCTCGCGCGCTACTGCCACGACGAGGACGGCAACGAAGGCCATCGACCGGCGGGCAGCCCACGGCGCGTGTGGCTGGCTCCGATCCAAGACCCCGACGACGAGTGCGCCACCTGGCGCGACGCGGACCGGTTCACGCCCGGCGCTCGCGAGTTCTGGCAGCTCTCGGCGTACGACGCGGATCTGGCCGAGGCCGCTACCCCGGAGGGACCTGATGTCTGAGCTGACGGCCGAAGAACGGCGCTGGGTTGCGTCCCTGCGGCGGCTCGCGGCGAAGCGCCCGAAGACGCTGGGCCTGTGGGCTGGCCTCGGCGGCGTGCACGTGATCGCCCTGAACGAGGACGGAGGCATCCAGCATCGGCCCGCCGATGGCCCCTACGCCGAGGTCGTGGTGCTTGCGGACTACGTCGATATCCCCGCCGGTGGGGGCGACCCGGACTCCGTCCACCTGTGCGACATCGAGCGTCCGTGGGTGCCCGTCACGCCGGACCCGACGTACGAGCCGGCCGCTACCCCTGAGGGAGGCGAGGATCGTGCCTAGCCGCCGCATCTTCAAGTACGAACTGGCGGCCGGCTCCAACCAGGTGAGCCTGCCGCAGGGCGCGCGCATCCTGTCGTGCGGCGAGCAGTACGGCGGCGTCGTGCTCTGGGCCGAGGTCGACCCGGACCAGCCGCTCGTCCCCCGCCGGATCGCCCAGGTCGCAACCGGAGGCGTAGCTCCGGAGGGGATGAGGTTCCTCGGGACCGTGCAGATCCGCAATCGGCGGACCGACCAGCAGTTCGTCGTGCACGTCTTCGTCAACGAGGCCCAGATCCACGAGGAGCTGGCCGCGCGTTTTGCCGCGAAGTCGGGGGGCGAGACCGATGCCTGATCCGAAGCCCCTCGAGATCACCTGGCAGGACACCCGCAACGCCGTGGGGCTGATCCCCGGCCAGCTCGTCGGCCTGACGATCGCCGCGGTCCACGTGAAGGAGAGTCTGGAGCACGGCGACGAGCTGTTCGTCCTGTTCACCAACGGGATGGTCGCCTCGTTCTGCGGGGACGCTGGCTACAACGACGACGCTTCCTGCAGCCGCAACCACGAGGTGCACGACCTCGCGTACTTCGACGTGACAGACGTGCGCGCCGGCGAGCTGATCCGCGAGGCGTACGGCCAGCCGGCCACGGACGACACAGAGCAGCCGCACCGTCGGATCGTCGACGAAACGCAGGCCGCGGGGGTCGGCGCTGGTGACCGGATCTTCTACTGCGGCTTCTGGCGCAGCGTCGTCAAGGTCGGGCACACGTCGGCCGGATCCATCCCCATCACAGCGATCGAGTTCGCGTCGCTCGACGACGACTCGATCTCGGGCGTGTCGTTCGTGTCGACGAATCGCGTCCTGCGCCTGGTCGAGGTCGAGCCGCGCCCCGCGATCCGGAGGACTGCGCGGTGAGCGCCGTCGACGACATGCGCGAGTGGTTCCGCAGCGTTGGGCTGGCGTACCGCTCGCCCGCCGATCTCGTGCGGAGCTCTGACTTCCGCCGCTTCACCGTCGATGCCCGCAACGGCCTCGAGCTGATCGCCTTGGCGCTTGACGAGATCGCCCCCTACGAAGGTGACCCGGCGCACCCCGTGCGCTTCGGCAGCGTCGTCGACGCGCTGAAGTCGGGTCGCTACGCGTTCGACAGCGAGGAGCGCCAGCTCGACGCCGCGCTGGAGACCCTCCTCGCTGT
>JADMKN010000044.1 GCA_015478825.1 Patulibacter sp. | reverse complement strand
TCTCGCCGTCGATCCAGACCGCGACCGCGCGGGTTCGTCCCGACGACGCCGGGGTCGCGTCGGCGGCGACGACCGCGATGCACCAGCTCGGGGCGGCGGTCGGGACGGCGCTGCTGTCGACGATCGTGGCCGCCGTCACCGCCCGTCAGCTCGAGCCGTACGGCGGGGCCGAGGTCGGGCCCGCCGTGCTCGCCGCCGCCGACCTGCGGGGCTTCACCGTCGCGTTCTGGATCGCGTCCGCCGTCTTCGTGGTCGGGGCGGCGATCGTCTGGTCGCTGATCCGCCCCACCACGGTCCAACGATCAGGAGGACATGCCGGTGAGCTGCCCGCCCGTGACGTTGAGGACCTGGCCGTGTACGAAGTCGGACCACGGTGAGCAGAGGAAGAGCACCCCGCCCGCCGCTTCCTCGGGGGTACCGAAGCGGCCGAGCGGGATCGACGCGCTGACCTGCTCGCGGACCGCGGTCGGCACGCCGAGCTCGTGCGCCGCGCCGTCGACGACCACGACCTCGGCGTCCGCCGCGTCGCTCGTCAGGCGGGTGTCGACGAACCCGAAGGCGACGGCGTTGACGTTGATCCGCAGCGCGCCCCACTCGCGCGCCAGCGTCTTCGTGACGCCGACGATCCCGGCCTTGCCCGCGGCGTAGTTGGCCTGCCCGGGATTGCCCATCACGCCCGACGTCGACGAGACGTTGACGACCTTGCGGAAGACCTCGCGGCCGGCGGCCGCGTCGCGCTTGGCCGGCTCGCGGAGATGGGGCGCGGCGGCCCGGAGGATCCGGAAGGGGGCGACCAGGTGGATGTCGAGCATCGCCTGGAACTGGCGGTCGCCCATCTTGTGCGCCATGCCGTCCCAGGTATAGCCGGCGTTGTTGACCACGACGTCGAGGCGGTCGTGCCAGCCGGCCGCCTCGGCGACGACCCGCTCGGGTACGCCGTCGGCCGTCAGGTCACCCGTCACCACGCGGATGTCGCCCGGCGTGGCCTCGGCTGCCGCGTGGGCGGCGTCGGCGTCGAGGTCGCACAGCACCACCGATGCTCCGTGGGACGCGAGGCCCCGTACGACTTCGAGGCCGATGCCCCGTGCGCCGCCGGTCACCAGCGCGACCCGGCCGTCGAGGAATCCGGGCTCCAGCGTTACGGTCATGAACCGCTCCAATCTCCATAATTCGGACGTATGTTTGGTAGTGTAACGGCGTCCTCGACGTTCGCCGACGGCACGTCGAACCGAGACGGGAGAAGCTGTGAACGCTGCTGAGCGGTACGACGAAGGCCTCGACCCGACGAGCACCCCGTCGGAGGGCGGCGGCGTGGCGCGGGAGCTCGCCGCGTGGGCGGCCACGCTGCGTCCGACCGACGCCGACCTCGAGCTCGCTCGGCGGGCGCTGGTCGACACCGTCGCGGTCGCCGTCGCGGCGACCGGCGATCCGCTGCTCGAGGTCGCCGCGCCGCTCGGCGCCGGCGGGCGGCTCGCCGTGGCGGCGCACGTGCGCGACTACGACGACCTGCACCTGCCCTCGACCAGTCACATCAGCGCGGTCTGCGTGCCGGCGACCCTGGCGGCCGGCGGCGACGCCCGCGCCTACCTGGCCGCCGCCGGCATGATGGCGCGGCTGGGGTCGCGGCTCGGCTGGCGGCACTACGACCGCGGGTGGCACGCGACGTGCACCGCGGGCGCCCCGGCCGCCGCCGTAGCGGGCGGGATCGCCGCCGGCCTCGACGCCGAGGGCCTGGCCCGCGCGATGGCGCTGGCGGCGCCGGCGGCCGGCGGCAACCACCGCGCGTTCGGCACCCACGCCAAGTCGCTGCAGGTCGGCTTCGCCGTCGACGCGGGCCTGCGGGCCGCCGAGCTGGCCGCGGCCGGGGCGACGGCCGACCCGGCCGCCGTCGACGCGTGGCTCGAGCTGGTCGGCGGCGCGCCGGACGCGTGGTACGTCCCGGAGCCGGCGTCTCCGGCGATCCCCGGTGGCCTGGCGATCAAGCTCCACCCGTGCTGCTACGCCCTGCAGCGCCCGATCGCGGCGGTTCGCGAAGCCGTCGCGCAGCACGGACCGATCGATCCGGCGACCGTCTCGTCGATCACCGTCACGGCGCCCGAGGGCACCCTCCGTCCGTTGATCCACGATCGCCCGGGCTCGGGGCTCGAGGGCAAGTTCAGCGTCGAGTACGCGGTGGCCGCCGCGATCCTCGACGACTTCCCCGGGTTCGCCTCGTTCACCGACGAGGGGGTGCTGCGTCCCGAGGCCCAGGCGTTGCTGCGGCGGGTCGACGTGCGCACGGTGCCGGGCGACGGCGATCTGCTGATCGGGACGGTCGGCGTGCAGCTCCGGACCACCACCGGCGCGGCGCTGACCGCCGTGATCGGCACGCCGCCCGGCGCCCCGCGCCGTCCCCCGACCGACGCCGAGCTCGCCGCGAAGATCGCGGGCTGCGCCGGCTCGGCCGCAGCCGACGTCGCGGCGTTGACCTGGGACGCGGGGCCGGCGCTCGTGCCGGATCTGCTCCGGCCGCGCGTCGCAGCCTAGGGTCCCGAAGGGTCGGTCTTCACGCGGCGGGCGCCCGATCGGCGCCCGCCGTCGCGTCAGGCCGCCGGGGCCGCGAGGCGCTCGGTGACGAGCTTCCGCAGGTTCTCGAGGCGGAGCTTGCCGGTGGCGGTCATCTCCAGCTCCGCCTCGGCGAAGAACAGCACGTGCCGCGGGATCTTGTAGCCGGCGAGCTCGCCGCGCAGACGGACCCGCACGTCGTCCGCCAGCAGCTCGGCGCCGTCCTTGAGCACCACGCAGGCGACGACGACCTCGCCGTAGTCGGGATCGGGGGCGCCGATCGCCGCGGCGATCTTGATCTCGGGGAGCGCGTAGAGCGCGGCCTCGACCTCGGCCGGCGAGACGTTGGCCGAGTTGGTGCGGATCAGGTGCGCCATCCGTCCGGTCCAGTGCAGGTACCCGTCCTCGTCGAGGTGGCCGGCATCGCCGGTCCGGTAGTAGCCGTCGGCGTCGAGGTAGGTCTCGGGGAACCGCTTGTTGTAGCCCTTCATCAGCGTCGTGCCCTTGAGCGCGATCTCGCCGCGCTCGCCGACGGGCAGGTCCGCGCCGGTCTCGGGGTCGACGATCTTGATCAGCGTGCCCGGCAGCGCGCGGCCGTGGGTGGTGCGGCGCAGCTCGACCGGGGAGTCCCAGGGGATCGAGGCCGCCAGCGTCAGCGTCTCGGTCAGGCCGAGCGAGGCGCCGCCGAAGACGGCGTCGTCGGGCATCCCGAGGTGGTCGGCGAGCCGGCCGCGCGGCAGGACCCGCAACGACGAGAGGTCGGCCGGGTGCTCGTCGAGGGCGTCGAGCATCTCGTCGAGCTGCAGGGGGGTGGCCAGGGCGAACGTGGCCCGGTGCCGCTCGACCAGGTCCAGCGCCTCGGTCCGCTCGAACCGCTCCTGCAGCACCAGCGGCGCCCCGGCCGCGAGGCTCGCCCCGAGCAGCCAGGCGATCCCGGCGCTCCAGAACAGCGGGAAGCTGCCCCAGACGACGTCGTCCGCGGTCATCGTGAACTGGCCGGGCAGGCGGTCGAACTGGATCGCGATGCTGCGATGGCCGTGGATCACGCCCTTCGCGGCGCCCGACGTGCCGGACGTGTGGATGATCAGCGCGTCGTCGGTCGGGTGGATCTCGCGCTGCAGCGCGTCGACGTAGCCCGCGGGCAGCGTGGGGGCGCGGTCGAGCGCGTCGTTCCACGAGAGCAGCCGGCCCGCGCTGCGGTCGCTGCCGAGGTGGATCACGTGACGCAGGTACGGCAGGCCGACGTCGAACGGATCGGCGTCGGACGACGTCAACGTCGGGACCTCGTCGAGCAGGTCGTCGAGGAACGCATTGCGCAGCATCCGGTCCTGCAGGACGAGGATCGCCACGTCGGCCTGGCGCAGCAGCTCGTGCCGTTGCTTCGCCGGCTCGTAGGTGCTGATCGGCACCGCCACGGCGCCGATCCCCATCGCGGCGAACGTCGCCACGACCCATTCGGGGCGCATCCCCATCAGCACGCCGACGCGGGTGCCCTTGCCGGCGCCGAGGCCCAGCAGGGCGGCCTGCATCCGGTCGATCTCGTCGGCGAGACGGCGGAACGACCACGTCTCGCCCTCGAAAACGAGTGCCGGGCGGTCGGGCGACCGTTCGCAGACGCGCCGGATGAACGCGGGAACCGTCAGTCCGGGGTCGAGATGGTCGGGCTCGGTCCCCGCGGTCGCGGGGGTGCCCGTGGGGGTCTCAGTGCTCATCATCGATCAGTGCCGCCATTCGTTCGCCGATCATCACCGCGGTCGCGGCCGGGCCGCGACGGACGCGCGGGACGATCGAGATGTCCACCACGCGAAGCCCGGCGACGCCGTGCACCCGGCAGCGTTGGTCGACGACCGCGTCGGGATCCGACGCGGGGCCCATCGCCACGCTGTTGACGGTGTGCAGGGCGGTGCCGAGGTTCGCGCGGATCCAGTTGTGAAGCGCCTCGTCGGACGCCAGGTCGCGGTCGGTCGGAGCCACCCTGCGGACCTTCAGCGCACGGAACTCCGGCGACCGCAGGATCTCGACCGCCGTGCGCACGTTGGCCGCGAGCCGCGGCAGGTCCGTCGGGTCCGACAGGTAGTTGAGGGCGATCCGCGGCGGCTCGGCCGGGTCGGCTGAGGCGAGCGAGATCGTGCCCGTGCTGTTCTCCGCGTCGAGGCTGCAGAGCAGCATCAGGTTGTCCTGCATCCGCGCCTGGGCGATCACCACGCGCAGCGGGATCCGTCGGAGCGCGCGCAGCGTCTCGCGGGGCCGCTTGAGGTACGACGGCAGCCGGTTGCGCCGCCCCGTCGTCCCGGACACCGCCTGGATCATCTGGCCGAACGACGCGGCGCCACACGTGATCTGCAGGTCCCCGTCGATCTCCGATCCCGGGGCGGTGTGGTTGAGGCAGGTCTGGAACGTCATGAAGTCGTCCGGCAGCGGCTCGCCGTCGTCCTTGACGCGGAAGTGGACCGTCACGGACGGGTGGTCGCGGACGTTGCGACCGACGCCGGGGAGGTCGCGGACCACGTCGATGCCGTGGCGGCGGAGCTCGTCGGCCGGGCCGATCCCCGAGAGCATCAGCAGGTGGGGGCTCTTGATCCCGCCGGCGCAGAGGATCACCTCGTCGCCGCGGTAGGTGACGCGCTCGCCGGCGCGCTGGGCTTCGACGCCGACCGCCCGCGTGCCCTCGAACAGCACCCGGCGGACCTCGGTGTCGCCCTGGACCGTCAGGTTCTCGCGGTCGCGGGCGGGGGTCAGGTAGGCGACGGCGGTGTTGACGCGCACGCCGTCGACGCAGTTGCGGGGGATCGGACCGACGCCGTTCCGGCCCGGCGCGTTCTTGTCCGGGTCGTCGGGGTGGCCGAGCGCGCGACAGCTCACTGTGAACGCGCGCGAGACGGGGCGGAGCTGATCGGGGCGGGGGCGGACGACCGGCATCGGGCCGTCCTGGCCGTGGACCTCGTCGGCGATGTCGGCGTCCCGTTCGCACTTGCGGAAGAACGGCAGCACCTGGTCCCACGACCACAGGTCGTTCCCGTTGGCGGCCCAGGCGTCGAAGTCGGCCGGCCGTCCGCGGATGAAGTACGTGCCGTTGATCGCGCTCGATCCGCCCACGACCTTGCCGCGGGCCAGCGGGTACGTCCGCCCCGGGGCCAGCTCGCCGACGAAGTTCCAGCTCCTCGGATGGCCGGGGAAGCTCGCCGCCATCGACCGCGCCTGGCGCAGCTCCGGCGGGAACTCGTCCAGGGTCCGATGGTCCGGACCGGCCTCGAGCAGCAGCACGCGGCGAGACGGATTCTCCGACAGGCGGGCGGCCAGCACCGAGCCGGTCGAGCCGGCGCCGACGACGATCGTGTCGTAGTGCTCGGTCTCCGTCATGCTCGGAGGGGACCCGCGGGGGTCGTCGGCTGACTGCGCGGGGACGTGCGTCCCGGCGTTCCGTCCTTCACGTCTCTTCTCCCTGGTCCGAAACTGATCTATCGATCGGATGACCGGTAGAAATATTTCGATGGACGTCAAACTATGGAGGCGGACGCCGGCTGTCAAGAACCCGTCCGTCGCGCGGGGGCTCGACGGCCAATCAAACGCTTGACAGGCAAACGATTCGACTGTTTGATGAATCTCGAACTTTGAACGGTTCGCGGGAGCCACCCACCCGGGAACCGGTTCCGAACGCCAGAGAGGATTCCATGGCCACCACCGCTGCTCACCCGATCGGGAGCTTGCCCCCCGTCGGCGAGGTGCCCGAGAAGATGCTCGCCCAGGTCGTCCGCCAGGACCGGCTGGGCGAACCGCGCGACGCGTTCCAGATCGAAGAGGTCGACACGCCGTCGATCGCCGCGGATCAGGTGCTCGTCGCGGTCATGGCCGCCGGCATCAACTACAACAACGTCTGGGCCGCCCGCGGCATTCCGGTCGACATCATCGCCCAGCGCCAGAAGGCCGGCTCGACCGAGGACTTCCACGTCGGCGGTAGCGACGCCTCCGGGATCGTCTACGCGGTCGGCGCCGACGTCGACAACGTCGCGGTCGGCGACGAGGTCGTGATCCACCCCGGCATGTGGGACGCGGGCGATCCGTGGGTCACCGCCGGTCGCGACCCGATGATCGCGCCGAGCGCCAAGATCTGGGGCTACGACGGTCCGAACTACGGTGCCTTCGGCCAGTTCGCGGTCGTCCAGGGCCACCAGTGCATGTCCAAGGCCGACCATCTGACGTGGGAGGAAGCCGCCGCGCCGACGCTCGTCGGCACCACCGCCTACCGGATGCTCTTCGGCTGGGAGGGCAACACGGTCCAGAAGGACGACGTCGTGCTGATCTGGGGCGGATCCGGCGGCCTCGGGACCCAGGCGATCCAGCTCGTCAAGCACGCGGGCGGGATCCCGGTCGCGGTGGTCTCCGACGCCGAGCGGGGCGAGTACTGCGTGTCGCTCGGCGCGGCCGGCTACATCGACCGCACCGAGTTCGACCACTGGGGCGTGCCGCCGCACTGGCAGGACGGTCCCGGCCAGAAGCAGTGGATGGCCGGCGCCCGCGCCTTCGGCAAGAAGATCTGGGAGATCGTCGGCGAGCGCCGCAGCCCGGCGATCGTCTTCGAGCACCCGGGCGAGGACACCGTCCCGACGTCGATCTTCGTCTGCGACGGCGGTGGCATGGTCGTCGTCTGCGCCGGGACCACCGGCTACAGCGCGACCGTCGACCTGCGCTACCACTGGGTCCGCCAGAAGCGCCTGCAGGGCTCGCACGGCACGAACGACGCGCAGGCCAACGGCTACAACGAGCTGGTGCGCCAGGGCGTCATCGACCCGTGCATGACGCGTGTGCTGGGGTTCGACGAGATCGGCCGGGCGCACCAGGAGATGGACGAGGGCAAGCAGGGCTTCGGCTGCACGTCGATCCTCGTCGGCGCCTCCGAGCCGGGGCTCGGCAAGCGGTCCTGACCGGCGCGCGGGCGGCCGGGATCGCCGGTCCGGCCGCCCCGAGGGGTCGGCCGGACCACGCGCCACCTCGGACGTCGTCTCAGTAGATGACCATGCCGGGGTCGCGCTCGACGTCGAGCGCCATCCGGCCCCAGTGGGAGTAGTTGTTGTCGGGGCCGATGCCCTGATGGCTGGCCATGAAGTGGATGTCCCGCCACGCCCGGCCGAGCGGACTGGTCGCCCCGAACGCCGAGGTCCCGGCCAGAGCCATGATCCGGTCGATCGCGCCGACGCAGAGCTGCGCAGCGTGCGAGTAGTCGCGCAGCGACCGGGCCCGCTCCTCGAGGTCGGGAGGCGTCCCGCGCTCGGCCACCGCGATGCAGCGGCGCAGCAGCAGCTCCGCGGCGTCGACGTCGCTCGCCAGCTCACCGAGGCTGCGCTGGTTGCGTGGCTTGTCCGCGTAGCGGCTGCCGTCCGGACCGCGGCGCCCGGCGATCAGCGCCCGGAACTCCTCGACGGCGCCCTGCGCGGCGCCGAGGATCGCGATCGAGAACCCGAGCGGTCCGTGTGACGCGATCGGCAGGCGGTAGATCGGGTTGTCCGACGGGCGGGGCCCGGGAGGATCGCCGGAGACGATGTCGCGCACCCGCAGCACGCGGTGGTGCGGCACGAACACGCCCTGCGTCTCGATCACGTTGCTGCCGGTGCCGCGCATCCCGATCGTGTCCCAGGTGTCCAGCACCGCGTAGTCCTCGGCGGGCATCAGGAACCAACACCACTCCGGCGTGCCCTGCTCGTCGGGGACCATCCCGCCGATGAACGACCAGGCGCTGTGCAACACGCCGCTCGCGAACGGCGAGTGGCCGGACAGCAGGAAGCCGCCGTCGGTCGGCTCGATCGCGCACGTCGGCGGCAGCGCCCCGGCGACGGCGAAGTCGACCCCGCCGCCCCACATCTCCTCCTGGCCGGCCAGCGGGAAGTACGTCAGGTAGTGCGGGTTGTGGATCAGCAGGCTCGCGCACCAGCCGTGGGACGCGTCCGCGCGGGCGATCTCGCGGGCGATCTCGAACCAGGTCTCGAGGCCGAGCTCGTAGCCGCCGAAGCGGCGCGGCACGAGCACCCGGGCGAACCCGGCGTCGAGCATCGCCTCGACGGACTCGCGGGGGATCGCGCGGTCGCGCTCCCCGTTCTCCGCGGCGTCGCGGAAGGTCACGGCGAGCTCGCGGGCCCGGGCGATCAGCCCCTCCGCGGTGACGTTCTCGGGATCCGGCGGCGCCGTCCGCCGGGCCGGGCGGTCGTCTCGGCGGTGGATCAGGCGCTTGGGGGCCCTTTCGGGCGTCATCGATGTCACGGTTGGGTCTCCGGGAGTGGGGTTGGAGAGGAGGTCGCGCGACGGGCGAGGCGGCGCGTGGGACCCTCGCGGTCGGTCCGGGGGACGAACGCCCCCGGACCGACGGCGGGGGCCGACCTACAGCCGCGCGACGGCAGCACGGCTCTCGGTGACGACGTCCATGTTGCCGTCGCGCCAGACGTTCTGGACGTCGCGGTCGGCCACGCGCCATCCCGCGTCGGTGCGGACGACGCGGTCGACGTAGTAGCCGCCGCCTCGTAGGTGCTCGCCGCCGGGGAAGTCGGCGATCTTCATCGTGACCGTGACGTACGAGCGGAAGATCACGTCGTCCCCGTCCGCGACGATCCACGGGTTGGCGATCAGGTGCTGGGTGCCGTCGTGCGACGCGTGGAACGCCTCGACGTAGCGGGCGAGCGCGGCGACGCCCCGGACGGGCGCGGCCAGCGGGTAGCGGACGACGGCGTCGTCGGTGAAGGCCTGCGGCAGCAGGTCGAACTGCTTCTGGTCGATCGCCCAGGCGTAGATGCTCTGCAGCTCGATGATCTCGAGCCGGTCGGCAGCGGTCAGAACGGTCATGCGGACTCCTCGGGGAGGGGGTGGATGAACACGGTGCGAAGGGGGATACGGCGAACGGGTCTCGTCGGGGGTCATCGTGCGAACGGCCGCAGCAACGTCACGAACGTGCGGAAGATGTCGATCACCGCGCCGTCGCCCTCGGCCACGGAACGGATCAGCGCGCCGTCGGCGACGGCGCGGCCCAGCAGCGCGACGGCCTCGACGAGTCGCAGCCCGTCCGCGTCGCCGTCGGGCGCGAGCAGCGGGCGGAGCGATTCCTCCCAGCTCCGCAGCGCGCGCTCGCGCATCTCGGCGACGACCCGGCGGACCTGCTCGTCGCCGTCCTCCTGCAGCGTCAGGGTCAGCAGCAGCTTGAGCGACTCCGGCTCCTCCTCGACGACCTGCGCGATCCGCTCGGTGATCTGGTCGAAGCGCTCGATCGGCGAGCCCTCGAAGTCCGAGGGCTTCGGGACCTTGGCGAGCAGTTCCTGGACGCCCTGCTCGACGACGGCGGCGAGCACGCCTTCCTTGCTGCCGAAGTGCCAGTAGACCGACCCGGGCGAGAGGCCCGAGTGCTTGCAGAGCTGCGAGACGGTCATCCCGGTGTAGCCGCGGGTCGCGAGGAGCGTCCTGGCCGCCGCGAGCGCTTCCCGCCGCGAACGCTCGCCCTGCTGCTGGTGCGGGGTGGGTCGTACCCGGGGACCCATGTCCGGCATGGTCAGGCGAGCACGTCCGCGAGGACCTCGGCGAGCAGGTCGAGCTGCTCGATCTCCGGCGAGCAGGGATTGAGGATCAGCTCGTCACAGCCGCGCTCCCGGAATGCGTCGACGGTCTCGCGGATGCTGTCGGCGCCGATCGCCGTGCTCCCGACGAGCCGGTCGACGACCTCCTGCCCGTTGTTTGCGTAGTAGCGGCCGAGCTCGGCTCGGGCGACCTCCGTGGCGTCCGGGCCGAGCGCGAAGTAGTGGGGCTTGACCTTGCGCGGGCGGTCCGTCCTTCCGGCGGCGCGCCACGCCTCGTCGACGGCCGCGGCCGGCTCCTCGAAGGCCTCCGGCGTCCCGCCCGCGCCCATCATCCAACCGTCCCCGAAGCGTGCCGCACGACGGTACGCCACGTCGGAGTAGCCGCCGATGATGATCTCCGGACCGCCGGGACGGGCGGGAGTCGGCCCGATCTCCCCGGCCATCCCCTCGGCCTGGCCGGCCCAGATCGCCTTGATCTCGGTGAGCTGGTCGTTGAGCCGCTTGCCGCGCTTCTCGGTCGGGATCCCGCTCGCGATGAAGTCGTCGGGACGCCCGCCCAGGCCGATCCCGAGGACGAACCGTCCGCCGGAGATGCGGTCGAGCGTCGCGGCCTGCTTCGCCAGCAGCGCGTTGTTGAGGAACAGCGGGCCGACCAGGATTCCCGTGGTCAACCGGATGCGCTCCGTGACCGCCGCGGCCGCCGTCAGCGTGATCAGGTCGTCGAAGCTGTCGTACGCGAGTCGCCCGACGGTCCCGAGCGCGCTGAAGCCGGCGGCCTCCGCCCGGCGAGCCCACTCGATCATCGCCGGTCCGTCGGCGCCGAGCACGGTGTTCGGCAGTCCGATTCCAATCTCCATCAGCAACGCTCCCTGTTCTGGTGTCCGGGCCCGCGGCCTCCCCGGAGGACGTCGCGCGGGGCCAGCGGACCGTCGGCGCTCTTGAACGCTCGTTCCAGTCACGCTAGCCCGAACGTCGTCATAAAGCAAACGGACGGTCGATTGCAGGGCAATCTCGGGGCAGCCGTTCGGCGACCGGTTGCCCGGGCGACGCGAACCTCTCACCCGGAAAAAACCCAACAACCGTTTGACTGGTAATGTCTTCGACAACGCCCTATGAGCTCGTCGCAGACGCCATTCCCAGAGCCGACGTCCTCCGCCTCGGAGTCCCGAGTCGCGCTGGTGACCGGCGCCACCGGGGGACTCGGCCGGGCCTGCTCCGCCGCCCTCGCCGCTCGCGGCGACCACGTCGTCGTCGTCGACCTCGACGGTGAGGCCGCCGACCGGGTCGCGGCCGAGCTGCAAGGCGCCGGTGGATCGGCCCAGGGGATCGGCGCGGACGTCACGTCCCGCACGGACGTCGAGCGGGTGATCGCGCAGGTCGTCGAGCGGCACGGCCGGATCGACGTGCTCGTCAACCTGGCCGGAATCATCCGCAACCAGACGCTGCCGAAGGTCACCGACGAGGACTTCGACGCGCTGATGGGCGTGCACGTCAAGGGCACGCTCAACACCATGCGCGCCGCCGTCCCGCTGATGCGCGAAGCGGGCTACGGACGGATCGTCAACACCAGCTCGATCGCCCTCAACGGCGCGATCGCCGGCGTCAGCTACGGCGCCGCCAAGGGCGCGATCGTCGGCATGACGCGGTCCGCCGCGATGGAGTCGGCGAAGCACGGGATCACGATCAACTGCGTCGCGCCGGGACTCGTCAACGCCGGCGTCTTCCTGACGGTTCCCGAGGACTACCAGCAGGAGCAGATCGCCAAGATCCCCGCGAAGCGGACCGGCGAGCCGTCCGAGATCGCCGCCTGCGTCGCGTTCCTGACCTCGCCGGACGCGAGCTACGTGACCGGCCAGACCCTGACCATCTGCGGAGGGCTGTCCCTTGGCTTTTGAAGTTCGTCTCGAGCGCCGCGGCGCGCACGTCGGCGTGATCACGATCGACAATCCGCCGGTCAACGCGCTCCACCCCGACGTCTCCGACGCGATCCACGCGCACGTCGCGAAGCTCGGCGACGACCCCGACCTGCGCGTCCTGATCATCACGGGCGCCGGGCGCCACTTCATGGCCGGCGGCGACATCGCGTTCATCCAGTCGCTCGACCCGTACCGCGCGGAGCGCTACGTGCTCGGCGTCCAGAAGATGCAGGACGCGCTCGGGCTGCTGCCGCAGCCGGTGATCGCGGCGCTCAACGGCACCGCGCTCGGCGGCGGCTGCGAGCTGGCGATGGCCTGTGACATCCGGATCGCGGACGAGCAGGCGATCCTCGGCCAGCCCGAGGTCCAGCTCGGCCTGATCCCGGGCGCCGGCGGCACGCAGAACCTGCCGCGGCTCGTGTCGATCGGCACCGCCAAGCAGCTCCTCTTCACCGGCGACCGGATCGACGCCGCGGAGGCGCACCGGATCGGCCTGGTCGATCAGGTCGTGCCGGCCGGCACGGCGCTCGACGAGGCGCTCGCGGTGGCCGAGCGGATCGCCGCCAACGCGCCGGCCGCCGTCGCGGCGGTCAAGCGCGCGGTCAACGTCGGTCTGCAGTGCGGCAGCGTCGACGGCCACCGCGTCGAGGCGTCGCTGTTCGGGCCGCTGGTGACCACGAAGGACTTCGCGGAGGGCACCTCCGCCTTCTTCGACAAGCGCCCCGCCAACTTCCAGCGCACGTGAGGAGCAGCATGAAAATCGGCGTCGTTCATGTCAACACCGAGGAGGCCTCCGGGCCCTACACGGAGCTGATCACCGCCAACCTCGAGCGGGCCAAGCGCGACGGCACGGAGATCGAGCACCGCTACGTGCGGCACCTCCGCCGCGCGACGGACACGGCCCTGGCCTACCCCACCCTGCTCAACAAGGTCGACGTGATCAACGAGATGCTCGAGCTCGAGCGCTCCGGCTGTGACGCGGTGATGGTCGCCTGCTCCGGCGACCCGGGCGTCTCCGAGGCCCGCTCGCTGCTGAAGATCCCGGTGGTCGGTCCGATGGAGGCGGCCTTCGGCATCGCGCTCGGCTACGGCTGGAAGTTCGGCATCGTGACCGTCGCCGACCCGACGTGGTCCGCGCACATGGACCAGGTCGTCCACAACCACGGCCTGACCGCGCGCTACGCCGGCCAGCGGGTGCTCGAGACGCCGACGGCGAAGATCTTCACCGAGGGCTTCGAGCGGCCCGAGATCGTCCGCGACGACATCGCCGCCCGCGCGCTCGAGATGGTCCAGGGCGGCGCCGAGGCGATCCTGATCGGCAGCGCCGGCCTGAGCACCTTCGCGTCGCACTTCGGGATCTCCAAGATCGACGAGCCGCTGACCCCGATCTTCGACGTGATCTCGCTCGGCTTCAAGGTCGCCGAGCTGCGCGCCGACATCCAGCACGGCATGGGCGTGCCCGAGGTCGGCCGCGGCGGCTGGTACTCGACCTACGACGAACGCAACCGCCAGCGCGTCCACCGGCTGTTCGGCTGGGTCGACGAGCCGGCGACGGACAAGGAGTAGCGGCGCATGCTGGCCAAGGACACCGTCGCGATCGTCACCGGCGGAGCCTCCGGGCTCGGCGAGGGCACCGTGCGGATGCTCGCCGAGGCGGGCGGCCGCGCCGCGATCCTCGACCTGCCGGGCTCGGCGGGCGCCGAGATCGCCGAGGAGCTGGGCGACGACGTCGCCTTCCTGCCGGTCGACGTGTCGAACACCGACCAGGTCCGGGCGGCGGTCGACGGCGCCCGCGAGCGATTCGGGCGGATCGACGCCGCGATCTGCTGCGCCGGGATCAGCCCGGCCGGCCGGACCGTCAACCGGAAGGGCGAGATGTTCTCGCTGGACGTCTTCCGCAAGACGATCGAGGTCAACCTGATCGGCCTCTACGACGTGGTCCGCAACGCGGCCCGTCACATGGCCGACAACGAGCCCGGCGTCGACGGCGAGCGTGGCGTGATCGTCAACGTCGCCTCGATCGCCGCGATGGAAGGTCAAGCGGGCCAGACGGCCTACACGGCGTCGAAGGGCGGCATCGCCGCGCTGACGTTGCCGCTGGCCCGCGACCTCGCCCCGCTCGGGATCCGCGTGCTCTCGATCGCCCCGGGGATCATGGACACCGCGATGGTCGCCGGCCTCGACGACGAGCGTCGCGAGAAGCTGATCGACCTCAACCTCTTCCCGAAGCGGCTCGGCCGCCCGGACGACTTCGCGTCGCTCGTGCGCACCTTCCTCGAGACCACGATGTTCAACGGCGAGGTCGTGCGGCTCGACGCCGCGACGAGGCTCGGCTGAGCGATGCGCCGGCAGATCTTCGAGCCCGAGCACGACGAGTTCCGGGCGTCCGTCCGCGCGTTCCTGACCCAGGAGGCGCTGCCCCACGTCGAGGCGTGGGAGGCGGCCGGGATGGTCGACCGCGGCTTCTGGAAGAAGGCCGCGGCCCAGGGCCTGGTCGGGTTCGAGGCGCCGGTCGAACTGGGCGGCGCCGGGATCGACGACTTCCGCTTCAACGCGGTGATCGACGAGGAGATGAACTACCTCGCGATCCCCGGCGACGGCTTCACGATGGAGAACGACATCATCGCGCCGTACCTGGTCGAGCACGCGACCGACGAGCAGCGTGAGCGGTGGTTGCCGGGCTTCACGTCCGGGGACGTCGTGGTCGCGATCGCGATGTCCGAGCCCGGAGCGGGATCCGACCTGCGCGGGATCCAGGCCACGGCGCGTCGCGAGGGCGACGAGTACGTGATCAACGGCTCGAAGACCTTCGTCACGAGCGGGATCCAGGCCGACCTGATCATCGTCGCGGCGCGGACCGGCGAGGACGGCGCGCTGAGCCTGCTGCTCATCGACGCGCAGACCGAAGGCTTCCAGCGCGGACGCAAGCTGGACAAGATCGGGCGCAAGGCGCAGGACACCGCGGAGCTGTTCTTCGACGACGTGCGGGTGCCCGTGGGGAACCTGCTCGGCGTCGAGGGTCGCGGGCTCGACCTGCTGAAGACCAACCTCGCGCGCGAGCGGCTGTCGATGGCGGTCTCGGCGATCGCGGCGTCGGAGCACGCCTTCGAGCTGACGCTGGCGCACTGCCGCGAGCGGCAGACCTTCGGCAAGCCGATCGGGCGCCACCAGGCGGTCCGGTTCGTGCTGGCGGACATGCGGATGGAGCTCGACGCCACCCGCGCGTACATCGACCGCTGCATCATGGGCCAGGTCGAAGGCGAGCTGAGCGGCCACGAGGCCGCCGGCGCCAAGGCGTGGGCCACCGATCTGCAGTTCTCGGTGCTCGACCGCTGCCTGCAGCTCCACGGGGGCTACGGCTACATGGAGGAGTACCCGATCGCGCGCCTCTGGCGCGACGGCCGGGTCCAGCGGATCTACGGCGGCACCAGCGAGATCATGCGCGACATCGTCGGCCGCGCACTCGAAATCTGAGCAACACCACCACCACTGAGGGAACAGGCATGCGGAAGCTCGAAGGACGCGACGTCGTGATCGTGGAGGCCCTGCGCACCCCGGTCGGGCGCGGGCACAAGGAGAAGGGCTACTACAAGGACGTGCACCCGAACGAGTTGCTCGGGTACGCCTACAAGGCGCTCTTCGCCAGCACCGGGGTCGATCCGATCGACGTCGACGACGTGATCGTGGGCTGCGTCCAGCAGCTCGGCGTGCAGTCGTACAACATCGGCCGCAACGCCTGGCTGCAGGCCGGCTTGCCGATCGAGGTCCCGGCGACCACCGTCGACCGCCAGTGCGGCTCGGCCCAGCAGGGCATCAACTTCGCCGCGACCCAGATCGCCAGCGGCGTCAGCGACATCGCGATCGGCGCGGGCGTCGAGCACATGGGCATGATCCCGTTCACCGCGGGCGACGAGGCCCAGCGGCAGTTCGGCACGCCGTGGCCCGAGGAGTTCATGGAGGTGCACCAGATCGTCGGCCAGGGCCTCGGCGCCGAGCTGCTGGCCGACCACTACGGCGTCTCGCGCGAGGTCTGCGACGAGCTCGCGCTGCGCTCGCACCAGCTCGCCGACCAGGCCACGCGGGAGGGCCGCTTCGAGCGGGAGATGATCCCGGTCGAGATCGACGGTCAGCGGATCACGACCGATCAGGGGATCCGTCCCGACACCACGCTCGAGAAGCTCTCGTCGCTGCGCACGGTCTTCAAGGAGAACGGCAAGATCACGGCCGGCAACTCGTCGCAGATCTCCGACGGCGCGGCCGCCGTGCTGCTGATGACCTTCGACGAGGCTCAGCGCCGCGGCCTCAAGCCGCGCGCCCGGGTCGTCGACCAGGTCACCGTCGGCTGCGATCCGATCAAGGTGCTCGAGGGTCCGCTCCCGGCCACGCACAAGATCCTCAAGCGCAACGACCTGAAGTTCGGCGACATCGACCTGTTCGAGGTCAACGAGGCGTTCGCCCCGGTCGTCGCGGCCTGGGCCAACGAGTTCGACGCCGACATGGACAAGGTCAACGTCAACGGCGGCGCGATGGCCCTGGGGCACCCGGTCGGCTCGACCGGCGCCCGCCTGACCGCCACGCTGATCAGCGAGCTCGAGCGGGCCGATAAGGAGCTGGGCTTCCTCACGATGTGCTGTGGCGGCGGCATCGGCACCGGCACGCTGTTCGAGCGGCTCTAGGCCGGGAGGACGACGTGACGCGACGACGCGCAGCGCTGATCACCGGCGGGTCCAGCGGGATCGGCCTGGCGATCGCCGAGATGCTCGGCGAGGAGGGCTACGCGCTGACCGTCGCCGCCCGCCGGCCCGACAAGCTGTCCGCCGCGGCGGATGGCCTGCGGGCCAAGGGCTTCGCGGTGCGGGAGCACGCCGGGAACCTGGGCGACGAGGCCGAGATCGAGGCCGTCGTCGCGGCGCACCGGAAGGCCTACGGGCGGCTCGACGTCCTGGTCAACAACGCCGGGGTCGGCATCGGCGGCGGCATCGACGACCTGGTGACGAAGAAGCTCGACCTGCAGATCGGGATCAACCTGCGGGCGATCGTGTTGTTCTACCGCGCCGCGATGCCGATGCTGCGCGCGGCGGGGGCGGAGCACCGCAACGCGCTCGTGGTCAACACGTCGTCGATCACGGGCAAGGGCGGACAGCCGATGCTCGGGGTCTACTCGGCGACCAAGCACGGGGTCGTCGGCTTCACCGAGGCGATGAACAAGGAGCTCGCGGACGCGGGCATCAAGAGCACGGCGCTCTGTCCCGCCTTCGTCGACACGCCGATGATGGAGCACGTCGAGGGCGCGGCTCCGGCCGAGGAGCTGATCACCACGGCGGACGTCGCCGAGTCGGTCCGCTTCCTGGTCCGGACGTCCCCCGGCTGCGTGGTGCCCGAGATCCAGTTCGTCGCGCCGGGCGGCGGCGACCTGCTCCCGGACGCGGGAACCGCCCACTAGGGCAGCGGCCGTTCGTGAGGACGGCGGCGCCATTCGAGGAGGAGACAGCATGCCGAAGATCACCTACATCAGCGTCGACGGGGACGAGCAGACCGTCGAGGCGACGGACGGAATCAGCCTGATGCAGACCGCCCTCGACGAGGGCATCGACGCGATCGTCGGCAACTGCGGCGGCGAGATGATGTGCGCGACCTGCCACGTCTACGTCGACGAGGCGTGGACCGAGAAGGTCGGCCCCCCGAGCGAGGACGAGTCGGAGATGCTCGAGGACACCGCGTCGCCGCGCAAGCCGAACAGCCGGCTGTCGTGCCAGATCAAGGCCAGCGACGAGCTCGACGGCATCGTGGTGCACACGCCGGAGGAGCAGTACTGATGACGGTGGCGCCGCGTCCGTCGCGCGCCGTCCGGTGACGCGATGAGCGGCGGCGCCCTGATCGTCGGCGCGGGGCAGGCGGGCTTCCAGGTCGCCTGCTCGCTGCGGCAGGCCGGCTACGACGGCGCGGTCACGGTGCTCGGCGACGAGCGCCACGCGCCCTACGGTCGCCCGGCGCTCTCCAAGGAGCGGCTGAAGCCCGAGTCCGAGCTGCAGTACCTGCGGCCGGAGTCGTTCTTCGCCGCGCAGCGGATCGACCTGCGGATCGGCACGTCGGCGGTCCGGGTGGATGCGGCGGGTCGTCGTCTGCACCTGGAGTCGGGGGAAGTCCTGGACTACGACCAGCTCGTGCTGGCCACCGGCGCGACGCCGCGGCGGCTCCCGGTCCCCGGCGGCGACCTCGCGGGTATCGCGCCGTTGCGCACCGCCGAGGACGCGGAGCGGCTGGAGCAGCGGCTCGGCGCGACCGCGCGACTGGTTGTCGTCGGCGGGGGGTTCGTCGGCCTGGAGGTCGCGGCGTCCGCCCGCGCGCGGGGCATCGCGGTCCACGTGCTCGAGGCCCAGGACCGACTCCTGGCCCGGGCGCTCTCGGCGCCGATGTCCGCGCATCTGCTGGACGTGCACGAGCAGGCCGGAGTGGTGGTCTCGCGCCGCTCCGTGGTCGAGCGCTTCGTCGACGACGGGGCGGGGGCGGTGTCCGGCGTGGTGCTCGCGGACGGCGCCACGGTCGCCGCGGACACGGTGGTCGTCGGGATCGGCGTCGTGCCGAACACGCTGCTCGCGCAGACGGCGGGCCTCGCCGTCGACGACGGCATCGTGGTCGACCGGTCGCTGCGCACCGCCGACCCGGCGATCTGGGCGATCGGCGACTGCGCGCGGTTCCCCACGGTGGACGGCGCCCTGGTGCGGATCGAGTCGGTGCAGAACGCCACCGACCAGGCCCGCGCGGCGGCCGCGTCGATCGTCGCCGGGGCCGGGACCTACGACGCCGTTCCGTGGTTCTGGAGCGTGCAGCACGAGCAGCGGCTGCAGATCGCGGGGCTCTCGACGGGCCACGACCGGGCCGTCTCGCGCGTGGCCAACGACGGCCTGTCGGTCTTCTGCTTCCGCGGCGACGAGTTGCTCGCCGTCGAGTCGGTCGGACGGCCGAAGGACCACATGGCTGCCCGCAAGCTGCTCGCCGCCGGCGTCCGCGTCGACCACGGCCAGGCCGCGGACCCGGACTTCGATCTGAAGACGCTCGTGCCCTGAGCGCCGGGCGCCCTCCGGCCGGCGCGACCCGCGAAGGACTCCCGGTCCGCGGCGACGGCTACGGAGCCGCCAGCCGGGCGCGGTCGAGGAACGGGGCCGTCGCGGCGTACTGCCGGCGGGCGTTCTCGGCGACGCCGAGGCTCGCGAGCGCGTCCGAGAAGATCTCGCAGGCGACCATCGGCGCGGCACCGATCTCGTCGAGCACGCGGAGCACGCCGGCGATGTCGATGTCTCCGTCCCCCGGCAGCAGGCGGCCACCGAGCGTCTCCACGACCAGGTCGTCGGGGACGGCGTTCGGGGCGTCACTGAGCTGGAGCAGGTGGATCCGCTCGGGCGGGACCCGCCGCAGGGCGTCGAGGTCGGGGCCGGCGGGCGAGCGGAACCAGTGCCAGGTGTCGATCACCAGGCCGAGGTTGTCGCGGTCGGTGGCCTCGAGCAGGCGGACGGCCCCGGGCACGTCGTGGATGCCTGTCCACGGGAGGAACTCGAAGTTGATCGCCAGTCCGCGGTCGGCCGCCAGGTCGCAGAGCTCGGCGAGTCGCGCGCCTGCCTCGCTCAGGGGCGGAAGCTCGCTGGCGAGCGAGATCACGTTGATCGACTCGGCCCCGGTGCGGGCCGAGAGGTCGAGCATCCGGGCGTACCACGCGACGCTCTCGCGGTGGTCCCGCGCGCCGAGCAGGTCGACGTCGATCACCTCGGAGGTGCGGATCGGCAGGCTGCCTTCGAGCGCGCCGAAGAAGCCGTCGACGTCGGCGTCGGTCGGCAGCCCCCACTTCGGATGTCCGGTGCAGACGGCGACGGCGGAGAACCCGGCGTCCGCGGCGGCGTCGATCCGCTCGCGTGTCTCGGCGGCGATCAGCGGGTCGAGCGCGGGGAACAGCGGCGGGACGGCGAGGATCAGCGGCGTCTCGCCGTGCGTCGTATCGGCGTTCACGACGCCACCTGCTTCGGGGTCGGTGATCCATGGGTGGTCTGCCAGTGCGCCATCACGTCGGTCAGCGCCGGGAACCGCAGCGTCGGCGCCTGATCGAGCACGGCGTCGAAGTGGGCGCCGACGGACTCGGCGGAGAATCCCGATCCGCCGTCGACGTAGCCCTCGCCCTCGACCGTGGCGATCCGCGCGATCCGCGGGCCGCCGACCGCGAGGATCTCGCCGGTGACCGTGCAGCGCTCGTCGACGAGCCAGGCCAGCGCCTCCGCGACGTGGTCGGTCCGGAACGTCTCGGCGTACCAGCGCCGGAAGTCGTCGGTCGGCTCGGCCTCCTGGGTGTTCGCCACCGGCGACAGCACGTTGACCGTCACGCCGTGGTCGGCGCCCTCGACGGCGAGCGTCCGTCCGAGCCCGATCAGCGCGGCCTTCGCGGCGGCGTAGTGCGCGAACCCGGGCGACCCGGAGAGCGCGATCGGCGAGGCGCAGAGGACCACGCGGCCGTACCCGGCTGCGGTCAGGTGCGGCCACGCCGCCGCGGTCACGTCCCAGGCCGTCGCGAAGTTCTGGCGGAGCACGGCGTCGCGGGCGCTCGCGTCGGTCCCCGCGAACCCGTCGGCCGGTCCCTCGATCCCCCCGGCGTTGTTGACCAGGACGTCGATCCGTCCGTACGCCTCGACGGTCGCCGCGACGGCCCGCTCGGCGGCGCCCGGCGCCTCGAGGTCGCCGACGCAGGCGATCGCCTGGCCGCCGCTCGCGAGGATCTCGGCGACCACGCGCTCCGCGGGCTCGCCGGAGCGGTTGTTGACGGCGACCAGCGCGCCGCGAGCGGCGAGGGCGCGCGCGTACGCCCGGCCCAGGCCGCGGCCGGCGCCGGTCACGAGGGCGACCCGCCCCTCCAGGGAACGTCTCGAGCTCATCGTCCTACCTCTCTGCCCGCGCGACCGGGCGGTCACCGAGCCTCGTGCGGCGGAGCGGAGGCTCCGCTCCTAGGCGATCAGCCTATGCTGGACCGACCGCGGCCGTCAAGCGGCGCGGGGGCAGATCGGGTGGGTGATCCCGCGCCCCCGAACCCTGGACCGCCCCTAGCTGGCAGACTGACGACGATTCCGAGGCGAGGCCACCGATGACACCGACGACCGACAGCAAGGGCGAGCGACCGATGCGCCGCGACGCCGCCCGCAACCGGGAGCGGCTGCTCGACGCGGCGGCCGAGGTCTTCGCGGAGAGCGGGCTGCAGGGGACCGTGGAGGACGTGGCGCGGGTGGCCGGCGTCGGCATGGGCACGCTCTACCGGCGGTTCCCGACGAAGGAGGCGCTGATCGACGCGCTGGTCTCCGCGATCCTCGACGACATCCTGCGGGATGCGCGCGTCGCGCGGGACGCCGCCGACGGCCAGGGGCTGCGGGACTTCCTCGTCGCGGTCGGCGAGCGCCAGGCGCACCGGCACGGCCAGCTCCCGCGGATCTGGGGCGCGGAGCGGCACGCCGAGCCGACGCGCAAGATCCAGGCCGAGATCGCCGCTCTGCTGGCCGACGCGCAGGAGCACGGGCGGGTCCGGGCCGACGCCGTGCCGGCGGACATCTTCGCCGCGATCTGGTCGCTGCGCGGGGTCACCGAGTCGACCCGCGGCGTCGCCCCCGACGCGTGGCGACGGCACCTCGAGATCCTGCTCGCCGGCCTCGAGCCGTCGCACGCGCCGCTCACGTACGAGCCGCTGGCGCGCGACGTGGTCGAGCGCCTGCCGGCGCGCTAGGCGGAGCTCCCGGGGCTCGTTCCCCGAACCGCCGGTCGGCGCCGCCCCGGTCGTGGTGGCCGCTCGCGGGTCGATTTTCAGACGGTCGGTTGGTAGGGTGCGCGTGCCGACTTCGAATGGACGTCCGCTTCGGCCGGGGCGTCCGGAGGATCCTCATGTGCTTCGAGCGCGACGCATCGCCCCCTGACGTCCCTGCGGACCGGCGCCTTCCGACGGTCGCGGGCGGCGCCGCCGCGGAGCGTCTGACGCTCGTCGCCGAGGACGGGACCCACAGCGCCGCGGCGCTCGCCACGACGACGCGCTCGCAGGGGGCCGGCGTGATCGTGCTTCCCGACGTGCGCGGCCTGTACCGGTTCTACGTCGAGCTGGCCGAGCGATTCGCGTCCGCGGGTCATCACGCGATCGCGATCGACTACTTCGGACGCACGGCCGGGACGGCGGAGCGCACCGACGACTTCGAGTGGATGCCGCACCTGGTCCAGACCGGCCCGGCGACGATCCAGCTCGACGTCGCGGTCGCGGCGGCGACGCTGCGGGAACGGACCGGGGTCGAGCGGGTCGCGGTCGTCGGCTTCTGCTTCGGCGGCACCCACGCCTTCGTCGCCGCCACCGCGCCGGACCTGCAGATCGACCGGGCGATCGGGTTCTACGGCACGCTCAGCAACTCGCGCACCAACGCGCCGTTCATGCCGTCGGCGCTCGATCACGCGCCCCGCACCCGCCGGCCGGTGCTGGCGCTGTTCGGCGGCGACGACCCGCTGATCCCGACCGAGGACGTCGCGGCGTTCGAGGGTGGCCTGCGGGCCTCCGGCGTCGCGCACGAGGCCGTCAGCTATCCCGGGGCGCCGCATTCGTTCTTCGACCGAGCCGCGGACCGGCACCGCGAGGCGTCCGCCGACGCCTGGAACCGCGTGCTCGATGACCTGGCGGACGTGTCCGCCGTACCAGACAAGGGAGTGAACGGATGAGCGAGCGAGAGCTGGATGTCGTCGTCGTGGGCTCGGGGGGAGCCGGCCTGATCGCCGCCCTCACCGCCCACGAGCAGGGCGCGCGGGTGGTCGTCGTCGAGGCCGAGTCGGTGGTCGGCGGAGCGTCGCGACTCTCGGCCGGCATGCTGATGGGCGCCGACACGGCGGTCCAGCGGGCCGCGGGGCTCGAGGACGATCGGGACGGCCTGTACCACGAGTACATGTTCGCCAACCAGTTCCTGCTCAAGCCGGGGATCGTGCGGCGGATGGCGCACGAGAGCGGCCCGGGCATCGACTGGCTGGCCGAGCTCGGCGTGCGGTTCTTCCCCGACATCATGCAGGGCGGCGGCGAGCGCACGCCGCGGAGCCACGTGCCGCAGGGCGGCGAGGTGGTCGGCGGGCAGCACATCGTCGACGTGCTGCAGCAGGCCTGTCGCGAGCGCGGCATCGAGATCGTGCTCGGCAACCGGGTCGACCGGCTGCTCGAGCGGGACGGCGCCGTGATCGGCGTCGGCATCGGCGACGACGAGTACGAGGCCGGAGCGGTCGTGCTCGCGACCGGCGGGTTCGGCGCGAACGAGGAGCTGATCGTCCGGCACCTGCCGAGCATGGCCAAGTACCGCGACGACCTGATCTACATCGGTCCCGACAGCTCGCAGGGCGATGGCCTCGCCCTCGCCGCGGAGGTCGGCGCCAACCTGGTCGGCGAGGACGTCTACCAGCCGCTGCTGACGCCGCGGATCGACAGCAAGGAGTTCGACGCCTACCTGCCCGCCTGGGTGATGCTGGTCGGCCCGCACGGCCGCCGCTTCTGCGACGAGACGGCGCCCTACGGCCAGACGTACGGCGTGGTCCAGGCGACCGCCGACGTGGTCTACGGGATCTTCGACGCGCGGACGATGGCCGAGAACGACACGCCCGCGCTCCAGACCTTCAAGCCGGAGTTCCCGCCGGGCAACCCGATGCCGCCCCACATCTACTCGGCCGACGGGCTCCAGCGGCTGCTCGACAACGGCAGCGTGGTGCAGGCCGACACGATCGAGCAGCTTGCCGGAAAGCTCGGCCTGCCGGCCGACGCCGTGGCCGGCTCGGTCGCGCGCTACAACGCGTTCGCCGACGAGGGCGACGACCGCGACTACCGCAAGCCGGAGAAGTTCCTGCGGCCAGTTCGCGAGGCCCCGTTCTACGGCATGCCGATCCGGCCGTCGACGATGGGCTTCACGAGCTTCGGCGTCGAGATCGACGACGAGGGACGCGTGATGGATCCGTGCGCCGCGCCGGTCGACGGCCTGTTCGCCGCCGGCGAGTGCACCGGCGGCGTGCTCGGAACGCGGTACCTGGGCAGCGGCAACATGTGGGCGAGCTGCATCGTCTTCGGGCGCCGGGCCGGCGAGGCCGCCGCGCGTCGCGCCCTCGATCGCGACGCCTCCGTCGCGGGTTGACCGGTTCGCCGGACATGTCCACCGATACGAGAGACGAACCGATGAGCCCGAGCGAGACCGCGGCCCTGCGCCGCCTGCTGGACGAGGCGGAGATCCGGGCGGTGATCGTCCGCTTCGGGCGGGCGGCCGACCGCAACGACGCCGACCTGATCCGGTCGTGCTACCACCCGGACGCGACCGACGCCCACGGCCACTACAACGGCGACCTCGACGGGTTCGTCGCCTACTGCGGGCAGTTCACGGGGGCGGTGACGTCGCTGACCCACTTCCTCGGGCAGTCGATGATCGAGCTGGACGGCGACGCGGCGTGGGCCGAGACCTACTGCCTGTGCCTGATCCGGATGCCCGGGGAGGACGGGGCCCCGGTCGACCGGCTGGCGAACATCCGCTACGTCGACCTGTTCGAGCGGCGGGACGGCGAGTGGCGGATCGCGCGCCGCAAGGTCGTCCACCACCCAGGTCGCGTCGACCCCGTCGGGATCGACGCGACCTTCGCCCCCGAGGCGATGCTCGGGCGGATGGATCGGGAGGACCCGTCGTACGACCGCCGTCCCGAGTCGTTCCTGCCGTGACCCGTCCGGTCCGCCCGTCCCGGGGGAGGGGCGGGCGGACCGCGCGGTGGCCATCCGCGGCCCCGGCGGGCCGGCGCATCCGCGAGGCGCGGCTCCGGATGCGGTTGACGGCAGCGCGCCGCCCGGCTAGCGTCCCGTCAAACGACCGTCTGAATTACGTCGGTCGGAACGCGACAGAGGAGCAAGCGAGATGTCCGAGGTTTCCGTCGAGGATCGGGTGCTGATCCGCGAGCTGTACGACACCTTCTACTTCGCCCTGAACGACGGGGATCCCGACACGATCTTCGCGTCGTTCGCGCCCGGGGGGATCATCACGCGCTACGACGGCGAGGCCGACGGCCCCGAGTTCGGCGCGGCGACCGGCCTCAAGTGGGCGGCGGACCCGGTGGGCTCGACCTACCAGCATCACGTGACCAACGTGGTCGTCAAGCCGGACCCGGACGGGCGCGAGGACTTCCGCGCGGTGCGGATGTACTTCCTGGTGACCGGCGTCTGGGAGCCGCCGCACGTGATCGTGCGGTGGAGCTGCGAGGCCAACGACATCGTCCAGTTCGTCGACGGGCGCTGGGTCTTCTCGGAGCGCTCGATCACGCTCAACCACGACGCGACCGGCACCCACTGGGACAACGAGCCGCCGCACCCCGACCGGTCCGAGGCGGTCGCGCTGAGCGAGGCCCGCGCGGCGTGAGCGCGAGCGCGTCGGGCTCTGTCGAGTCGTTCGGCGGAGCCCGACGCGCAGGCCGGGGCCGCGGCGCAACCCTCCGGTAGGCGGGGCCGCCTCGGCCCCGCCTACCGGGGTGGCTAGACCAGCGTCTCGGGGTCCAGGTACGTGGCCGCGGCGTAGAGCGCTTCCTGGTCGATCTCGCCGGCCTCGTTGCGCGGGGTCCACTGCAGCTCGAAGATCAGGCCGGTCTGGAGCGTGCCGGTGGCCACGATGTCGGTCAGGAAGAACGCCTGGCTCTGCGGCCCGACCGACCCGAAGTCGCCCGGGTTGAACGGCGCGATCTTCACGCGGCCCTTGAGCAGCGGGTTGGTCTCGATCTCGCGCTGGGCGCTCTCGAGCCGCTTGTCCCACTCCTCGCGGGTCCGCAGCGCGACGCCGAAGTGGAAGTTGTAGTGCGGGTGCTTGCCGCGGACCTCGTTGTAGTGGTCCAGGGCCGCGACCGTGTCGGGGTCGTTGGCGATCGCCTTGGCGAGCGCGTCCTCGAACTTCTGCTGCGCGGGAATCGGCTCGCTCACGTACATCACGTTGTCGAGCCCGTTGGAGTTCTCCGGGTTGGGCTCGACGACCAGCCACGGCCCGAAGTCCTTGACCTCGAAGCCCAGCAGCTCGAAGAACGCCCGCGCGGCCTCGCGCTCGCCCGGCTTGTGGATCATCTCGACGTGGTTGATGAACGGATGCTGCGACATGATGCGTTCCTCCCCGGTTCCGCGGCGTGTGTCGACCGCGGAGCCTCTGACGGTGTCTGTGAGCCTCGATCGGGCTAGCCTCTACCAAACGGCCGTTTTGGACTATAGAACGGTTCGCGTCGTCCGTGCGAGAACTTCTTCCGCGGGCACAGCCGTGGCGCGGTGGCGATCCTCAGGAGATCGCGCGCGTCGGCAGTGGGACCCCGACCGCTGCGCGCGCCGCAGGCGCATGACGGTGGCGATCGGACGTCGGGAAGAAGGTGCCGGACGGCCTTTCGATCGCCCGGCCCGGCCGATTCTAGGTTTGCATCGCGCCGCCGAGATCGCGCCGGTGTACAAACCGAGCGGACCGCGCTTGGACACCCACGCGGACGATAGGCACCCGGTCCGCCAGTATGGACGGGTGCGTCCGTCCGCTCGTTCCGCCGTTCCGCCCTTCGCGGTGATGGAGATCATCGACGCGGTCCAGCGGCGGCGGGACTCCGGGTCCGAGGTCTTCTCGCTCTGCGCGGGGGAGCCGGGCGGCGGCGCGCCGACCGACGTGCGCGAGCGGGCGGCGGCGCTGCTGACCGCAAGCGAGCCGCTGGGCTACACGTCGTCGCTCGGCCTGCCCGCGCTGCGGCGCGCGATCGCCGGCCACTACGGCCGCTGGTACGACCTCGACGTCGATCCGGAGCGCGTGGCGATCACCACCGGATCGTCCGGGGCGTTCGTGCTGGCCTTCCTGGCCGCGTTCGAGCACGGCGACCGGGTCGCGCTGGCGCGGCCCGGCTACCCGGCCTACCGCAACATCCTCCGCGCGCTCGGCTGCGAGGTGGTCGAGATCGCCTGCGGACCGGACGAGCGCTACCAGCCGACCCCGGCCCTGCTCGACGCGGCGGTCGCCGAGCACGGACCGCTCGCGGGCCTGGTGCTGGCGTCGCCGGCCAACCCGACCGGCACGATGGTCGACGCCGACGAGCTGGAGGCGCTCAGCGGCTGGTGCGCCGACAACGGCACGCATCTTGTCAGCGACGAGATCTACCACGGGGTCACGGCGGGCACCCGCGAGCAGGCCTGCGCCTGGTCGTTCGGCGACGACGCCACGATCGTCTCGTCGTTCTCGAAGTACTGGGGGATGACCGGTTGGCGGCTCGGCTGGGCGCTGCTGCCCGAGGGTTTGGTCGGCGCGGTCGACGCGCTCGCCGGCAATCTGGCGCTCTGCCCGCCGACGCTGGCGCAGCACGCGGCGA
This sequence comes from Patulibacter sp., assembly GCA_015478825.1. Taxonomy (GTDB): domain Bacteria; phylum Actinomycetota; class Thermoleophilia; order Solirubrobacterales; family Solirubrobacteraceae; genus Patulibacter. Next base: position 11,143 of record JADMKN010000044.1, on the reverse strand, counting down.
TCGCGGCGTTCACGGAGCGCTCGTACGCCGAGGCCGACGCGGCCGCCGCGGTCTACCGCGAGCACCGCAGGTTGCTGCTCGACCGGCTGCCCACGCTGGGCTGGGGGATGACCGCCCCGGCCGACGGCGCGTTCTACCTCTACGCCGACGTCACCGAGCGGATCCGCGCCGCGGGCGAGCCGGACAGCGCCGCCTGGTGCCGCCGCCTGCTCGCCGAGACTGGCGTGGCCCTGACCCCCGGCGCCGACTTCGACGCGGTCGACGGCACCCACTGGGCCCGCCTCTCCTATGCGGCCGACAGCGCGGTGCTGCGCGAGGCGCTGGACCGATTGGCGGGGTGGCGGGTGTAACCCCCACGATTGGTATCTCGATCTCGCTTCGCCGGCCAGGTACCACTAGCGGTGCCTGTGGCCCCCCAAATCGTCCTCTCGACTCCGAACCACGGCCGAGACGACGATGGTGGGGCCTATCCTGACGTCCGACTTCTGATCCAGGCGACGACATCGTCGTGGGACGCGTTCCCCGAAGCCACGCGCTCGACCATCCCGGCGTCGGTCTCGACATCTGGGGCACTCCAGGTGTACCCGTTGGCATCGAGGAATCGTGCGGTGATCAAGAACGCGGCGCGCTTGTTGCCGTCGGGCAGCGGATGGTTCTTGGCGAGGTGGATCAGGAGGACCGCGGCCTGATCAACGACGTCCGGGTAGGCAGCGACGCCGCCGAACTCGGCGAACGGTGCGTGCAGCGCGGACTCGGCCAGGTCGATCCTCGGAAGTCGGAGAACCGTCGAGGCGTCGGCCCCCAGGAGGAACGCCGCGATGTCGGCATAGTCGTCGAGCGTCGGAGTCCAACGCGCTGACTCGGTCATCCGTCAGCGCGCGAGGCGATCGAACGTCGCGTGGTGTCGTTCAGTGAACCGTGCGGCGAACTCGCGATTCTCGCCGCTCCGCGCGTCTCGCTCGGCATCCGCGATGCGTGCGCCGAGCTGTCGCACGCCATCCGCGTCCAACTCGTAGCGGGCGCGCAGATCCTCGGTCACCTGGCGGACGAACTCGTCGGTGATCACGCGGGAACCCATACGGCGAGTCTAGCTTCACGGGAGGGGACTGTCGATGAACCCACCCACCTACGCGACCACCGGTAGCGTCGTAAGCTGCCGCCATGGCGAGCGAGCCGCGGACCCGCGACGACTACGTCCACTTTCGGTCGATCGGGACGCGGTGGGCCGACAACGACATCTACGGGCACGTCAACAACGTCGAGTACTACGCGTTCTTCGACACCGTGATCAACGCCTGGCTGATCGACGAGGGTGGGCTCGACATCCACCGCGGCACCACGATCGGGCTCTGCGCGGAGTCGCACTGCAGCTACCACGCCTCGGTCGCCTTCCCCGAGACGGTCGACGCCGGGCTGCGGGTCGGCAAGCTCGGGCGGTCGAGCGTCCGCTACGAGATCGGGCTGTTCCGCGCGGGCCAGGACGAGCCGATCGCCACCGGCTGGTTCGTCCACGTCTTCGTCGACCGCGAGACGCGCAGCTCGACCCCGATCGAGGGGCGATTGCGGGATGCGCTGCAGCGACTGCTCGTCGCGTCGCCGGAGGTCACGTCGTGAAGGTCCGCTCCGCCGTCCTGCGCACCGCCGCCGCCGCGCGTCCCTACGACGACAGCCAGCCACTCCGCTGGGAGACCCTCGAGCTGGCCGAGCCCGGTCCCGGCGAGGTCCGGGTCAAGGTCCGTGCGGCGGGCCTCTGCCACTCCGACCTGTCGACGATCAACGGCTCGCGGCTGCGGCCGACGCCGATGGCGATCGGGCACGAGGCGGCGGGCGAGATCGTCGCGCTCGGGCCCGGCGTGACCGACCGGCGGATCGGCGAGCCCGTGGTGCTGACCTTCGTGCCGACCTGCGGGTCGTGCGAGTTCTGCGCCGAGGGTCGCCCGGCGCTCTGCGGGCCCGGCGCCGCGGCGAACGGCGCGGGCGAGCTCCTGGCGGGGGGCCGGCGGTTGCGGACCACGACCGGCGCCCCCGGCGAGCGTCACGGCAGCCCCGCGGCGAACGCCGACCCCGGACCGCCCGAGGAGGTCCACCACCACCTCGGCGTGTCGGCGTTCAGCGAGCACGTCGTGGTGTCGACCCGCTCCGTGGTCCCGATCGACCCCGAGCTGCCCTGGGAGATCGCGGCGCTGTTCGGTTGCGCGGTGCTGACCGGCGTCGGCGCGGTCGTCAACGCCGCGAGGGTCACGCCGGGCGAGAGCGTGGCGATCTTCGGACTCGGCGGCGTCGGCCTGGCCGCGCTGCTGGGAGCGGTCGCCGCGGGCGCGCAGCCGATCGTCGCCGTGGACCGCGTGCCGGAGAAGCTGGCCCTGGCCCGCGAGCTTGGGGCGACGACGGTGATCGCGGCCGACGAGGGGGTCGACGTGGCCACGGCGATCCGCGACGCGACCGGCGGTGGGGTGCACCACGCGATCGAGACGGTGGGCAGCGCGGCGGTGCTGGCCCAGGCCTACGCCGCTACGCGCCGGGCGGGGCAGACGACGACCGTCGGACTGCCCGACCCGAGCGCCCAGCTCCAGATCCCGGCGGTCACGATCACCGCCGAGGAGCGCACGATCCGCGGATCGTACCTGGGGTCGTGCGTCCCACAGCGCGACATCCCGCGGTTCGTGGCGCTGTACCGCGCCGGTCGCCTGCCGGTCGACCGGCTGCTCAGCCACCGCTTGGCGCCCGACCAGATCAACGCCGGTTTCGAGCGGCTCGCCGCCGGCGAGGGCGTGCGGCAGGTCGTGGTCTTCCCGGAGACGACGTCGTAGAACCTACCGCCGCGGCAGCGCTTCCCAGCTCGAGCGCAGCGGGTAGGTGCTGTTGGGCGACTTCACGTACACCTTGTAGTTGCGGCGGTTCTTCGCTCCGCCGGTCGCGTTGCGGAGCGTGATGACGTTGGTGCCCTTCTTCGCGCACCGGCTGACCCAACGGACGATCTTCGGCGTGCGGCCGTTGCCGCGCCGCATCCGCACGTCGACGGTGATCGGCACCGCGCGGCGCATGTGGACGTAGATCTTCATCCCGCGTTTGCCACGCGCCTTGATGTACACGCTGTAAAGCGGGCTGTTGCCCTTCCGGCCGCTCTTCGCGCCCGGGCAGGTCCGGGCGGCGCGGTCCGCCTGCTTCTTGCCGCTCGTGTCCGGCTGGGGCTTCGGAGAGGGCGGCACGGTCGAGCCTCCGCCGCCGGTCCCCGGGCTGGTGGGGGTCGACGAGCCTCCGCCCGGAGGGGTCGGCGTCGAACCGCCCGCGCATCCGGCCACGGCGTCGAGCGGGTCGGCCTTGACCGTGCCGCGGTAGCCGGCTTCGCAGCGGATCGTCTGGGGGCAGCCGTCGGCGGCCTGGAGCTCGCCGAGCCCCTTGCCGAGCAGCACCGTGACCGGGATCGTCGCGCAGACCCCGGACCCGCCGCTTGCGGGGGTGTTGAACATCACGAACGAGCGGTCGCCCACGTCCTGCGCGGCGCGAATCACGACGTCGCGGAACTGGCGCATGTCGCAACGCCACGACGCGTACGGGGCCGGGCCGCCGACCCCGGGCTCCCGTGACGGCAGGCAGCCGTCGGGCGTGCCCGCCGGCAGCGGAGCCAGGTGGTCGACGAGCCACAGGCAGGGGTCGGAAGCGGGGAACTGTGGCGTGCTGCCGGCGGGACCCAACTCGCAACGCAGGTTCGGCAGGACGTTGATCTGGTCGCTCGATCCCCGCAGCGACCAGTCGAGGGAGGGGAGGGCCCCGGGGTTCGCCGTCGCGGTCAACGCGGCCGCCGGCCCGGCGCCCGACGCGCCGGCCGGGGCGATGCCGAGCAGGGAGCCGGACGCGAGCAGGGTCGCGGCGAAGGTCGCCAGGGCTAGTCGGCGGAGCACGTGGGCATGGTACGCGACGGACGCGGTCTGCCGATTCGGCGGCGCCCAGACCCTGGGGCGGACGGCGCCACGTCCGCCGTTGCGTGACGCCAAGAGCACGCCTCGTAGACCCCTGGTGATTTCAGTCTTACCTCAGTCAGGAGGCAATGTGCGCGACCGGGTCTCGGTCTGGCCGTCGCGTGGGATCCCAGAAACCGCCTCAAGAACGGGCTTTGACGCAAGGTGTACTGCGTGCGTGTTCTCGTCCGTGTCCCTCAATGGAGTTTTTGATTCTCCTATCGGTTGACAACTGTACCGTTCGCGCTCTACGGTTGCGCTTCATCCGGTTCGCACACAACGCGTGACTCGTCGGCGGATGAGTACTGCGCAGGACCACGGATCAACCAGGGAGAAGCACGTGGAGACCAGGAGAGAACCGCCTCTACGGAGGGCTGGACGTTCGATGCGTACGCCGCGACGCCGATGGCTGGCGACGGGAGCCAGCGTGCTGATGGCGGGCGCCCTGGCTGCCGCCCATGCGGGCCCAGCGTCCGCCGCGGTGCCGGTCGACCCTCGGCCGACCCCGGCCGCGCCGCCGACCGACCGCGTGCTGGAAATGGTCTCCCCGGTCGACAAGGGCGGCCAGCCGATCGACCACGTGCTGCAGGTCGCCGACAGCGAGGACGGCGGCGTGATCATGCAGTCGCTGGGCCCGTTCGCGGACGTCCAGAACAACCCGGGGCCCACCTTCTACCGCGCGCGACGCGGCGCCACCGGCTGGGAGACGCTCGGGATGCAGCCGCGGCCGAACGCCGACCAGATCCCCTCGTCGCTGAATACCCCGAGCTTCGTCGCGGCGGACGCGCGGCTCGACGCGTTGATCGAGATCACGAACTACCCGTTCGTACCGGGCGCGTTCCGTCCCGGCGGTGACGCCGCGAACGTCTACCGCGTCGGGCCGCACGGCGCGGTCGACTGGCTGTCCGGGGAGGTGCTGGCTCCCAACGGTGAGCTCCGCGACGCCGACACCGCGGCGATCTCGCAGGACGGGCAGCGCCTGCTGCTGATGGGGTCGAGCGGCAACAACCAGCGGCGGCTCTACGTGCGCGATGGCGACCGGACCGTCGAGATTGGGTTCGGCCCGGGCAACGCGCCGTTGCCCGGCGCCCGGCCGGCGGGGGAGGCCAACCGCCCGTTGCGAGCGGAGACGGCGATGAGCGACGACGGCCAGACCGTCGCGTTCAACCCCACCAACGCCACCGGGAGCGCGCAGACGCCGCTGTACCTGCGGCGCGACGCGCTGCGCCCGAACGCGAGCACCGTGGTCGTCAACCGCTCGCGACGGACCGGGGATCCGGCCGGCACCGTGTGCGCCAGCGCGGATCGATTCTTCGGCATGACGCGGGACGGCGGCGAGATCCTGCTGGCCTGCGGCTCGCCGCTCACGGACGACGCTCCCGCCACGGGGAGCGGGGTGTACCGCTACGACGTCGCCACCGACCAACTGGAGTATCAGGGAACGGTTCCCGGCACCATGACCGAGCTGGGCGTCGCCCCCGACCTCGGTCGGATCTACTTCCTGGTGACCAGCTCGGGGACGAACAGCCTGCTGGTCTTCGAGGACGGTCAAGTGCGCGAGATCGCGACGGACGTCGGCAGCGTCAACGTCGGCAACGGCACCGCGGCGCTCTCGCCCGACGGTGAGCGGTTCGCGTTCAAGAGCGCCACCGGGGTCGACGGCAGCTACGGCGGCCAGCAGATGTACGTCTACGATGCCACGAAGGGCACGGACGGCACGCTGACCTGCGTCTCGTGCCGGCCGGGCGCGTCGTCCGGCGGCACGGCGACCTTCGGTACGCGCGACACCGCTTCCCCGGCGCCCGCCAACAGCGCGCGGACCAGCAGCTTCTCCGCCGACGGCCGGTTCTACTTCATGAGCACCGCCGCGTTGACCCCGGAGGCGCCCGAGGGGCCGGCCAGTGTCTACGAGTTCCACGAGGGACAGGTTCGGCTGATGGCGGCCGGAACGGACGAGGGCGACGCCCGCTTCGTCGGTGTCTCGCCGCAGGGCACCGACGTCTTCGTGATCACCCGGCAGTCGCTGCTGCCGCAGGACGACGACGCCCCGGTGCCGGACCTCTACACGTTGCGTCGGGGTGGCGGGTTCCCGCCCGACCCGGTCTGCGTGGACTGCACGCCGCCGGCTCCGGTGGACCTCGGTGGCGAGCGGCCGGGGATCGTGCCCGGCAGCCTGCTGCCCGTTCCGCCGACCCGCGGGCCCGTGCCACCGCCAGCGCCGCCGAAGGGGCCGTCGACCCCGAAGCCGAAGGTCGTCAGCCGTCGTGGGACGGGCTCGACCGTTCGGGTCCGGGTCCGGACGAAGGTCGCCGGTGAGCTGCGGATCAGCGGCTCGGGCGTGCGGCGGGCGCACCGGCGGGTCAAGCGCGCCGGCACGTACACGGTCAAGGTCCGGCTGAGCACGCTCGGTCGGCGGAAGGTCGAGCGTCGGGGGCGGCTGCGCCTGAACCTGCGGGTGCGCCTGACGCCGGAGCGCGGCGATGCGCGCAGCGTGAGAACGAAGTTGACGGTCAAGCGGACGACGAAGAAGGGCTCCTGATGCGCGCCACCACCACATCCCGATTCGGCCGTTGGCGCTGGCTGCTGGCGGCGCTGGCGACCGTCGGCGTCGCGGCCCCGGCATCCGCCGGCGCGGCGGAGTTCGGCTTCCTCCCCGGCTCGACCGCGGTCGAGCTGTTGGACGGCGACGGTGATCCGCAGTCGCAGGCGGGATCGCATCCCGACCTGCGGGTGGCGTTCCAGGTCGCCCCCTCGGACCCCGACGTCAACGGGAACTTCGTTCCCTCCGAGTCGCTGAAGGATGTCGAGGTCAAGATCCCGCCGGGCATCATCGGGAACCTCAACGCCACCCCGATCTGCCACGGCACGGCGCGGGACACGACCACCTGTCCGCTCGACACCGCCGTCGGCGAAGCGAACCTGCTTCTGGCGCAGACGCCGATGCCGTCTCCGGGCGGGCTGCCGCTCCCGCCGATGCTGGTGCACCGGCTGCCGGCGCCCAAGGGCGTCGCCGCCCGACTCGGCTTCTGGATCATCAACATCTCGGTCGTGATCGACGTGCGGGTCACCCCGGACGGTGGCTACCGGCTCGTGTCGAACGTCGACGGCGTCTCGACCGCATCGATGATCTGGGGTCAGTCGATGACGCTCTGGGGCGTGCCGGCCGACCACAACGGTCCGGCCACCGCGGGCGCCCCCGGCGCGCGGTTCACGGCGATGGGCCGCTGGTACAACGGCCCCGTGGTCGGTCCGCGGCTGCCGTTCATGTGGGCCCCGACCCGTTGCGGCGTCCCGCTCGACGCGTCGATCGCGATCAGCTCGTGGCAGCAGCCCGAGCGCACGGTGACGGAGAGCACGCGGGTCAGCGACGGTCTGACCGGTTGCGAGCAGTTGCCGTTCGCTCCGAAGTTGAGCGTCAAGCCGGATTCGTCGGTGGCGGGTCAGCCGTCGGGCTACGCGATCGATCTGGAGCTTCCGCAGCAGGAGGGTCCGGACGATCTGGCGACGTCGCAGTTGCAGGATGCGACGGTGGCGTTGCCGGAGGGCGTGGCGATCTCGCCGGGTCGGGCGCGTGGTCTGGACGTCTGCACCGACGAGCAGCTCGGTGAGGGCCAGGCCGGTGCGGAGTCGTGTCCGTCGGCGAGCCGGATCGGCGAGCTGCGGATCGACTCTCCGCTGCTTCCCGATCCGCTGACCGGCACGGTCTACATGGGCCAGCAGCGCTCGCAGGACCCGGCGTCCGGCGAGATGTACCGGATGTTCATGGTCGCGCACGACCCCGAGTCGGGCGTGCGGATCAAGCTGCGCGGGCAGGTCAAGGCCGACCCGCGGACCGGTCAGTTGACGACGACGTTCGCCGACAACCCGGAGTTGCCGTTCTCGAAGCTGTCGCTGCGGTTGGACGGCGGCGAGCGCGCGGCGCTGGTCAACCCGACGACCTGCGGCGAGCAGACCGCGAGCCTCGCGGCGAACGCCTGGGCGGGCGCGTCGACGACGGACACGTCGACCTTCGTGATCGACCAGGGGTGTGGCGTGGGCGTGGGCTTCAGCCCCCGCCTGTCGGCCGGCACCCTCAATCCGCTCGCGCGGCAGTTCTCGCCGTTCGCGATGACCGTGGAGCGCGGCGACCGTGACCAGGACCTCTCGCGGATCGGGCTGGAGTTGCCGTCCGGACTGCTGGGGGCGCTGGGGAGCGTTCCGCTGTGCGGAGACGCGCAGGCCGCGGCCGGCGCGTGCCACGCGTCGACCCGGGTCGGGTCGGTGACGGTGACGGCGGGCACGGGAGCAGCTCCGTACGCGCTCGACGGCCAGGTGTTCGTCGGCGGTCCGTACCGTGGCGCGCCGTTCAGCCTGGCGTTCGTGGTGCCGGCCAAGGCCGGGCCGTTCGACCTGGGCACCGTGGTGGTGCGCGCACCGCTGCGGGTGGATGCCAACGCGGGCCGGGCGGCGGTGATGTCGGACCCGTTGCCGACGATCGTCGGCGGGGTGCCGTTGCATCTTCAGCGGGTGCAGGTCGCCCTGGACCGCCCGAGGTTCATGTTCAACGCGACGAGCTGCCAGCCGATGCGGGTGACCGGTGCGCTGATCAGCAACGTCGGGGCGGCCGCGCACCCCTCGGTGCACTACCAGGCCCAGGGGTGCGACCGGGTGCCGTTGCGGCCGAAGCTGAAGATGGAGATCACCGGCGGTTCGAAGGAGCTGGGGAAGAAGGGCGCGCCCGGCATCGAGGCGGAGCTGACCCAGGAGTTCGGCGAGTCGGGCCTGCGGCAGGTCAAGGTGACGTTGCCGCCGAGCCTGGCGCTGAACACCAACAACTCCAACGAGGAGGGAGCGCTGTGCGAGCCGGCCCAGGCGGCGGCGCGTGCCTGCCCGGAGAGCAGCCGGATCGGGTGGGCGGAGGCGGAGACGCCGGCGTTGCACGAGCCGCTGAAGGGCCCGGTCTACTTCGTGCGCGGTGAGCGCACGGTGAACGGGCGGACGGTGGCGACGCTGCCGGGGCTGTACGTCAAGCTCGACGGGCAGGGCGTGCCGCTGGACCTGCGGGCGACGTCGTCGGTGACGTCGAAGAGCCCGCAGCTGCTGGAGGCGACGTTCAGCGACATCCCGGACGCGCCGATCAAGCGGTTCCGACTCAGCCTGAAGTCGGGCAAGGGCTCGGTGCTGCAGACGGCCAACGGCGTCTGCCCGCAGCGCAAGACCACCCGCGTGTCCTACGAGGGACACACCGGCGGCGAGCACGTCGCGCAGTTCAAGGCGACCGCTCCGGGCTGCGACTTCGGCATCGACAGCGTGACCGACACCCGGGGTCGGGTCAGCGTCCGCGTGACCGGGATCGGCGCCGGCGAGGTGCGGTTGAGCGGGCGGCGGCTGGTGAACGCCAAGCGCACGATCCGCGCGTCGGACACCGCGAGGATCACGGCCCGGCTGACGCGGTCGAGCATTCGGTCGCTTGACCGGGGCTCGTCGGTCAAGCTGAAGCTGCGCGTCCAGTACGACCCGAAGGACAGCGACGGCAAGACCGAGCGGGTCACCAAGACGGTGACCCTCGAGGGCACCCGCTGAGCTGATGTCCGCCGTTTCGACCACCGTTCCGCGTACCGGTATCCCCCACCGGGAGGAGTCCCTCGCCGTGACCGTCGAGCGGATGCTCGAGCAGCTCGCGCTGCTGATCGAGGAGCAGGTCGAGACGGCCGACGGGTGGGCCGACCGGGTGGTGACGGTGATCGCGGTCGTCATGGCCGCGGTCGAGTCCGATCCGCAGCGCGCGTGGCGGTGCCTGGTCGATCCGGTCGACGACCGCCGCCGGGTCGGTGACGCCCGCCGCGCCCTGCGGGACCGGTTGGCGGCGACGATCGAGCACGGGGCTCCCGAGGCCGGCGACGATCGGTCCCCGGGGTCGTGGGCGAGCGTCGGCGTCGGTCGTCTGTGGGAGCTGGCGGTTCAGCGCCTGACGACGGGCGACGACGGCGTGGGCATCGACGACGTCGCGGGATCGGTCGCGTTCGTGCTGCTCGCCCCGCGGCTCGGGGCCGCCGAGGCGCGGCGACGGGTGCTCTCCGGCCCGAGGCCGTCGCAGCTCGACGTGCGCTGGCCCCACGGCTAGCGTCCGCTACTGTTCGGCCGCGATGCGGCTGGGCCTCCACCGACCGGGACCGCGCGCCGTGCTCGGCGTGCTCGCCGCGGTGGTCGTGCTCGTCGGCGCGGCGCTGCTCTCGCCGGCGGTCGCGCTGCTGCTGGCCCCGGCGTTGGTGCTGCTGGCCACGCTCGCCGCCGGGGTGTTCCCCGGCGAGGAGACGCTGGCCCGGGTCCGCGCCCGCCGGATGCGGTCCCGGCCGGTCCGAGGACCGGCGCGGATCGCGGGGCCGGCCCTCGCCGACATCGTTCGTCCGGTGGGCATCACGCTCGCCTACGCGCTGGCCGTCCGGCCGCCGCCCGCAGTGGTCTAGAGCTCGCTTCTCGCTCGGTCCGTCGACGCCGTTCGGCGTTCGGACTCGTGGTCCGTCGATGCCTCCGCGCGTCCGGACCGTCAGATCACTGCGTCCCAAGGACCATCATGTCCCGCTTCATCGCTCCGGTCGCGCTCTGCGTCGCGACCACCCTGCTGCTGACCGCCTGCGGCTCCGACGACGACACGTCGAACGTCGAGGCGTCCGGAACCACGGCCCTGCCGGCCCGGACGACGACCCACGCCGCGCCCGACGCGACCGGCGACTCCGCCACGACCGGCGACCACGAGAACCACGACCACGACGGGGCCCACGCCGACGGAACGAACCATGCCCCCGGTGACGGACCGGGCCACGGTGGTCACGGCGAGATGTCGTCGGTCAAGCTCGGGACCAAGACCACCGGCCACGTCCGCGTCGAGGTCGCCGCGATGACGGAGGCGGTCGAGTTCACCGTCTCCGAGGGCGGCAAGCAGCGCAAGCATCCGCCGGCGCCGGGCGACAACGCCCACGTGATGGTGCTGGTCTCCGACGCCGAGAGCCGCGATCGGCTGCCCGACGCCGCCGTCACCGCGCAGATCACGGGTCCCGGCGGCGCCGCGGTCCACAACGGCCCGCTCTATCCGATGATCGGGATGGGCGTCGGACTGCACTACGGCGACAACATGAAGCTGGCCCGGAGCGGCAGCTACCGGGCGACGATCGTCGTCGGTCCGCCGCAGGTCGGTCGGCACCCCG
>JADMKN010000043.1 GCA_015478825.1 Patulibacter sp. | reverse complement strand
AGGTCGGGCTTGATCCGGATCAGGGTCTCGAGGTTCGGCCCCGCCGGATGCGAGAGCTTCAGCCGCGGCACCCCCCGCAGGCCGGACGCGGCCGGAATGGAGTTGTAGCCCGCCCCGACGGCGATCGGGCGAACCCCCAGCCGGGCGGTCACGTTGCTGGTGAAGGGGGTCAGCGTGACCACCCGCTTCGGGGCCTTCGCGGCGTCGGCGACGGTGACGCCCGGGCCCGCCGCCACGGCCACCGCGACCAGCCCGGCGCCGAGCAGTCCGCTGAGCGCCCGTGCCCGGAGCGGACGAGCGGGCCCGCCCCCACGCGCCCCGCGCCCCGTCGTCGCCCGGCGCTCGCTCTGCGACGCTCGCCCTGTTCCCGTTCGCTGCATCCAGGTCATTAGGGTTCCCGAATATAGCGGGTATCGGTGGGCCTGGCGATCCGAGTTCGGTATCCCTTACCCTACGGGCTCCGCGACCTCCGAGTCCGCGGTCCGGGGCCCGTGCTTGATCATTCTGAAACAGGTTCTTAGAGCACCTCGCGCGCCGCCCCGCGCGTGATCCGCTCGACCAGCTCCCGCCGCAGCAGCTTGCCGCGACGGTTGCGCGGCAACGCGTCGACGACGAAGACCCGCCACGGGCGGCTGGGCTGCGGCAGCGTGGCGCGGGCGTGGGCCCGGACCGCGGCGCGGGTCGGGCCGACGGGGACGGCGGGGCGGGTGGGATCCGATTCCACCACCAGCGCGGCCACCGGAATCGCGCCCCAACGCTCGTCGGGCAGTCCGACGCATGCGACCTCGCGCACGCCGGGCAGCCCGACGAGCGCCTGCTCGACGTCGGCCGGCTCGACGTTGATCCCCCCGGACGTGAACGTGTCGCTGGCCCGACCGGCGATCCACAGCCGGTCGCCGCGCCGCGTCCCCAGGTCCCCGACCGTCGACCAGCCGTCGGCGTCCGGGCCTCCGACCAGCCCGTCGTCGGTCAGGTAGCCGTCGAACAGCATGTCGCTGCGCACGTGGACGATCCCCTGCTCGCCGTCGGGCAGCACACGCCCGTCGTCGGGGTCGCGGATCTCCAGCTCGACGCCGGCGAAGAGGATCCCCGCCGAGCCCGCCGCCTGCTCCCGTTCCGCCGAGCCCCCCGGGTGCCTCGGCCCCGCATCCCCCGCCCCGCGACCGGTCGACGCGTCGAGCGCGACGAAGCTCAGCTCCGACGCGCCGTAGAAGTGGTTGACCGTCGCCTCCGGCAGGGTCCGCGCCAGCCGCTCGCGGGCCGCCGCCGGCCAGGCCGCGGCCGACGAGATCACCTGCCGCACGGTCGGCTGCGTCCGCTCTCCGAGCGTCTCGGCCAACGTCACCGCCAGCGTCGGCACCAGGTAAACGTGGGTCGCGGCCGCCCCCGGCGCGAAGGCGGCCTCGACCGGCCGCAGGTCGACCGTCGCGCCGCGGGTCAGGGCGTGGAGCGCCCCGTAGAAGTAGTGCGAGTGATCGAGCGGCCCGGGCGTCGAGACGACGTCGCCGGGCCGGACGTCGAACGCCGCGTCGGAGCGGTCGAGCGTCGTCGCCCACGAGGCCTGGCCGCGGACGAACAGCTTCGGGTCGGCGCTGGTGCCCGACGTCAGGCCGATCAGCAGCTCGTCGCCGGGCGTGGCCCACGCGTCGGGCGCCGGCGCGTCGCGGCCCGCCGCGATGAGCTGCTCGGGGGTCCGCTGTCGCGTCGCGGCGATCCGCTCGTGCACGGTGCGCCGCCGCCCACCCGGGGTGACCACCAGCCCCGGCGCGGCCAGCGCCGTCGCGCGGTCGATCTGGTGCTCGGTGAGATGGCGGTCGAGCACGACGATGCTCACGCCGGCGCGCATCGCCCCCAGCGTGACCGCCAGCGACGCCGCGTCGGAGCGCGCCAGCAACGCAATCCGCTGGTGCGGGGCCACGGCGCGGGACACCGCGTCGACGTCCGCGGCAAGCGCCCCGTAGGTCGTCTCGCCGTCGACCGCGACGACCGCAATGCGGCCCGGGTCCGTCGCGGCGGCCCGCAGGAACCGCGAGCCGAGCAGGTCCTCCGGGGCAACCCCCGCGGATCCGGCCGTCGTCGCCCCCGCCGCGCGCTCCATCGCGCGAATCCTAATCGCGGATCCGCGCCGCCGGCACGACCAGCGGCATCCCCGTCTCGGGGTCGGGGATCACCCGGCAGCGCAGGCCGAAGACCCGTTCGACCAGCTCCGCGTCGACGATCTCGCCGGGCGGCCCCTCGGCGACGATCTCGCCCTCGCGCATCGCGATCAGGTGCGTCGCGTAGCGGCAGGCGTGGTTGAGGTCGTGGAGCACCGCGACCATCGTCGCCCCCTGCTGCTCGTGGAGCGTGGCGCAGAGGTCGAGCACCTCGATCTGGTGGGTGATGTCGAGGAACGTCGTCGGCTCGTCGAGCAGCAGGATCGGGGTCTCCTGGGCCAGCGCCATCGCCAGCCAGACCCGCTGCCGCTGACCGCCCGACAGCTCGTCGACGGCCCGCTCGGCGAGCTCGTCGACGCCGGTCGACCGCATCGCCAGCTCGACCGCCCGCTCGTCGTCGCGCGACCACTGCCGCAGCAGGCTCTGGTGCGGGTAGCGCCCGCGCGAGACCAGGTCGGCGACGGTGATCCCGTCCGGAGCGATCGGTGACTGCGGCAGCAGCCCGAGCCGCCGCGCGACCTCCTTCGACGGCAGCGAGCCGATCGCCTGGCCGTCGAGCACCACTTGGCCGGCCTGGGGGCGCAGCATCCGCGCCAGCGCGCGCAGCAGCGTCGACTTGCCGCAGGCGTTCGGGCCGACGATCACCGTGAACGAGCCGTCCGGGATCCGCACGTCCAGGTCCCGCGAGACCGTGCGGGCGTCGTAGGCCAGCGTCACCCCGTCGGCGCGCAGGCGCCCGCCGACGTCCGCGGTCCCGTTGCGGCGGTCGTCCCGGGACCGCACGGCGCTACGACCGGGGCCCATCGCCGGCGACCGCCTTCTCGATCACCGGGGTGACGTTCTCGATCGCCCACGGGATGCTCAGCGGCGTTGGCGCGCCCTGCGCCTGCGCCTGGACGATGTCGAGCGGGGCGAAGCCGCCGCGCTCGACGGTCTCGAAGCCGCGGAACGCCGGCTGGTCGGTGAACGTCTTGCGCGCCGCCGGGGTGTTGAACCAGGCGACGAGCGCGTCGGCCTTCAGCTCGTCGATCCGCTCGAAGCTGAGGCTGACGAAGAACTCCTCGCCCGCGACGAGCTTCTGCTGCCCCTCCGAGAGCCGCATCCCGATCGACTCCATGAACTGCACGCGCAGGTCGTCCGGCGCGTAGACCGAGAGCTGACTGGGATCGCTCGCGGCGACGAACGAGAAGCTCTTGCCCTGCAGGTCGGGGTGGTCCTCGCGCGCCTTGGCGATCGTCGCGTCGGTCTGCTCGATCAGCTCGCGGGCCTGATCCGGCTGCCCGAGCGCCGCGCCGATCAGCTCGGTCTGCTCCTTCCACGGCGTCAGGTAGGCGCCACGACCCTCGCGGTAGGTCACGGTCGGCGCGAGCTGCTCCAGCTTGGCGTGCTCCTCCGCCGTCACGCCCGACTGGACGGCGACGATCAGGTCCGGCCGCAGCGCGGCGATCTTCTCGAACGGCAGGCCGTCGGTGAGCTTCAGCAGCTCGGGCGTCTCGTCGCCGAACCGCTCGGCCGCCCACGGACCGACGCCCTTGGGGAAGTCCGGGCCGATGTCGAAGGTGCCGACCGGCTTGACGCCGAGGGCGAGCGCCACGTCGGCGTCGCTCCAGCCGATCGTCACGACCCGTTGCGGCGCCTGCTCGATCGTCGCGGACCCGAACGCGCCCTCGACGGTGACCGGGAAGCTCCCGGCCGTCGCGGTCGAGGCGGGGGCGTCGGACGCCGACTCGGAGTCGTCGTCGCCGCAGGCGGCCAGCACGAAGGCGGCGGCGACGAGCAGCAGGACGAGCAGCGCGGCGCTCCAGCCGCGGCGGTGTCGCGCCTCGAGCGCGGGCGTGATGTCGCTGGAGATGGTGCTCATGGGAGTCCTCGGGGTAGCGCACCGGCACGATCCGGAGGGCGAGCGTGCGCACGACTTCCGGTACCGTGACCGTCGGTTTCGCTTAGGTTAACCTAAGCGTCTGCCGGGCGGCGCAGGAGCCCCACTCCGCCGATCGACGCATCACTAGGCTGCTGCTCAGTGCCGCCCACCCCCCGTCCCCCCTCGCGGCCCGCGACCGTCCTCGACGGCATCCCGGCCCGGCCGGCGCGTCCGTCGCGCGCGGCGCCCGAGCCGCGCGGCGCGGGACTCGGCGCGAGCCTGCTGATCCTGACGGCCGTGATCGTCCTGCTGCTCGCGCTGCCGCTGAACCACGTGCGGCGGACCGCCGAGCCCGACCGGCTCGCCGGGCACGCGACGACGGTGCTCGCGCATCCCGACGTGCAGTCCGCGCTGATCACCGAGTCGACCACGCGGATCACCGGGCGCGCGACCGCCGATTCCGGTCTCGGCCGGCGGGCGGTGCGGGCCGCCGTTCGACCCCGGGTCGAGCGGCTCGTGGCCAGCGAGCGGTTCGCGACGGCCTGGCGGGACAGCGTCCGGATCGCCGCAATCCGGTTGCTCGATCCCGACGTCCCGTACGTCGCGGTCACGATCGACGACGTCGCCGGCCTGACCGCCGCGGTGACCCGGCCGTTCCCGCCGACGATCGCCCGTGCGCTGGAGCAGGCGGGCCCGATCGCGATCGTCCACGTCGACCGCACGCCCGAGCAGCAACGCGGTCTCGAGACGCTGGAGTGGCTGAACGGCCTGGCGCTGCCGTTGCTGTTCGTCGGCGCCGCGGCGCTGCTGCTGGCGCTGGCCGTCTCGCGCAACCGCCGTCGCACGGTGATCGCGATCGGCGGCGCGCTGGTCGTCCTCGCGTTGCTGATGCTGGGCCTCCAGGTCGCCGTGCAGGCCGCGGTCCTCGACCTGGCCGATCCCGGCACCGCGCGCGACGTGACGAGCGCCGTCTCGGACGAGCTGATGGGCGGCTTCCGCACCCAGAACGTGATCACCCTGGTGCTGGGGATCCTGATGATCGGCGGGGCGGCAGCTTTCGGCCGGGGTTCATCGTCCCGCGCGGATCGAGCGCGTCCTTCACCGCGCGCTGCGCGGCGAGCACCGCGGGGTCCAGCCGGGTCGTCGCGTCGCGCTTGACCGCGCCGATCCCGTGCTCGCCGCTGAGCACGCCGCCGAGCTCGAGCGCGACGTCGCAGAGCCGGTGGGCGGCGGCCCGCGCCCGCTCCAGCGCGCCCCCGTCCTCGCGGTCGACGAGCACCGTCGCGTGGAGGATCCCGTCCCCAGCGTGCCCCCACGACGTGACCTCGACGCCGTGCTCGCGACCGAGCGCGTCGACGGCGTCGAGCGCGTCGCCGAGCCGTTCGAGCGGCACCGTGACGTCCTCCGACAGCTTGCCGCCGCGGGCCGCGACGACCGCCAGCGAGACGCCGTCGCGCCAGCGCCAGAGCGCATCGACGGCGTGCCGATCGTCGGGCCGGAGCACGGCCAGCGCGTCGGGGGCCAACGCCTCGGCGAGCGTCGCGGCCTCGATCGTGGCCACCGCGGCGGTTCCCAGCGCCTCGGTCAGCACGGCGAACGCGGCGCCGTCGGGAAGCCCACCGGGGAAGCCCGCGGCCGCCGCCCGCAACGCTCCTGCGTCGAGGAACTCGAGCGCCGTCGGGACCACCCCGGACGCCATCACCGCGTCGATCGCCCGCAGGCCGCTCGCGCGGTCGGCGTAGACGGCGAGCACCGGCAGCGCCGCCTCGGGCGCCGGCTGCAACCGCAGCGTCACCGACGTGATCACGCCGAGCGTGCCCTCGGATCCGCAGACCAGGCCGAGCAGGTCGAGCGTCTCGACGCTCTTGCGCGCGTCGCCCCCGAGCCGCGCCGACTGTCCGTCGGGCAGCACCACGTCGAGCCCGCTGACCCAGGCGCGGGTCGAGCCGTAGCGGAACGACCGTGGACCGCCGGCGTTGGTCGCCACGTTGCCGCCGATCAGGCACGACTCCGCAGACCCCGGGTTGGGCGCGAAGAACAGCCCCGCCTCGAAGCAGCGGCGCTGGACCTCGTGCGTCGTCAGCCCCGCCGGGAACGTGCCGCGCCACGCCTCGGGCGCCAGCGAGGGCGGACCGACCAGCCGCTCGGTGGCGAGCACCAGCGACCCGGCCTCGGGCACCGCGCCGCCGCTGTAGCCGGTGCCGCCTCCGCGCGGGACGACGGGCACGCCCTGACGG
>JADMKN010000042.1 GCA_015478825.1 Patulibacter sp. | reverse complement strand
TCCACGGCCCCGGTCGCGGCGACGGCGGCGATCGCCTCCGCGCTCCAGTCGGCGCCGAGGTCGAGCTTGAACCGCAGGTCGGGCGAGCGCCGGCGGATCGCGGCGATCCCCTCCGGCGTCGGCGGGTCGCCCACGCCGCGGCTGGTCACGAAGCTCAGCGGCGCCACGGGGCGTCCGACGGCGGACGCCAGGTCGGTGCCCGCCTGGCGCAGCGCGAGGTCCAGTGCCGCCGACTCGAACGCCCAGCGACGGTAGTTGGCGTCGACGGCGTGGGGGAATGCCTCCGGGGCCAGCGGCCCGTCCGCGAGCGCGTCGGCGAACGACGCCAGGGTCCAGCTCCCCCGCAGGTCGCGCAGGCCGTCCCATGCCTGAAACCGCGGATGCTCCAGCGGGTCGTAGTTGACGTCCTCGCCGACGCCGTCGTGGCCGTCGCCCGACAACCGGACCACCGTCGTCCGGCGGGTGAACGCCGGGGTCTCCTGCTCGAGCGGCTCGCGCCCGACGGCATCGATCCGCAACGGCAGGTCGCGGACGGCGTCCCAGAGGGCGGGTCCGGGGGTGGGCGGCGGGGCGTCGGGGAGCATCGGGGGCCTTTCGCGCGGCGGAGCGCCGCTCGGGGTGGGGCTAGCGGGGGATCGTGGTCGACGGCAGGCCGGGCATGCCCGGCTGGGCGGGCGTGCCGCGGACCTCGCCGGAGCGCGCGAGCTCGGTCAGGCGGGCGATCTCGGCGTCGCCGAAGCGGCGGGCCAGGTCGTCGGCCGGCAGCGGGGCGATCAGCTTCGCGACCCGGTTGCGGATCTGCTGAGCGAAGTGCGGCGTGGCGGCGCCGGTCAGCTCGCGGATCTCGTCGACGGTGATCGCGGCGCCGCGCTGGCGCAGGTCGTGGCGTTCGGCTTCGCTCATGTCGGTCTCTCGTGCGGGCGTGGGGCGGGAAACGTGAACGATGACAGCGGCGGGGCGATCGACGTCACTCGGTGCGCGCGGGTGGCGTCGGCGCGCTGCCCGCGGTGGTCGTCGTCGGGGGCGCGGCCGGCTCCGTGGTCGGCGGCGGCGCCGTCTCGGCGGTCGACGGCGCGTTGCGCACCGGCGCGATCTCGAGCAAGGCGTCGAGCTGGGACTGCAGGGTGGCGCTGATCCGCGAGATGTCGCCGGTCAGCCAGCCGCGGTTGTAGACCCCGCGGGCCGGATCGTTCTGGTACCCGGGCTGGACGTCGATCAGGTAGCGCTGGACGGCCTGGGGAAGCACGTCGGGCTTGTCGAGCAGCAGCAGCGGCCCGTGCAGTCCCGAGGCCGAGAACGGCGCCAGCGTGACGGCGTCGAGGATCTCGCCCGAGCGCGCGAAGCTGAAGCCGTGCCCCGGCTCGTTGATGTTCCAGCCGAACGCGCCGTCGCTGTACCGGGCGAAGCCGACCGCGTTGGCGACCGGGTCGGCCCCGCCGATCCGGCGAACGGTCCCGTACTCGCGCAGCGCCTTCGTGGCGGCCGGGGTGACCACGTTGGTCGGTCCGAGCACGTAGATCGCGGCCTTCGGCTGCGAGCGCAGGAGCCGGACCGTCGACGGCGGGATCTCGTCGCCGCGCACGAAGCCGAGCGCGTCGCCGGACTTCGCCAGCCACGACGCGGCGGGCGCCGCGAAGTCCGGGTGGTCGGCGCTGACGATCAGCACGCGGTTGGCGGTGCGCGTCCGCGTGGCGCGGATGAAGCGGTCGACCGCGGTCGCGATCTCGAGCCCGTCGGCGCCGTCGATGTCCGTGGTCCGCAGGCCGGACGGACGACCGACGCCGCCGATGCGGATCGCCTGCGCGCCGCCAGCGGCGGCGCTGCCGGCGGGACGTAGCGCCTCGATCGCGTCCTTCGTCGTCTCGGGCAGGGTGGCCCCGTCGCTGAACAGCACCGGAGCGCCGAGCGGAGGCGCCATCAGCGACGTGGCGGCGAGTGCGGCCCGCCAGTCGCCCTGATCGACGATCGCGACCGCCCGGGCCTGGGTCTCGGCCGCCCCGCCGGAGTAGATCGCGCGGGCGACCGCCGCGGCGGCGAGCGCCGGGTCGTTGGTCGCGGTCCGCGTGGTGTTGCGCGTGGCGACCACCGGGAAGCCGAGGTTCGCGACGGCCTCCGGCTCGCCCTTGGGGGCGGCGACGGACGGCGCGTCGTCGCTCCCGCAGGCCGACAGCGCGAGCGCTCCGGCGGCGGCGATCGCGGCGACGCGCGTACGGGCGGATCGGGGACGGGGGGCGGAGCGCATCGGGTTCAACGCTACCCGCAGCGGCGGCGATCGGCGCGGCTCACGCCAGAAGCCCGCCCGCACGCCTTCGATTGTCCTCTACCACGCAGGGGATATTTCATGCACGCGCGTTCCGGGGCCGGTCCCTGATACTGTCTCGCAAGCCGAATCGCCGGGGACGTTCCCGGCGAGCGGGGGAACCACATGTTCCTTGGGGCTAATCCGCCGCTCTGCGGTGGAAGCGCTGGCTCTTTCTGCGCTAGCCCGTCAGCTAACCCCGTAGGCCGACGAAAGAGGACTGTCACGTGCGTTTTTCCACACGAGCCCTAGCGTTGTCCGCCGTCCTTGCTGGGACCTTCGCCGCTTCGGCGAACGCCCAGACCGCGACCGGCGGCGTTTCCCCTTCCGCTCCCGCGGTGGTCGCTCCCGCGGCGCCGGCGGCCGGAGCGGTTCCGGGCGCGGTGGAGATCCCGGCCGGCATGTGGACGGTCGAGGGCGCCAAGGCCAAGCGGTACAAGGGTAAGACGCAGGACGGCCGCACCGCGTACTTCGCGCGGATCCCGCTCGGCGCGCCCGCCGAGGTGCAGCAGGCGATCATCGCCGCCAACAAGATCGTCGGCCTGCCGTACAAGTACGGCGGCGGTCACGCTCGCGTCCAGGACACGGGCTACGACTGCTCCGGCACCGTCAGCTACGCGCTGATCGGCGCCGATCTGCTCGACTCGCCGCTGCCGTCCTACGACTTCGAGAAGAGCTGGGACGAGGCTGAGCCCGGCGAGGGTCAGTGGATCTCCGTCTACGGCAACAAGGGCCACGCGTTCGCCGTGATCGCCGGGCTGCGGCTCGACACGTCGGCCGCCCGCGACCGCAGCGGCCTCAAGGGCCCGCAGTGGCGCCCGGACAACCGCCGCGACCACAAGAGCTTCACGGTCGTCCACCCCGAGGGCCTGTAGTCCCACGGTCCGGAGCGCCTGGCGCTCCACCCAGAAGGTTCGATCCGTCACCACGGGCGTCGCGAGAGCGGCGCCCGTGTCGTTCCCCGGCCCGTGTCGGACGGTAGGCTGTGGTGACGTCCCCCCGTCCACGCCACAAGGGAGCATCCACATGGGTCTCGGCGGCCGCATGTCCAACACCATCAAAGCCAAGCTGTCCCGCGTCCTGGACAAAGCCGAGGATCCGGGCGAGACGCTCGACTACAGCTACCAGAAGCAGTTGGAGAACCTCCAGAACGTCAAGAAGGGCATCGCGGACGTCGTGACCGCGAAGAAGCGCCTGCAGCTGCAGAACGACAAGCATCAGCAGGCGATGCTCAAGCTCGACACCCAGGCCCGCCAGGCGCTGTCGGCCGGCCAGGAGGATCTCGCGCGCACGGCGCTCGAGCGCAAGAGCGCGATCCAGACCGAGATGCAGAGCCTCGACACGCAGATCGGGGAGCTGGAGAATCAGCAGCAGGCGCTGATCGAGAGCGAGCAGAAGCTGCGGACCAAGGTCGAGCAGTTCCGGACCAAGAAGGAGACCATCAAGGCGCAGTACAGCGCCGCCGAGGCTCAGGTGCGGATCTCCGAGGCCGCCACCGGCGTCGGCGAGTCGATGGCCGAGGTCGGGATGGCGATGCAGCGCGCGGTCGACAAGACCGAGGGCATGCGCGCGCGGGCCGACGCGGTCCAGGAGCTGGAGGCGGCCGGGACCTTCGAGGACCTGACCCAGATCGGTGGCGGCGGCGAGGACGACATCGACCGCCAGCTCCGCGAGCTGGGGTCCGGGTCGCAGGTCGATTCGGAGCTCGAGCGGATGAAGGCCGAGCTCGGCACCGGCAGCACGCCGACCGCGCAGCTCGACGCCGGCGCCGACGAGAGCGCAACGGCCGACAAGGCGCCGCAAGAGGAGCGGGAGCCGGGCGCGTGATCGTCCGGATCTTCAACGACCGGCAGTACCGGCTCGAGGATCAGCACTACGAGCGGCTGAACGTGCTCGACGACGCCGTGGTGGCGGCCGTCGACGCGGGCGACGAGCCGGAGTACCGCCGGCAGTTCGACGCCCTGCTCGCGTTCGTGCGCGAGCACGGCGTGCCGGTCGGGGACGACGAGCTGATCGGCAGCGATGTCCTGCTGCCGGCGGACGACTTCAGCTTCGCCGAGGCGGGGCAGGAGTTCACCGGGGACGGGCTCGTCCCGGACCCCGCCGACGCGTAGGGGCGGGTCTCAGCGGCGTTACCGCCTGGCGAGCCTCAGCGCTCGCCGAGCGGGGCGCCCCAGAGGGGGTACCACCGGTCCAGGCTCTCCTCGAGCGGCATCAGCGGGGTCAGGATCGCCCGGAGCTGCAGCTCACGCTCGCGGTTGCGCTCCTTGACCTGGCCGGGGAACGGCACGAACGGGTACCAGGTGCCGCGCTTGGCCAGGTAGACCAGGTGCAGGACCTGCCCGCTCGACTGCTCGCGCATCGCGAACACGGCGCACAGCACGCGGTCGGCGTAGCCGCCCGCCTCGAGCGACTCCATCACCGCGTTGATTCCGGTGACCTGGTCGTCGACGTCGTCGTCCTTCAGCACCATCCAGCGGTAGCCGTAGTCGTCGTCGCGACGCTCGACCGTGGTCCCGGTGTCGGCGCCGGTGCTCCGCAGCAGCGCCTCGACGTCGTCGGCGATCTGGGTGAAGTCCCCCGTCGCGAGCGGCTGGAAGACGATCGCCGCCTCGCCGGTCGTGACGATGCCCTGGGCGGTCTCCAGGTCGATCGCCGCCGTCGTCATCGCGAACAGCCGGTCCGGACGGACCTGCTTGACGGTCTTGGTGCGCCCGAAGAGCGTGTCGAGGAAGCCCATGTCGCGCCCTAGCGGGAGGTCTGGCCGCTCTGGAGCTGCGTCTCGATCGTCTGCAGCGCCGCGATCCGCTTCTCGGTCGGCGGGTGCGTCGAGAAGACGGCCGAGAGGCTGTTCTTGACCTTCGGCGGCACGATGTAGAAGGCCGCCGAGGCGCCGACCGCGCGCAGGTCCTGGTCGGGCGTGCGCGTGATCCCGTCCTGGATCCGCACGAGCGCGGACGCCAGGGCGCTGGGTCGGCCGGTCACGATCGCCGCGCCGCGGTCCGCCGCGTACTCGCGGTAGCGCGAGAGCGCCCGCAGCAGCATGAAGCTGATCGCGTAGACCGCGGCCGAGACCGCGATCACGACGAGCAGGCTCGGGCCGCTGTCGCGGCTGTCGCGGCCGCCGCCGAACCAGATCGCGTTCTGCATGATCATCGCGGCGAGCGAGGCGAAGAAGCTCGCGACGGTCATCACCAGCACGTCGCGGTGGGCGACGTGGGCGAGCTCGTGGGCGAGCACGCCCTCGAGCTCGGCCGGCGGAAGCAGGTCGAGCAGGCCGGTCGTGACGCAGACCGTGGCGTTCTTCTGCGAGCGACCGACGGCGAACGCGTTCGGCATCCGGTCGTCGGCGATCGCGACGTTCGGCTTGGGCAGGTCGGCCTGCAGGCAGAGCCGGTCGATCATCGCGTGCAGCTCCGGCGCCTGCTCCGGCGTGACCTTGTGCGCGTGCATCGAGCGCAGCGCGATCTTGTCCGCCGTGAAGAACTGGAACAGCAGCATCGCCAGGCAGATCGTGATCACGAGGCCGGCGCTGCCCTTGAGGGCCGCCATCAACACCGCCGCGAAGACCACGTAGAGCAGGCCGAGCGCGAACAGCGTCCCGACCATCCGAGCCTGTAGACCCGAGTCTTTCCCGAACGATGCGCCACGCGACATGGACGTATGGTCTCACACCCGCGCGGGTTCAGCCGGCGAATCCCCCGGTCTTAGGCGGGATTTAGCTCATCTCCCGGATCGGCCGGGTGGTGGTCGATCGCCGTCGAGACGGTCGCTCGGCGGATCGTCGCAAACCGGCTTGCACCGCTGGTCAGCGACGCGCTGCGTGCGTACCGTTGCCAATCCGTGTCTCGGTGCCGCCGTACCCGTCCGTCCTCGACGCTGCTCGCGTTCGGCCTCGCCGTTCTGGTCGTGGTCGGCCTCGTGATCGGTGGGGGAGCGCCGTCGCTTCCCGGAGCGCTGGCCGCCACCCAGCACGACCTGAGCAAGG
>JADMKN010000041.1 GCA_015478825.1 Patulibacter sp. | reverse complement strand
GGGTTCGAGCGCGTCGCGGTGGGCGACCACGACGATCTCGGGTCCCGGCTGGCCGAGCAGCGTCGCCGACACGTTGCGCAGCTCGCGCTTGCCGTCCGGGGTCGCGGCGGTGAAGCGGTCTATCTGGACGTCGGCGGTCGGCATCGCGTTGCGCAGCAGGTCGGCGACGCGGTCGGCCAGCGCGTGGTCGCCGGGCGACCCGGCCCGCCGGTCCGGATAGGTCGACGCCAGCACCGTGGTCAGCCGCGCTCCGGTCGCGGCGTCGAAGGCGTCCGGCGGAATGTCGCCGACGAGTGGATCGGGCTGCTGTTGCAGCGAGAACGCCGCGATCAGCGCCGCCAGGAGCAGCGCGCCGATGCCAAGACGAAGGGACAAGATCGCCAGCGTATCGGCGATTCGCGATCCGTCGTGGCGGCTTGCTCGGGAGCGCGCGTCGCCGGGCGCTCCGTCATGCTTCGTATACCGACCGGGCGATCCGGTTCAATCGGTTTCCCGCTCCGTGTCTACGACCGTTCCTACCGCCCGCATCCTCGTCGTCGACGACGAGGAGCCGATCCGCACGCTGCTGGCGTTCCCCCTGCGCCGCGACGGTCACGACGTCGTGACGGCCGCGTCCGGCGCCGAGGCGCTGGAGGAGTTCGACCGCCAACGGCCCGACCTGGTGCTGCTCGACGTGATGCTGCCCGGGATCGACGGGTTCGAGGTCTGCCGCCGGCTCCGCGAGCGGTCGGCGGTGCCGATCATCATGCTCTCCGCGCGCGGCGAGGAAGTCGATCGCGTCGCCGGCCTGGAGAGCGGCGCCGACGACTACGTGACCAAGCCGTTCTCGGTCCGCGAGCTGCGCAGCCGGGTCAAGGCGGCGCTGCGGCGGGCGGCGCTGCCGGCCGTCGTCGCGGGCGAGACGCCGCCGGTCGCGGCCGGTGAGCTGGTGATCGACCCCGACCGTCGCCGGGTGACGGTACGCGGTGAGGAGGTCGAGCTGACCCACCTCGAGTTCGAGCTGCTGGTCACGATGGCCTACGCGCCCGGTCGGGTCTTCACCCGCGACATGCTGCTGGAGCGGGCGTGGGGCGGGTCGGCCTACCGTGAGCGGCGCACCGTCGACGTCCACGTCCTGCACCTGCGGGAGAAGATCGAGCGCGACCCGCGGGACCCCGAGTACGTGATCACGGTGCGCGGCCTGGGGTATCGCTTCCGCGACACGGACGACGACTGAGGATGCACTGGTCGCTCCGCGTCCGCTGGACGGCGTCGTTCGTCGCCGTCACGCTGGTCGCGATCGGGGCGATCGCCCTGCAGGTGCTGCCCACGCTGGAGTCGACGATGGTCCAGGAGCGGCTCCAGGCCCTTACGGAGCAGACCCGGAGCGCCGTCGACGACGCGGCGGTGCGGTCGGACGTCGCCGACCGCGCCGCGGACAAGCGCGAAGCCGACGCGACGCCGCGCCAGCGACAGACGACCGCCGACCAGCGCCTGGTCGACACCGTGGCGCGTCAGACCGGGGCCACCGTCGCGTTGCTCGGACCGGGCGGCGACGGCCGGCTGACCGTCCGCGCCGAGACGGCCGGGGCGGCCCCGGGCGCGAGCGACGTCGGCCTCGCCGAACGCGCGCGAGCCGCCGGTGGACTGGTCTACCAGGCGCACAACCGCGGCGAAGCGGCGCTGCGGGTCCGGATCGCGGCGCCGTTGGCGGCCTCGATGACGTCGACGCCGGGTCAGGTGCTGGTGGCGACGGTGCCGCTCAGCGACGTCCGCCGGACGGTCGTGCTGGTCCGTCGTCGCGTGCTGATCGGCGGCGCGCTCGGGGTGCTCGTCGCCTTGGTTGCCGGGGCGGTGGTGGCGTTCACGCTGTCGTCGCGGCTGCGACGGCTCGAGCTCGGATCGCGCGAGGTCGCGGAGGGCCGGTTCACCACGCGGTTCCAGGTCGACGCGCAGGACGAGCTCGGCGCGCTGGCCCGGTCGCTCGACACGATGCAGCGGCAGCTCGAGCAGCTCGACAGCAGTCGCAAGCGGTTCATCGCGACCGCGTCGCACGAGCTGCGGACCCCGCTCCAGTCGCTCTCGGGGTACGTCGAGCTGCTGCGCGACGAGGACCTGGACGAGCAGACGCGCCGCAGCTTCTTCGCGCAGCTCGAGGAGCAGATCAACCGTCTGATGCGGCTCTGCGGCGACCTGCTCGACCTGTCGCGGCTCGAGAGCGGCGGGGTCGAGCTGCGACCTGAGAACACCGACCTGCACGCGCTCGCGGCCCGGGTGGCGAAGGAGTTCGGTCCGATCGTCGAGCGCGAGGGCCGGGCGCTGGACGTGCAGCTCGTCGGCGATCCCGTAATCCACTCGTGCGACCCCGATCGCGTCGGACAACTGCTCCGCACCCTGATCGACAACGCGCTGAAGCACTCCCATGCGGGCGATCGGGTCGAGGTGCGGGTCGAGCGGCGCCACGGCGCCGCCGAGATCTCGGTCACCGACGACGGGCCCGGCATCCCGGCCGAGGAGCTGCCGAACATCTTCGAGCCGTTCCACGGCGCGAGCGACGGCTCGGGCGCGGGCCTCGGGCTAGCGATCGCCCGCGAGATCGCCCACAAGATGCGCGGTGAGCTGACCGTCGCCTCGCATCCGGGCCGGACGACGTTCACGCTGCGGTTGCCGGTCTGATCGTTCCGCCCGGGCGTGGCCCGTTTCACGACGTGGCGACGGGGACGGACGGTGGAGCGGATACGCTCGGCCTCGATGTCCGACACGCAGCAGCCGCTGGTCCTCGTCTCCAACCGGGGGCCGGTCACCTTCGACACCGACGGGACGATCACCCGCGGCACCGGAGGGTTGGTCACGGCCCTGACCGGCCTGGCGTCGCACCGCCGCGCGACCTGGATCGCCAACGCGATGGGCCGCGGCGACGCCGATCGCGCCCGCGCCGCCAAGGGCCGGGCGTTCTCGGTCGACTCGCCGGCGGGCGGCTCGTACGACGTACGGCTGGTGATCAGCGACGACCTGGCCTACGAGCGGTTCTACAGCGTGGTCGCCAACCCGATGCTGTGGTTCATCCAGCACTACCTCTGGGATCTCTCCAACGCGCCGGACGTGCGCGCCGAGGAGGTCGAGGCCTACGAGTACGGCTACAAGATCGTCAATCAGGACCTCGCGGACGCGGTCGTCGAGGAGATCGACGGCGACGATTCGCCGGTCGTGATGATCCACGACTACCACCTGTACCTGCTCCCGCAGATGATCAGGGAGCGCCGTCCGGATGCGTTCCTGCACCACTTCGTCCACATCCCGTGGTCCCAGTCCGATAGCTGGCGGGTGCTGCCGGGGAAGATCCGCGACGAGCTGTACCGCGGGATCCTTGCCAACGACATCGTCGGCTTCCACACGCGCAGCTACCGCCGCAACTTCCTGCAGTGCTGCGAGGACCTGCTCGAGCTCGAGGTCGATCACAAGCAGGGTGTGGTGCGGATCGACGACCGCGAGGTCTGGGTGCGCGCCTACCCGCTGCCGATCGACGCCGCCGCGACGCGCGCCGTCTCGCGCCGCGCCCGGGTCCGCGAGCACGAGGACGAGCTGCTGCGGCGCCGCCGCGAGCACCTGATCCTGCGGGTCGACCGCGCGGATCTGTCGAAGAACGTGCTGCGCGGCTTCTCGGCCTTCGATCTGTTCCTCGAGCAGCACCCGGAGTTCCGCGAGCGGGTGACCTTCATGGCCCAGCTGATGCCGTCGCGGACCGACGTGCCGGAGTACCGCGAGTACCTGGAGCGGATCGAGGCGCTGGTCGCGGTGGTCAACCATCGGCACGGAACCCCGGACTGGATGCCGATCCAGTTGAAGCTGCGCGACGACCTCGAGGAGGCGGTGGCCGCCTACCGTCACTACGACGTCCACATCGTCAACGCGATGTTCGACGGGATGAACCTCGTGGCGAAGGAGGGTCCGATCGTCAACGAGCGCAACGGCGTCTCGATCCTTTCCGAGAACACCGGGGCGCACGAGGAGCTGGGCGAGTTCGCCCTGACCGTCAACCCGTTCGACGTCCAGGCGCTGGCCAACGCGATCCACCGCGCGCTGACCATGTCTGACGAGGAGCGCGCGCACCGGGCCGACGGCCTGCGCGAGATCGTCCTGCGCCGCGACCCCGGGGACTGGATCGACGAGCAGCTCGTCGACGTCCGCCGCAAGACCTCGGGCGCGAAGGCGGACGACGACCGCTAGAGGCTCGGGCGCCGGAGCCGCGTCTCGAACGCGAGGACTACGGCGCCCCGAACTCCTGCTCGGCGCTGCCCACCGCCGGCGGACGGTGCGGAGCCGACGGCCGGCGGACCGGCGGCGCTGCGGCATCGGTGGCGATCGCCGTCGCTCGGACCGGGCGCGGAGCCGGCGGGGGCGTCGGCGCCCGGCGGCCACCTCGCGATCGTCCGGTGCGGGGACGGCCGGCGGCGCTTCGGCGTTGGCGGTGGGACGACGCCGGGACGGCGCGGCGGCGGGGGCGCGGGGACGCCGCCGCGGGGGCGCCGGCGTCGGGCTCGGTACGCGGGACGTCACGGTCCGCGGCGTGGTCGACGTCTCGAGACGCGTCGGCGACCGCCGTGGCTCCGGCGTCGTCCGACGCCCGAGCGTCGACCGCGTCGGCGGTCGCGAAGGCGCGGCCGTCCGGCACGGTGGGAGGATCGCCGCCGATCCGGGGGCCCTGAGCCACCAGGGCGACCGTGGCGAGCACCGCCGCCACCGCGAGGAACGGGGCCCACGGCCCCTGGGGCAGGGGAACGTTGGCCCAGGGGCGGGCGCGGGGTCCGTGATTCTGTGGCATCTTCAGGAGGACCCGCCGGCCCCGTGATCCTCGCCCCCCGAATGTCGTTGCACCCGTCGCGGCAGCCAGGTCGGGCGACCGCGCGGCGCAGGCTTTGGTACCGTCGACCGTCGCTTCCCAGCGATTTTTCTTATGGCCGCTCCCGCACCTTCATACGACCTCGTCCTCCTTCTCCACGCGTCTGCCGAAGAGCAGACCCGGCAGAAGCTGTCCGTGGATATCGACAAGCTGATCCAGGAGCAGGGCACGCTCCTGGAGGGTCGCGAATGGGGTACCCGTCAGCTCGCGTACCCGATCGGGGACGAGCTGACCGCCGAGTACCGGGTCTTCCGGTTCCAGGGCCCGGCGGAGCTGCTCAACGAGCTCGACCGCCAGTTGAAGATCTCCGACGCCGTGCTGCGTCACCGGCTGATCAAGCTCGAGCGCAACCCGGTCCCGCTGCCGGACCTGGCCGAGATCGACGCGAACGCCGCTGCCGCCGGCGCCGCCGTCGCCGCGGCCGACGCCGAGTAGCCCCGCTTCCCCGCGCGCCGGACGGTTCCGGCGCCCGCGCTTCCGTGCCGCCCCTGGGCGGCACGTCGTCGTTCTGGGGCGATCCGCCGCCGCACGTGGGAAGCTCATCCCGTAGATGAGTTCTTCCCGGATCTCGCGGCGCGGTGCACGTACCGGACGGCGCCTGGCACCGACCGACATCTCGTCAATACCACCGGTATTGCCCTCGACGTCGATCGTCACCCGGCATCCGCCCTGCACGCACCCCGCATCCACGATCTCCGCGGAATAACTCATCTTGCGATCCGGTAGCGGAGCGCACGGCTCCACGGCCGACTTCGTTTCATCGGCGTGCCGTCGCTCCACGGCGCGCCGTGGCCGTTACCCTCGGCCGACGCAACCCCGAGAAAGAGGACCCCATGCCGATCAACCGCGTGACGATCGTCGGGAACCTGACCCGCGACCCCGAACTCCGCGCCCTGCCGTCCGGCGGCAACGTCTGCAGCCTCCGCGTGGCCGTCAACGAGCGCCGCAAGGACGGGGCGACCGGGCAGTGGACGGACTCCCCGAACTTCTTCAACGTGACGATCTTCGGCAACTCGGCCGACGCCGCCGCGAAGTTCCTCGCGAAGGGCCGCCAGGTCGCGGTCGACGGCCGCCTGCGCTGGCGCGAGTGGCAGGACCAGCAGGGCAACAAGCGCGAGGCGATCGAGATCGTCGCGCAGGACGTCCAGTTCATCGGCGGGCGTGACGGTGGCGGCCAGCAGGGCGGCGGGGGCGGCGGAGGCGGTTGGAACCAGCAACAGGGCGGTCAGCCCGCGGCGCCGGCCAACGACGACTGGGGCGGAGGCGGCGGCCAGCAGGGCGGCGGCTTCTCGGGTCCGGGCACCGCCTATCCGGTCGAGCAGGGCGACTTCGGGGGCAGCCCGTCGTCGGGTGGCTTCCCGCCGCAGCCGCAGCAGCCGGGTGGCGGGGGACAGCCGCCGCAGCAGCCCTCGTCCGCGCCGGTCGCGGACGACGACATCCCGTTCTAGAACAGGTTCTTAGAACCTGTTTCAGAATGATCGGCCGTCTGTCGCGGCCGCTGACACATCGCC
>JADMKN010000040.1 GCA_015478825.1 Patulibacter sp. | reverse complement strand
TGACGGCCCGGATCGAGCGGATCGACGACAGCATGCATCAGCTCGTCCCCCTGCTGGAGCGGCTGGTCGCGTCGAGCGAGGCGCTGCACGAGGATCTGGCGCCGATCAACTCGCTGGCGGCGAAGATCCCGGGATCGGGCGCGCGTCGACGACGGCGCGAACGACGCCACGCGCTGGAATCCGGAGCCGCCGCGGCCGGCGCCGCGCAGCTCGGACCGGCCGGGACCGACGTCGGCGCCGGAGCGCTGCCCGCCCGGGCGCTCGAGGCTCCGCCGACCGAGGACGACCTGCCGCCCGCCGCGAGCGATTCGCGGGGAGCGCCGCCTACGCCGTAGGCGGCGTGCGCCGCGGGCCGTCGAGCCCCGCCTCGACGAAGGTCTCCATCTCGCGGTGCAGTCGGCCGGCCTGGTCGATCAGGGGCAACGCCAGCGCCGCGCCGGTCCCCTCCCCCAGTCTGATCCGCAGGTCGAGCAGCGGCTCCAGCCCGAGCAGGGCCAGGATCGCCCCGTGAGCGGGCTCGGCCGAGCGGTGGCCGGCGATCAGGCCGTCGCGGGCCGCCGGGCAGATCTGCACCGCCGCCAGCGCCGCGACCCCGACCGCGAAGCCGTCGAGGATCACCGGGGCACGCCGCCGCGCCGCCGCGAGGATCGCCCCGACCAGTCCGGCGAGCTCCAGTCCACCGAGCTCGCCGAGCGCCCGCAGTGGATCGCGCGGGGACCCGGACCGCGCCAGCGCGGTCCGCACCGCCTCGCGCTTGCGCTCCAGCCCGGCCGCGTCGGCTCCCGCCCCCCGGCCGACCGCCTGCTCCGGGGTCAGGCCGGCCAGCGCGCAGCCGAGCGCCGCCGCCGCCGTGGTGTTGCCGATCCCGATCTCGCCGGGCACCAGGCAGCGCGCGCCGCGCTCCAGCAGCGCCCCCGCCAGCTCCGCGCCGACGGTGATCGCCGCGAGCGTCTCGTCCGGCGTCAGGCCCGGCTCCTGCGTGATGTCGCGGGTCCCGCCGTCGCGGATCCGGGCGGGCCGGACTCCGGGCGGGGTCCGCTCGCCGGCGAGGCCGACGTCGGCGACGGTCACGAGGCCCGCGTGGTGGCGCGCGAGCACGGCGATCGCCGATCCGCCGCGGGCCGCCGCGGCGGCGACCTGCGCCGTCACGCCGCTGCCGTAGAGCGAGGTTCCGCGCGTGACGTGGCCGTGGTCGGCGGCCAGCACCAGAATCGCGGGGCGCAACGGGCTCGGCGGGGCGTCCCCGGTCCAAGCCGCCCAGCGCTCGACGACCTGCTCCAGGGCGCCCAGGCTGCCGAGCGGCTTGATCAGCCGGTCGGCGCGGTCGCGAACCGCGGTCGCCGCGCGGGGGTCCGGCGCGCCGATCCCGTCCGTCAGGGCGCGGAGGACTGCGGGCAACGGCTCGGCGGCGGGGTCCGCCGCGCCCCCGCGGGTCGGGGTCTCGGCGGGCGCGCCAGGGGTCGCTGGAAGCGTCGCGTCGGACGCGGAGCTCGGGGGTTCGTTCAGCGCGTGGGTCTCGGGCGCGCCACGGTCCTCGCCGCCGTCGACGAGGATCGCCCCGCCGACGGAGGGGACGTCCTCGGCCGGCCACCGCTCGTCGAGCGTGACCGCGCTGAGCGGGGCCCGCTGCGCCCAGCCGGCCGCCTCGAGCCCGGGGCGCACCGGCCGCTCGTCGGGCCAGCCGACGCAGAGCCAGGCCATCGGGTCGACCCGGTGCGGGATCCCCAGCAGGTTGCGCAGGTCCTGGCGACGGTAGAAGCTGACCCAGCCCACCCCCAGGCCCTCGGCCCGGGCCGCCAACCAGAGGTTCTGGATCGCGCAGGCGGTCGAGTGGACGTCGGTCTCGGGGATCGTGCCGCGGCCGAGCACCTCGACACCGGGCTCGCCCGGGTCGCAGCAGACGACGATCGCGAGCGGCGCGTCGACGATCCCCTCGATCTTCTGGTCGAGGAAGTGCCGCGCGCGCCCCGGGAACCGCTCGGCCTGACGCAACCGCTCGCCCTGGGCCAGCGTGCGCATCGCCCCGCGGGTCGCGTCGTCGCGGATCACGACGAACCGCCACGGCTGCATCAGCCCGACCGACGGGCCGCGGTGGGCCGCGGCGAGGACCCGGTCGAGGATCTCCTGCGGCACCGGGTCCGGGCGGAACCGCCGGATGTCGCGGCGGCCCGCGATGATCGCGTGGAGCGCGTCGCGATCGGCGTCGGGGAACCGCCAGCCCTCCGGGTCCGACGCGCGGTCGGCGGCCCGGGACGGGTCGAAGCCCGCGGGCGTGGCCGGGCGAACGTACTCCTCGGGGCCGTCGTGCATCCGAACAGTGTCGCGGCTGGAGAACCGGAACGACAGAGACGGCACTACGCTCTGGCCGATGCCCGCCCCGTTCCTCGACGGCCCGCGCCACGCGGTCGGCTTCCTGACCCGGGTGCCGGTGCCGTTCGCCCCCGACGAGGCGCCGAAGCTCACGGCGGCGGCCCCGTGGTTCCCGGTGGTCGGCGCGGCGGTGGGCGCGATCGGCGGCGGGGTCCTGGCGCTGCTCGGCCTCGTGGCGAGCGCCGGGCCGTCGGGCGTCGCGGCCGCGCTCGCGTTGACCGCAGTGCTCGCGCTCACCGGGGCGCTGCACGAGGACGGCCTGGCGGACGTCGCCGACGGCCTGGGCGTCCACGGTGATCGTGAGCGACGGCTGGCGGTGATGCGCGATCCGCGCAACGGCACGTTCGGGGTGCTCGCGCTGATCGTCTGGTTCTTCGTCGGCTGGAGCGCGCTGAGCGGCCTCGGGACCGGCGGCGACGGGGTGACGGCGCTGGTCGCGGCCGGCGCCCTGTCCCGGGGGGCGATCCTGGTGCACGTCGCGGCGGGCCGTCCGGCGCGACCCGACGGAGCGATTCACGCGCTGCGGGTCGGGACGGTGACCCTGGCCGTCGGAACGGCGGTCGCCGTGGGAACCGCGGTGGCGTGCCTGGGGTGGCTGCCGGGGCTGGTCGCGGCGGCCGTCGCGGGCGTGCTCGCGCTGCTCGGAGCGGTCGGCGCGGGACGCGGGCTCGGCGGCCTGACGGGCGACACCTGCGGCGCCACGGCCGCGGTGAGCTTCGCCGCCGTCCTGGTCGTCGCGCTCGCGTTCGCGGCGTAGGTCACGTGGTTCGACGCGCATCGATACGTTCCCCGACCGGCGCTGCGTCGTTCGCGGGGACGCGATACCCTGACCGTCCCGTTCGCGGGACAGTTCGGAGAGGTGCCAGAGCGGTTGAATGGGGCAGTCTCGAAAACTGTTGTAGGGGTAACCCCTCTACCGAGGGTTCGAATCCCTCCCTCTCCGCCTTCGTTCGAAGCCCCCGTTCCGACGGGGGCTTCGGCGTTTCCAAGGTCGGCGCCGTTCGGGCGAGCCGGGGACTGCACGGTGTGCTCGGCCGCGGTGCCGCCCAGCGGATGACGCGCGGGCCGGGCGGGACACTGCACGGCCCCAGCGAGGACCGGACGTTGCAGCGGACGACGCGATCTTGGGTCGCGTTCGCGCTCGCGCTGCGGTAGAACGGACCGGTGGAGCGTCCGATGACCAAGTCGCAGCAGGAGCGGCTCGGCGTGCGCCTGATCGCCTCATCCACGCCGGCTGAGGCCGACCTCGCCGCGCTCCACGAGTTGCTGACCTTCTACGGGTCGGTCCTGGAGACGACATCGGAGCGCGTCCGGTCAGGCCTGGCAATCAAGACCACGTCGCGGCTGAAGAACACCGGAACGATCCTCGAGAAGCTGCGGCGCTCGGGCGGAGCGACGCTCAAGTCGATGCAGGACCTCGCGGGCATGCGGATCGTCGGCGGCCCCGACCGCAAGGAGCAGGACGAGACCGTGGAGCGCGTGGTCGCGCTGTTCGAGGGCGAGACTCGCCAGCCGAAGGTGATCGACCGCCGGGCGAATCCGGTCCACGGCTACTCCGCCGTCCACGTGATCGTCTTTCCCGAGGGGGTGCCGGTTGAGATCCAGGTCCGGACGGCGTGGCAGCACGAGTGGGCCGAGGTGTTCGAGAAGTTGGCGGATGCGGTGGGGCGGGGGATTCGCTACGGGGAAGAACCGGAGCGACTAGAGACCTCAACGCTGCCCGACGCTTCGGGACTCCCGATCGATATCCCGAAGTTCAACCGATCCGTCGTCAACGCGACGGAGAGCGACTATCGGCAGCGCACCGGTGCCGTCGAGTCCGCACGACTCGTCGCCCGCATCATCGCCCTGCACGAGCTCTCCGCCGCCGATGGCATATCCGGCCTCGATATCGACGGGAGCCTGGACGAGGACCTTCGCGATTTGCACGACTGGGTCGAACGGCTCCACGCGACGGGCACCCGATGGAACCTCATACACGCCACGATCGAACGGGTTCGCTCCCGTCTCGCGTGTGCTCCAGATGAGAGCGCATAGAGGGAACCTGGATCCTGATGTCGACGGCGATCTATGATTCTTGAACCGTGACCACGTTCCTCCTCACCTACGACCGCAACGCCGGTCGCCTCCTGCAGCAGGAGGAGTTCGCGCGGTCGGAAGAGGCGCTGAAGGCCCGGTTCCGGCAGGAGACCGTGTATCGCGACCGACCCGAAGTGGAGATCGTCGCGCTGTCGGCGTCGTCCGAGGAAGAGCTGCGTCGCACCCACGGGCGGTACTTCCTCGGCCTGACCGAGCTGATCGACCGGTTCTAGCCGGCCGCTACCTCCCCGCCGCCCGCGCCCAGGCGATCAGCAGGGCCTGGAGCGGCAGGCGGGCGAGCAGGGCGACGCGGCCGCCGGGGATCTGGGGGTAGCGCTCCGGGTGAAGTGCCATCTGCAGGTTCGACGGGAAGACCCCGACCAGGGTCGCGACGCCGAGCCGCGAGCCGAAGCGGCGCGTGCGCGGGTGCATCGTCGCCGCGCCCGCCGCGATCTCGGCCACGCCGCTGGCGTAGACCAGCTCGCGGTGCAGCGGCAGGTAGTCGGGCATGATCGCCTCGTAGGTCCGCGGCGTCACGAAGTGCATGATTCCGGCGAGGACGAAGAACGGGCCGAAGAGGCGACGGAGCGAGCGCATCGGGCGATCCTACCCGCGGTCGGGAGGCGGTCAGGCGGTGACGCGCATCGCCGCGGCGAGCTCCGGGCCAAGCGCGTGCTCGGCCTCGCCGAGCCGGACCGTCAGCGGGCCGCCGAACGGCTGGCGATCGGCGAGCGTCAGCGTGACGCCCGGGGTGATCCCGCGCTCGTGTAGGTGGCGGAGCATCGCGGGATCGGCGTCGGAGACCCGCACGAACGCCACCTGGTCTCCGACCTCGACGTCCTGCAGGCTGCGCGTGACGGGCTCCTGCAGCTTCAGCGCGCTGTCGGGGATCGGGTCGCCGTGCGGGTCGAACTCCGGGTGTCCGAGCTTGGCCGCGATCCGCTCGGCCAGGTCGTCGGAGAGCGCGTGCTCCAGCCGCTCGGCCTCGTCGTGGACCCGGTCCCACGGAACGTCGAGGATCTCGACGAGGAACAGCTCCAGCAGGCGGTGGTTGCGCAGCGTGCGCAGGGCGACGCGGCGGCCCTCGGCGGTCAGCACGACCCCGCGGTACGGCTCGTGTTCGAGCAGCCCCAGCTCGGACAGGCGGCGGAGCATCGCCGAGACCGATCCGGGCGTGATCCCGAGTCGACCCGCCAGCGCGGTCGTCGGGACCGCTCCCTGCAACCGCGTCTCGAGCGCGAAGACCGCCTTCAGATAGTCCTCGACGGCGATCGAAGGGGGCGTGGCCGGCGACGAGGCCATGCGGCAACCCTACCGCGCCGACTCCGATCGAATCGGGTCGCCCCGGCCCGCGCGCTAGCGTGACGACCACGATGACCGCATCCGCCGCCGTGACGCCCGATCCCGACCTGCTCGAGCGGCTCGCCGCGCTCGCGGTGCGCGTCGGCGCAAACGTCCAGCCGGGCCAGACCGTCGCGATCAGCGCCCAGGTCGGCGGACACGAGCCGTTGGCCCGGGCGATCGCCGCCGAGGCCTACCGCGTCGGGGCCGGGTTCGTCGACGTCGCCTGGTTCGACCCGCTGATCAAGCGCGCCCGCCTGCGGCTCGCGGCGGAGGACTCGCTCGACTTCGTGCCGCCGTGGCTCGGCGCGCGGGTCCAGGAGCTCGGCCGGACCCAGTCGGCGAACATCTCGCTCGTCGGCCAGGTGGTCCCGGGGGTGTTCGCCGACCTCGACCCGGCGCGGGTCGGGCGCGACCAGCTACCGGCCCTCCGCGAGACCGCCGAGGTGATCAACCGCCGCGAGCTCAACTGGACCGTGATTCCCTGCCCCAACGCGGGCTGGGCCGAGCTGGTCTTCCCCGACCTCGCGCCCGCGGACGCGCTGCGCCGACTGGAGGACGACATCCGCACGGTGTGCCGGCTCGACCAGGATCCGACGCTCGCGT
>JADMKN010000039.1 GCA_015478825.1 Patulibacter sp. | reverse complement strand
TGTTCAGTCTAGAACGCACGCGCCCGGGACGCGGCGCCGGTCAGCTCTGCTCGTCGTCGCCTTCGGGCCGAACGTCCGACGGGACCTCGTCGGCGTCGCCGTACAGGTCGGGGTCGGGCTCCTGCTCCTCGTCCGCGTTGTTGCGGGTATGCCGCAGGATCCGCGTCGGCCCGTGCATGTCGCCGTGGGACGCGTGCTCGATCAACTCCTGCTCCGCCAGCTCGAAGCCCTCGGACTCGCCCTCGCCCGCCTCCTCCAGCGGACGGTTCTCCTCGCGCCGCCGACGCTCGCGGGCGAAGGCGCCACCGACGTCGTCCATGTCGTCCGGAAGATCGGTTCCCATGGGATTCGTCTACCCACCGGACCCCCGAGCCAAGCAGGCCTCTCGAACGGCCGCCGATCGCGCTGCATCCGCGCCGCGCCGGGCTATACGCTCCAGCTTCGGGGCCGCTAGCTCAATGGTAGAGCAAGGGCCTTTTAAGCCCGTGGTTCTGGGTTCGAGTCCCAGGCGGCCCACTCCCCCGGTCCCGCTCCGCCCGCCGATCGCCGGCCCCGCGCGCGAGCAGGCCGGCGCGCGAACGTCCTATCCTCGGAGCGGATGAGCACGCAGACCGATCACACGAACCTGTACGCGATGTACGCCTCGTTCAAGGCGGCCCGCGGACACCGACGGGTCGATCAGTCCCGGGCGCCGCAGCTCGCCGCGGACGCCGAGGCCGCGTTGACCGGCGGCGACGCGATCCTGCGGGCCGCGTACTCGACGGTCGGCTTCCGGGCCGAGGTCGATCTGCTGCTGTGGCTGATCGGTCCCACCCCGGACGCGCTGCAGGACGCCCTGGTGCGCTTCAACCGGACCGCGCTCGGGCAGTCCGTCGATCCGTGGTGGACGTCGATCGGCGTGCACCGCGAGGCCGAGTTCAACAAGACCCACATCCCGGCGTACCTCGAGGGCACCGATCCGAAGAAGTACATCTCGGTCTACCCGTTCGTGCGGTCCTACGACTGGTACCTGCTCGACCCGCAGGAACGCTCGAAGCTGCTCCGCGAGCACGGGATGATGGCCGCCGGCTACAAGGACGTCCGCGCCAACACGATCAGCGCGTTCGCGCTGAACGACTACGAGTGGCTGCTGGCCTTCGAGGCCGACGAGATCGAGCGGATCGTCGACCTGATGCGCGACCTGCGGGCCGCCGAGGCCCGCCGCCACACCCGCGAGGAGCTGCCGTTCATCGCCGGGATCCGCAAGCCGCTGGCCGACGTGGTGGCGGACCTGCCGTAGGCGACGCGGAGGGGAACGGTCAGCCGAGGCCCATCGCGGCCAGCGCGACCGCATAGGGGGCGATCAAACAAGCGGTGATTCGCCAGCGGCGCATGACCGGATCCTACGCCCGCCCGAGCAGCGCGCGCTCCAGCAGGTCGATCGACTGCTGGAGCTGGTCGACCGTCGCGTCCTGGACCTTCGCCACGCCGATCTGCTGGTTGACCCAGGCGTTGATCTCACGCTGGGTCGCGCGACGGGCCCGGCCGAGCTCCGAGACGAGCCGGTGACGGGTCTCGCGCAGTCGCTGGCGCTGCTGCCACAGCGGCACCTCGCTGACGGCGCCGGGAACCGACCCGGCTTCGGACGACGCGGGCGCGGCCGCTCCCGGGCCGCCCGCCACCCCCACCGGGCTCGGCGCGACGTCGCGCTTGATCGGCGTCGCCCCGCCGAACAGGTCGAGCTGGGCCTCGGGCGCCATGTCGGCGTTGAGCGCCTTGAACTCCGGGGCGAGCCCGATCTCGTCCTCGGCCTTGGCGGCCGGCTCGTCGAGCTCCGCCTCGATCGCGTCGGGGTCGGCGTCCTCCTTGCGGCGCAGCAGCGGGATCAGCTCGGAGTCGATCTCGGCGGCGTGCGCGCGCAGGGTCGGCTCGGCCGGCATGTAGAGCCAGGCGCTCTCGATCGGCCGGTCGGGGATCGTGCGGACGAAGCGGCCGACGATCTGGCGGAAGATCATCGCGGTCTTCGCCGCCGTCGCGTAGACCCCGACCCGCAGCCGCGGGATGTCCACGCCCTCGCTGACCATGTTGACGGCGACGATCCAGGGATCGGTCGCGTGGGTGAACGCCTCGAGCTTGCGGTGCGCCTGCGGGTCGGTGTGCATCACGATCACCGGCTTGATGCCCGTGATCTGGTGCAGCGCCGCGCCGACCGCGCGGGCGTGCTCGCCGTCGGCGGCGACGACCAGGCCCCCGGCCTCGGGGTGCGACGTCTCGCGCAGGCCGAGCAGGCGGCGGTGCGCGTCGCGGAGGATCTTCGGCAGCGCCCCTTCCAGGTCCGTCGAGATCGCGGTTCGGTACCGCCGCGCGCGCTGATCGCTGGAGACCGCGTCCGAGAACGTCGCCTCGACGGTCTCGTCGCCGGACTGCCACGACATCGTGCCGTCGAAGGGAATGAACGTCACCGGGCGGCAGA
The DNA here is from genome assembly GCA_015478825.1 of Patulibacter sp. Lineage (GTDB taxonomy): Bacteria > Actinomycetota > Thermoleophilia > Solirubrobacterales > Solirubrobacteraceae > Patulibacter. Next base: position 3,957 of record JADMKN010000039.1, on the reverse strand, counting down.
CGCCGTCGCGGACCGCGTCGGCGTAGCCGTAGGCGTAGTTCGGCAGGGCCATGCCGTCGCCGTCGTACTCGACGCCCGGGATCGCGCTGGCGTCGGAGCGGAACGGCGTCCCGGACAGCAGCAGCCAGCGACGGGCGCGGCCGAGGGCCAGGGCGAAGCCCTTGCCCCACGAGAGCTCCTCGCCGAGGTGGTGCGCCTCGTCGGCGATCACGATCGTGCTCTCCGTGCACTGACTCGCCCAGCGCGCCGCCGACTGGGCCACCCGCGCGTACGTCACCGCGACGCCGTGGAACCCGGCCGGCGGGGTCAGCTCGGACGCGTCCGGGGCGAGATGGACGCCGAGCCGGGCGGCGGCCTCGGCCCACTGACGGGTCAGCGGCGCGGTCGGGCAGACGAGCGCGATCCGGTCCGCCTCGCGCGCGTAGAGCAGCCGGACGGCCTGCTCGAGCGCGGGACGGGTCTTGCCGGCGCCCGGGGCGGCGGCGACCAGGAAGGTCCCGTCCTGCCACTGCGACATGGCCGCGAGGACCTCGTGCTGCCAGACGCGGAGACCGGGAGGAACGGGGAGCGACACGGACACGCGACGGTCAATCTTGCGGGTTCCGGCGGACGGACGTCGGCCGGTCCGGTGTGCCAGATTGGGTGGGATGACGACGATCGTGCTGGTGCTCGCGGCACTGCTGGTGGCGGCCTCGCTGCTGCTGACGGTGATGGCGATCCGGCGCCGTCCGCGGACCGCCGCGCTCGTCCGGGAGCCGGGGTCCGCGACCGCCGCTTCGAGCCTGGACCGGCTCGAGGTCGGGGCCGAGGTGCTCTACGACGACCGCGAGTGGGTCGTGATCGGCGCCCAGCGGTTCGCCGCCCACGACGGCTTCCCCGCGTGGACCGCGTGGCACCTGGACCTGAAGGGCCAGCCCGGCTGGATGGCCACCGTCGACGGCGATCCCGACGAGCTGACCTTCGCCGTGGGCGCCGAGAAGCCCGAGACGATCGACCCCGCGCAGGATCCCGTGGTCTGGCGCGACGTGCCGTGGACCCGGATCGCCGAGGCGGCGGACGGCCCGCTGCCGGTCGCCGCGGAGGGGCAGCGCCGTCGCAACCGTCAGCCGCGCGAGGACCTGACCACCGACGACGTCGAGCGGGTGACGTTCACGCGGGACGACCTGCCGCGCCGCCGGCTGATCCTCGAGCGCCGGGTCGCCGACGAGCGGTGGGCGGCCTGGATCGGCGACCGGGTGCCGGTGGCGATGGTCGACGTGACCCGCTGGCCGGCTCAACCCTCGTAGACGTCTCCCGAGCCGGCGATCGCCTCGACCTCGATCTCGACCAGCAGCGCCGGATCGATCAGTCCGGCGACGCCGAGGATCGAGGACGTGGGACGCGCGCTGCGGAGCGCCTCGCCGTAGACCTCGAGCACCGCGTTGCCGTTGCGCGCGATGTCGACCACGAACATCCGGCAGCGGACAACGTCGTCGAGCTGCGCGCCGGCGTACTCCAGCGTGATGGCGATCGTCTCGAACGCCATCCGCGCCTGCTCCGCGGCATCGTCCGGGACGGGCTCGTCGTCCCCGCGCGCCGCGGTCGTGCCCGAGAGCAGCACCCGATCGCCGACCCGCACCGCACGGGAGTACCCGACCTCGGTCTCCCACGGCCCCCCGGAGTGGAAGCGCTGGACCCGGTCCTGATCGCGACTCATCCCCTGCAGTCTATGAACCCGCGTGAAATGCGGGTGAAGCCCCTAGTGGCGGAAATGCCTACGGGCGGTGAACACCATGGTCGCCCCGACCTTGTCGACCGCGGCGATCACTTCCTCGTCGCGGACCGAGCCGCCGGGCTGGATCACGGCACGGATGCCCGCGTCGAGTCCGATCTCGGCGCCGTCGGCGAACGGGAAGAACGCGTCGGAGGCCATCGCCGCGCCGGCCAGGTCGAGGCCGTGTTCCTGGGCCTTGCCGACCGCGATCCTGGCGGAGTCGACGCGGCTCATCTGGCCGGCGCCGATGCCGATCGTGGCGCCGTCCTTGGCGTAGACGATCGCGTTGGACTTGACGTGCCGCATCACGCGCCAGGCGAAGAGCATGTCGCGCCACTGGTCCTCGGTCGGCGCGGTGGCCGTGGCGACCTTCATGCCGTCGCGGTCGACGACGACCTCGTCGGCGTCCTGGATCAGCGCGCCGCCGGCGACCGGCCGGACGTCGAGCGCCTCGAGGCCGCGGAGCGCCGCGTCGTCGCCGCGCAGCAGGCGGACGTTGGGCTTGCGGCTGAGGATCTCGAGCGCGTCGTCGTCGTAGCCCGGCGCGAACAGGACCTCGACGAACTGGTTGCTGATCGCCTCGGCGGCGGCCGCGTCGACGGTCCGGGTCAGGCTGATGATCCCGCCGAACGCCGACACCGGATCGCAGGCGAACGCCTTGGCGTAGGCGTCGCTGCTGCTGACGCCGATCGCGGCGCCGCAGGGGTTGTTGTGCTTGACGATCACGCAGGCGGGCTCGTCGAACTCGCGGGCGATCGCGCGCGCGGCCTCGAGGTCGAGCAGGTTGTTGAACGACAGCTCCTTGCCGTGGAGCTGCTCGACGCCGCCGAGCAGGTGCGCCGCCGCGCCGGCGCGGCGGTAGTACGCGCCGCGCTGGTGGGGGTTCTCGCCGTAGCGCAGCGTGCGCTCCTTGACGTAGCCGAAGCTGAGCTGCGGGGCGAACGGCACGCGGCCCCCCGCGGCGGGGCGGCCGTGGCCGTGCCCGAGCGGCAGCGCGGCGCCGTTGAAGTCGTCCTGGCCCTGCAGGAAGCCGCTGATCGCGGCGTCGTAGCGGGCGGTGGTGGCGTAGGCCTGGAGCGCCAGGTTGCGACGCGTGGCGAGGCAGAGCGAGCCGTCCTCCGACGCCTGCAGCTCCTCGATCACCGCGGGGTACTGCGCCGCGTCGGTGAGGATCGTCGCGTAGGCGTGGTTCTTTGCCGCGGCGCGGATCAACGACGGGCCGCCGATGTCGATGTTCTCGATCGCCTCGGCGATCGTCACGCCCTCGCGGGCGATCGTGTCCTCGAACGGGTACAGGTTGACCACGACCAGGTCGATCCAGCCGATCTCGTGCTGCTCGGCCGCCTGGGCGTGCGTGTCGAGCTGGCGAACGCCGAGGATGCCGGCGAAGAGCCTCGGATGCAGCGTCTTGACCCGCCCGTCCATCATCTCGGGGAAGCCGGTGACGTCGTCGACGGCGACGACCGGCAGGCCCGCGTCGGCGATCGCCTTGGCCGTCCCGCCGGTCGAGACGAGCTCCGTCCCCTGGGCGTGGAGCGCCTGGGCCAGCTCCACCAGCCCCGTCTTGTCGGACACCGAGAGCAACGCTCGGCGTACGGGAACGCGATCGACGGGGGTGATGTCCAGGGGATCGAGCATGAGAGCGCTTTCGAGCATACGGCGGGGCGTGCGATCTCGCGGGCTGCGTGCGCGCGGGCGATCTCCGCAGATCTGTGACGGATTACCCACGACATAGCTTCGTCCGTCACGATACGACGATGTTTCGCAATCGACTGATAGCTCTTCCCCTGCTGTTGGCGTGCCCGTTCGCCGTCGCCGCCTGCGGAGGCGACGACGATGCCGACACGGCCGGCAGCGCGGTCACGACCGCGGCCAGCACCGCGGAGCAGCCCGCCACGACAACCCCGCCCGCCGCGACGACGCCCGCCGAGGGCGACGGCACGACCGCCGAGCCGCCGGCGACCACCGAGGCGGCTCCGGCCGCTGGGGACGACGCGAAGGCCTCGGGCAGCGGAGGCGACGACGCGAAGGCCTCCGGCAGCGGGAGCGACGACTCCGGCAGCCGGTCCGGCAAGCAGGCCCCGGACGCGGCCCCGGACGCCTCGGATCCCGCGATGGCCGCGATGCAGAAGAAGATGCAGGAGGTGACGGCGGGCGTCTCGGAGAAGATGCAGGACATCCAGAAGCGGATGACCGACGGCAAG
>JADMKN010000038.1 GCA_015478825.1 Patulibacter sp. | reverse complement strand
CGCCGAGGATCGCGTGAGCGACCGACCACGGCCGTCGCGCGGCGGGGGCCGGAATCCCCCGCCGCACGGGCCCCGCGCTCGGCCCAAAGTACCGTCCTAGAGGCGTCCCGGGAGTCGCTCGGGAACGCGTGCCCGGGGTGCCCGGGCCGGTAAGGAGGTCGTGATGGGTGTGCGGTTGTCGGTACTGGATCTGGCCACGGCGGGTGGAGGCGTCTCGCCGCGGGACGCGCTGCTGGGCAGCGCCGAGCTCGCCAAGCGCGCCGAGAATTGGGGCTACGGGCGCTACTGGTTCTCGGAGCACCACAACATGCCGAGCATCGTGTCCTCCACACCGGCGGTGCTCGCGGGGTACATCGCCGCGAACACCGAGCGGATCCGCGTCGGCGCGGGCGGCGTGATGCTGCCCAACCACTCGCCGCTGATCATCGCCGAGCAGTACGGCACCCTCGAGACGCTCTACCCCGGTCGCGTCGACCTGGGCCTCGGCCGCGCGCCGGGGACGGACTTCGAGACGGTCCGCGCGATGCGCCGCGCGCCCGAGGCGTCGGACCGGTTCCCGCAGGACGTCGTCGAGCTCCAGCGCCTGCTGGGTCCGAAGCAGCCCGGACAGACCGTCCGCGCGATCCCGGGCGAGGGCACCGAGGTGCCGCTCTACATCCTCGGCTCGTCGCTGTTCGGGGCGCGGCTCGCCGCGCAGCTCGGCCTGCCGTACGCGTTCGCGTCGCACTTCGCGCCCGACGAGCTGCTGAACGCTTCGCACGTCTACCACGACGAGTTCCAGCCCTCGGAGCAGCTCGAGGCGCCGTACATGATCGCCAGCATGAACGTCTTCGCCGCAGACACCGAGGACCAGGCGAAGGTCCTCCACGCGACGGCGCTGGAGAAGATGGCCCGCGCGCTCAGCAACCGGCCGGTCGACGGCAGCGACCGGATCGAGACCGAGGCGATTCTACGCTCCCCGGTCGGCCGCCACGCCATGCGGATGCTCCACTTCTCCGCCGTCGGCAACGGGGATCAGGTGGGCGAGCAGGTGACGGCCTTCGCGGAGCACGCCGGCGCGGACGAGGTGATGGTCGCGATGAACGTCGCCGACCTGCCCGCCCGGATGCGCTCCTACGAGCTGCTCGCGTCGGCGCTCGTGCAGGACGAAAGCCAGACGGTGGTCGGGGGCTGAGGCAAGAGTCGGCTCGGCTCGGGGCGGTGGCGGTCCCGGGCCGGAGCGCCCCGTATTCGTCGCCGGCCGCAAGGACCCGACGGTTTCCTAGTGGTGCTCCTCGACCAGGTCCCGCATGCGGCGGTACTCGTCGGGCGTGATCTCGCGGCCGCGGAGCGTCGAGAGCGCGGGGTCCCCGTCGAGGTAGGCGGCCTCGTTGCGGCGCCAGACCTGGAGGTAGCGGTAGAACGGCACCGTCGGGTGGAGGTGATGGACCAGGTGGTAGTTCTGGTACAGCATCAACGGGGACGCCCAGCGCTCGCCGCCGATCCGGTTGCGCGTGGTCTTCATCCGGTCCTCCTTCGGCCGGTGGTGCAGGCCGTGGTGCGGGAGGTAGTCGAACGCGTAGGCGAGCCAGGCGATCGCCAGGCGCGAGGGCAGGAAGAGCACGACCAGCCAGACCAGCACGTTGCCGGTGGCGATCAGGGCGACCGGCACGACCACGCCCAGGATCAGGAAGAGCGCGCCCTCGATCCGCTCCGGCCGCGGACGCGAGCGGAAGTGCCGCAGATAGAAGAGGACGTAGTGGTAGTCGATCGTGACCCAGCGGAACGGGCGCTGCCAGGCGGGCCCGCGCATCGTGTAGTGGTCGGGATCGTCGCCGTCGTCGTGGTTGGTGAACCGGTGGTGCTGCATGTGGATGAAGCGCCAGACCGGGAACGCGGCGTGCAGCGCGAAGAACGGCGCGGCGGCGCGGCCCATCGCGTTGTTCAGCCCCCGCCGGTTGGACGCCGCGCTGTGGGCGGCGTCGTGGGCGACGGTGAAGAGCAGGTACCCGGTGACCGCGTTGACCACCACCGTCGCCCACCACGGCAGACCGGCGACGAGGTAGAGGACGGTCGCGCCGATCCAGCCGACGAGCGCCACCACGAGCAGCACCAGGGTGGGAACCGCCACGGCCGGGACCGGCTCGGCGGGATTCGGGATGCGGCGGACGGTGACGGGTGACGGCGCGGTGACGGACATCGCGGGTGCTCCTCGGCGGGCGGTGCTTCGTCAGCCTACGCCTGCGTAGCGCCGAAGACCAAACACGACTCAGCGCGCGGCGGGCGCGACGAGCGTCGCAGGGTCTCGTCCGAGGTCGCGAGCGACGTCGGACGTCTTGCGGAGGAGTCGGAGCGTGCCCGCAAGACGGACGAAGCCGTAGCGCTCGTAGAACGCGGTGGCACGATCGTCGACAGCATCGGCCACGATCAAGCGACGACCCGGCCCCAGAAACGCGGAAGGCCCGCCCTCGCGGGCCTTCCGCGTCCTGTTCCTAGGTGGAGCTAGCCGGGCTCGAACCGGCGACCTCCTGGGTGCGATCCGGAGATTCGTTCGCGCAGAAGGCGACTATTTCCAGGCATTTCTCGAGGCGAGCGCAAAATGTGAGGGCTGCGGATGCAAGCGGATAGCTGGCGATCTCAGACGATCCAGGCACTCAAGGCGGCGAGTGCCTGAGCGACGCCACGTCTACGGGGCTCGAAGTTCGTACGTTGTGCGAAGGCCACGTCCGCCCGACCGAATCTGGACCTCGTTCCGGTCTCGGAGCTTCCCGAGCGCGTAACGCACTTGCCGTGCGGTCAAACCTGTTGCCGTCACGATGTCGTTGACGTCGATGGCCCCGCTCTCGAGCACGTCGCGAATCCGGGCTTCGTTCGACGAGCTCGAGGGTCGGGAAGCGGCTGGCGTGTCATCGTCGGTCCAGAGGGTCGGCTGGGGGGCGGCAACCTCGGCTTCGTTTCCGGCAAACCGGTAGGTACGCGAGCCGCGTTCACCGTCTCCGACGGCAAAGCCTCTTGCCACGAGCTCGCTGAGGGCCGCATGTGCGCGTCGGGAATCCATCGGGAACAACTCCCGGAAGCTGCGGTTCGTGAGCACGGTTCCGCTGTGCAGGGCGACGAGTGCATGCCGCTGCGCGTCGCTGAGGCCGTCGATGCTCGTTCCCAGCGACCGGAGCCATTCGAGGTCCTCTGCGCTGAGCAGCGCGTGATTGGGGACGAGGACGGTGAAGCGGATTCCCTGGTCGACGAAGACCGGGGGCGTCATGTTCGCGTGCTTCAGCGCCCGCAGCACGGTAGGGATGCCGGACGCGAGTGTCTCGGAGACGCGGCGATTGCCGTCGAATCGGACGTTCTGGCAGATCCGGATCAGGGTGCCGCTCCGGGCGCTCGTGGTCCCATCGAGGCCGAGGCGGTCAGCGGTGATGCCGAACAGCCCTCCGGGGTTCGTCAGGACGAGCTTCGTCGCCTCCAGGTGAAGGCTGATCGGCAGGCCGAGAGCGTGCTCGCCGAGGTCGCGGTGGACGAGCGCGTTGGAGAGCAATTCGCGAATCGCCTCGGCGGGGTACTCGGGTGCGTCGTGGCCGTGGCCATCCTCGCCGAAGACGACCCGGGACCGGGTGTTGCGACGAACCCAGGCCATCGCGTCGCTGAGCATCGTCGGGATCGGACCGTCGAAGCGGCGAGCGTCCGTGGCTCGGGTCCCCGGCGGGTCGTTAGGGCGGGGGCGTACGTGCGCCTGGATGACGAGGTTCGGGAAGAACTGCTGGGGGTAGAGGCCTAGAGCCAGGAGTCCGGCGACCGACGGACGACGAGAGTCGCTGGCCAACACGCCGGTACGAAAGAGCGTCTCCTCGCGGTCGAACCTCCGCAGCGCGGTCGAGGACTCGTGACACGCCGCGACGTAGGCGTCGACGAGCTCCGGATCGAGGTCATCGATGGTCGCCTCCGGGACGACCGCGGCATCGAAGCGCGGGACGGTGCGCGACGCGAGGAACGCCTGCTCCTCGTTCTCCGACAGCGCGAAATCGCCGTCATGCTGGCGAAGGTAGGCCTTGCCCTCCTTCTTTACGCGAACGGGCTTGGCGGTCGTATGCGCTTCCTGGACCTCGGCGACCACGATGTCGTGTCCGTCGACGGTCTCGATCTGCGAGGTGGCCGCGACCGGCGGCTCCAGCCCATCGCGGCACGTGGTGGCGAGGGCCTTTCGGCAGTCTTTCGCGTTCCAGACGCCGACCGGCGAGAAGCCCGAGGCTTCGTCGATCCCAAAGACGATCGTTCCCCCACCCGGCGTGTTCGCGAACGCCGAGACCGTCCGCGCGATGTCGTCAGGCCATCCCCCGGAAGCACGCTTCGCCTCGATCGCGGCGGAGTCGTCGCCGTCGGCGCGGAGCACCGCCAAGAGGTCGTCGAGCGAAGGACTCGCAAGACAAATGTACAAATGGACGACGAGCCCGTGTCAATTTGTCAATTTGAGCATCTCCACGGCATGCCGAACGGTTCGCGGCAGAAGTCCAGGCCTTGTCTGCACCTTGCCCTCTCGGAGCGAGCGAGTTCTGGCTGGGCTTGTGGGAATGGGCATCGCGGCCCCGGGTTTCGGCCCATCTGGGTATCAGCAGTCTGTGTCCGTGCACTATCAGGCACGCGTGCCTCAGGACCCCTCCAGATCGCCGCCGATCCAGGAGGCCTCGTCGAGCCCGAGAACGCAGAAGGCCCGCCGATGGCGGGCCTTCCGTTCCTACTTCCTAGGTGGAGCTAGCCGGGCTCGAACCGGCGACCTCCTGGGTGCGATGCAGGGCGTCGTCGGCGGGGGAGGCGGCGGTTTGCAGGGGTTCTCCAGGATCGCGCGAGGTGAGAGCGTTGGGGGATACCCACGGATTGGGGAGGATCGGTGCCGATTCAGGCACTCAAGACGCCGAGTGCCTGAACGGCCTTCCGATCGTCGGCGCGCTTGGTTACGGTGGCAACGTGTCCGACGTTCCTGCTCGCCTCCCCGCCGCCGACGTCGCAACTTCGGACGCCTACCGCGAGCTGATCGACACGCTGACGGGTCGGATCCGCGCTGCGCAGGGTCGCGCCGCGCGGGCGGTCAACACGGAGCTGGTGCTCCTCTACTGGTCGATCGGTCGCGAGATCCTCGACCGCCAGCAAGCGCTCGGGTGGGGCGACGATGTCGTCGGCAGGATCAGCCAGGACCTCCGCACCGGCACCGGCGGCGTACGCGGATTCTCGCGTCGCAACCTCTTCTACATGCGGCGCTTCGCCGCGCTCTGGCCGGAGCCGGAGAAAGTGCAGCCACTGGCTGCACAACTGGGCTGGACCCATCACCAGGTGCTGCTGGACGCGTTCGCGGACGATCCGGAACGCTACGAATGGTACGCGGCGCAGGTCGTCGAGCTGCGGTGGTCACGACGCCATCTCAAGGCCCAGATCGACCTACGCCTGCACGAGCGCACCGGCGCCGCGGTCGCTAACTTCCCCGCGGTTCTCGAATCGGCCGACGCGCAGCGGGCGCTCGACGCCACCAAGGATCCGTACGTCTTCGACTTCCTCGATTTGAGCGAGAGCGCGCACGAACGTGAGCTGGAGCAGGCGCTGATCGACGACATCCAGCGCTTCCTCCTCGAACTCGGTGAGGGGTTCGCGTTCTACGGGCGGCAGAAGGCACTGCAGGTCGGCGAGCGGGAATTCTTCCTCGACTTGCTCTTCTACCACCACGTCCTGAGGCGGTTCGTGGTGATCGACCTGAAGATCGGCGCGTTCGAGCCTGAGCACGTCAGCAAGATGAACCTCTACCTCAACGCGGTCGACGAGCAGCTCCGCCACGCCGACGACCAGGAATCGGTCGGGATCGTCCTCTGCACCAGCCGCGACGAGACCGTCGCCAAGCTCGCCCTGCACCGCGTCTACGCCCCGATCGCCGTCTCGACGTGGCGCACCGACACCCCGCCGACCCTACCGCCGGTCGACGTTACTGACGAAGTCCCGGCGGATCTCGGCGAGCTGGCGCAGCTGGACGACGTGCGGAGTCGGTTGGTGGAGCGGGTGGCGCGGCGGGCGGCGGGAGAGCGCGCCAAGCCAATTGCGCCATGATTTCGTTATGTCTCGGTGCGAGTGGTGGAAGCAGAACGAGTGGCAGATAGGTGTCGCTATCCGGCACGATCCGGGCGACCCACTCACCGGAGACGATCCGCTCCTCGACGCTTGGCTAGACCGTGTGGAGAACCCGCGTCGTGAACGCCAGAGCAACGGGTGGACCATTGGCGATCTGATCCAGATGTCGAAGGAGATCATCTTTTGCGACGACAAGGACGAAGGGCCGAGCTTCGAGTTCATCAGTTTCGTTTTGGACCTTGGTTCGGCGGAGATGAGCGTTGGGCCATTCGTTCGACAGATCAACATTGGACTTCCCCCGTTTTCGTGGACATCAGATGACTGGGTTCGCCCAGTCCGAGAGGATGTCCCTAGATGCCGAAGACCCCGCCGTACTCTCCGG
>JADMKN010000037.1 GCA_015478825.1 Patulibacter sp. | reverse complement strand
CGACCCGATCACCAAGTGGTCGGGTCGAACATCGCGACCAGGTCGACGCCCTGGTGCGACTCCTTGTACGACCGGTCGCGGTCGACCTGGGCCGAGATCGCGATCAGCGGCGTGCTGTTGGTGGTCGCGTCGGCGACCCCGAGCTGCAGGTTGATCGCGCCCGGTCCGAGCGTCGCGGACGCGACCGCCGGACGCTGGGTCAGCCGCCCGTAGATCTCCGCCATGAACGACGCCGCCTGCTCGTGCCGCACCAGGACGTAGCGGATCGGCGAGTCGCGCAGGGCGTCGACGAAGTGGATGTTCTCCTCGCCGGGGATCCCGAAGACGTACTCGACGCCCTCCTGCTCGAGGCAGCGGACGAGAAGCTGGGCGGCGGTGACGGGCATGGCGGTTCTCGGGGTCGGACGGTCGGGACTCTGACGCTCGGCGCCGGCCCGCCGTGGTCCGGGGAGGGGGCGCGCCGGCACCCGAGCGTGCGGACCCACGGTACGGATCCGTGCCCAGCGCGTACCCGCTTCGTGCCGATCTGATCCGGATCGGTGAAGCGCGCGTTCTGCGCCCTACTGTCGGTCCATGGTCGAGCCTCCGCCGTTGGTCCGTCCCGTCCCTGGTCCGGTGCGCGCCGCGTTCCGCTACGACCGCGCCACGCCGTTCGCGGCGGGCCAGCGCCGCGGTCTGACGCTGGCGGCGCGGCCGGGCGACTCCGTCGTCGCGCCGTGCCGCGGGCGGGTGCGCTTCGCCGGACGAACGCCGCGAGGCGGCGCGGTCACGATCCGCTGCGGAAGCTGGGCGGCCACGGTGCTCGACGTGACGCCGACCGTGCGCGGGGGCGCGACGGTCGCGGCCGGGCGGCGCGTCGGTCGGGCGCCGGCGCAGGCGGTCGGGCTGAGCCTGCGTCCGGCCGGAGACCGCTGGGGCTACGTCGATCCCCGCCCCTCGCTCGGTCGGCCCCGACCGACCCCGCCGCTCGGTCCGGCGCCACGACCCCGGCGTGCGCCGACCCCGCGCTCCCGACCGGCCCGGACGCCACGGGCAGCCCCGTCCGGAGGACGACGACGTCCCGCCCCGATCGGCCTGCCGACGCCGCTGCCGGTCCCGACCGGCGCCCCGCCGCGACCGACCGCCGTCCCGGTCGACCGCCCCGCCACCGACGCGGTCCGCCCCGATCCGTGGGTCGTCGCCGGCGGCCTGGCGCTCGCCGCGCTCGGCCTTCCGGCGCTGCGCCGTCGTCGTGGCGCGTCTCCGTCCGCGGACGGACGTGCGGAAGCGGTGGGGCGGGTGGGGACCGGTACCCTCCATCGGGAATGGGCTACTCCGTCACGACCCCGATCTTCTACGTCAACGCCGCGCCGCACCTAGGTCACGCATACTCGACGATCGTCGCTGACGTGCTGGCCCGCCACCACCGCCAACGCGGCGACGACGTGTTCTTCCTGACCGGGACCGACGAGCACGGTGAGCCGGTGGCCAACGTCGCGGCCGAGCAGGGCGTGACGCCCCAGGAGCTGGTCGACCGGAACGCGCCGAAGTTCGAGGCGATGGGCCCGGTCCTCGAGGCGTCCAACGACTTCTTCATCCGCACGTCGGACGATCGCCACAAGGCCGCGGTCCAGGAGATCCTGTCGCGGGTCAAGGACAACGGCCACGTCTACGAGGGCGACTACGAGGGCTGGTACTGCCCGAAGTGCGCCGACTTCAAGACCGAGTCCGAGATCGGCGAGAACAACACCTGCCCGATCCACGGGATCGAGCTCACGCGGGAGAAGGAGCGCAACTGGTTCTTCCGGCTGTCGGCGTTCCAGCAGCCGCTCGAGCAGCTCTTCGCCGACCGGCCGGACTGGGTCGTGCCGGCCGCGCGGCGCAACGAGGCGCTGACCTTCATCACCGGCGGCCTCCAGGACGTCTCGCTGAGCCGCAACGGGATCACCTGGGGCGTTCCGGTCCCGTGGGACCTCGAGCACGTCTTCTACGTCTGGTGGGACGCGCTGCTCAACTACGTGTCGGCGCTGAGGTTCGGCCGCGAGGGCGAGGATCTCTCGCAGTCGCACTGGCCCGCCGTCCACGTGATCGGCAAGGACATCCTCAAGTTCCACACGATCTACTGGCCGGCGCTGCTGATGGCCGCCGGGCTCGAGGTGCCGAAGAAGGTCCTGGTCGGCGGCTTCCTGCTGGTCGACGGGGCGAAGATGAGCAAGTCGAAGGGCAACGTGCTCGACCCGTTCGCGGCGATCGAGCAGTACGGCGCCGACGCGGTCCGCTTCTACCTGCTGCGCGAGGTCTCGTTCGGGCAGGACGGCTCGGTCTCGATGGAGGGCCTGAAGCTGCGCTACGAGACCGAGCTGGCCAACGACTTCGGCAACCTGGCGTCGCGGAGCATCGCGATGGTCCGCCGCTACCGCGAGGGCCGGCTTCCGGACGTCGCCGTCGATCCGCGGATCGCCGACGTCTTCGCGGGGCTCGGCGACGCGGTCGCGGCGCAGCTCGACGACGGGCAGATCAGCCCCGCGCTGGAGGCGATCTGGGAACGCGTCCGGCGGCTCAACCGCTACGTCGAGGAACAGGCTCCCTGGGCGCTCGCCAAGGCCGCGAAGGACCCCGAGCAGGCCGAGGTCGCAGGCGCCCAGCTCGACCAGGTGCTGCGGACCCTCGTCGAGGGCGTGCGCGCGCTCGGCGTGCTGCTGCACCCGTGGCTGCCGCTGAGCACCAACCAGCTCCTGGTCGCGCTCGGCGCCCCCGATCTGGCCTGGGAGGGCAGCGAGCTGGGCCGCGGCACGACCGGCGAGATCGGCGAGCTGCCGCAGCTCTTCCCGAAGGACCGGACCGTCGACGGCGCCGCGGCGTGACGTCGCCCGCTCCGTCCTCGCTCCGGACCGCCGACCGCCGATGATCGACTCGCACACCCACCTCGACTCCTGCGCGCCGGGCAACGACGAGCTCGTCGGGAACGCCCGCGCCGCCGGCGTCCGGCGGATCCTGACCGTCGGCCTCGACGTCGACAACAGTCGCCGGGCGCTCGTCGCGGCCGAGACCTTCGACGAGGTCTGGACCGCGGTCGGCTGGCATCCGAACGGCGCCGACGGCTACGACGACGCGGCGGGCGCCGCGCTGCGGGACCTGGCCCGCCACCCCCGCTGCGCGGCGATCGGCGAGACCGGCCTGGACTACTTCCGCGACAGCGCGCGCCCCGACGCCCAGCGGGTCGCGTTCCTCGACCAGCTTGCGATCGCCCGCGAGGTCGACAAGCCGGTGGTGATCCACACCCGTGCCGCCGACGACGACACGATCGCCACGCTGCGCGAGCACGCCGTCGGCCTGACCGTGATCATCCACTGCTTCTCGATGCCCGACCGGCTGCCGGAGTGCCTGGACGCCGGCTGGATGATCTCGTTCGCCGGCAACGTGACCTATCCGAGGAACGGCGACCTGGCGGACGCCGCGGCGCTGGTTCCCGACGACCGGATCCTGGTCGAGACCGACGCCCCGTACCTGACGCCGCAGTCCCGGCGGAAGCACCGCAACGAGCCGGCCTACGTCACCGAGACCGCGCGGTTCGTCGCGGAGCGGCGGGGCCAGGGCTACGACGAGCTCGAGGCGCTGGTCACCGCCAACGCCGACCGGGTCTTCGGGTGGGGCGCGTGAGCGACCCGATCGATCCCGACACCGCCAGCCCCGACGATCCGGCCGCTCCCCCCGCCAGCGACCGGGGCCAGTCGAGCATCCGCCGGATGCGCGACTACGCGGTCCGGCCCAAGCGGGACCTCGGCCAGAACTTCCTGGTCGACGACAACATCCTCGACGTGATCGTGCGGCTGGCCGAGCTGCGGCCCGACGACGTGGCGCTCGAGGTCGGCGGCGGCCTCGGCGTGCTCAGCGAGCACCTCGCGTCCCGGGTCGCCGGCCTGCACGTGGTCGAGCTCGACCGCCAACTCGAGGACCCGCTGCGCGAGGCGCTGGGCCCGTGGCTCGACGGCAGCGCCGCCGGCGACGGTGAGGGCGCGGCGGGACGGGTTCAGCTCCACATGGGCGACGCGGTCAAGCTCGACCTGTCGACGCTCGACCCCGCCCCGACGGTGATGGTCTCCAACCTGCCGTACTCGGTCGGCGCGACGGTGATCCTGCAGACGGTCGCCAACCTGCCGCACGTCGAGCGCTGGGTGGCGATGGTCCAGCGCGAGGTCGGCGAGCGGTTCGCCGCGACGCCCGGGACCAAGGCCTACGGCGCGCCGTCGGCCCTGGCCCAGCTCTCGTGCGACGTCCGCGTGCTGCGCGCGGTCTCGCGCAGGGTCTTCTGGCCGGTGCCCAACGTCGACAGCGTGCTGGTCGGCCTGAAGCGGGTCCGGCCCCCGGCGCCCGCCGCCGTCCGCCGCTTCGTCAACGAGGCGTTCCTGCACCGCCGCAAGGCGCTCGCCCGCTCGGTCTCGCTGGCCCCGGGAGCGCCGAGGGCGCGCCGCGACGCGATCCGCACGGCGCTCGAGGCGCTCGACCTGCCGCTCGACGTCCGCGCCGAGCGGGTCCCGGCGCTGAGCTTCGTCGACCTGGTCCGCGCGACCGCGGTGGCGGAGGAGGACCACGCGACCGTCGCGACGGTCGACGCCTGGAGGGCGACGGGGTGAGCTTCGCGGCGGACGACTTCGGCGCGGCGGCGCTGCGCCGCGGACTGACCACGATCGCCCCGGCCAAGGTCAACGCTACGCTGGTGGTCGGCCCGGTGCGACCGGCGGACGGACGGCACGAGCTGGTCTCGGTGATGCAGTCGGTCTCGCTGGTCGACGACGTCACCCTGCGGGTCCGCGACGAACGCGACGCGGACGTGCCGAACGGCACCGAGCACGGCGACGGGATCCGGTGCGCGGGCGTCGAGGGCGACAACCTGGCGTTGCGCGCGCTGGCGGCGTTCCGGGCCGCGACCGACTGGGACGCCGGCCCGCTGATCGTCGAGATCACCAAGCGGATCCCCGTCGCGGCGGGGATGGCCGGAGGATCGGCCGACGCCGGGGCGGTCCTGCGGTTGGCGTCCGCCGCCAGCGGGCTCGCGTCCGACGACCTGCTGCACGCGCTTGCCGCCGAGCTCGGAGCGGACGTCGCGCACCAGCTCCAGCCCGGGCTGGCGCTGGCCACCGGCGCGGGGGAGCGGGTCCGGCGGATCGACGGACTGCTGGCCGGCGCGCTCGTCGTGGTGATTGCGGACCAGGCGCTGTCGACCCCGGCGGTCTACCGGCGCGCGGACGAGCTGCGCTCGCCGTGCTCGGCCGCGACGCTCGAGGCCTGGCGGTTCCAGATCGAGACCGCGATCACCGAGCTCGACGGACCGCAGCTGCCGGCGGCGCTGGCGGTCAACGACCTTCAGGACGCGGCGGTCGAGCTGGCGCCCGGGCTCGGCGCCACGGTCGACGCGATCGAGGGCACGGGCGCGGAGCGCGCGATGGTCTGCGGTTCGGGTCCGACCGCGATCGGCTGGTTCGATGTCCCGTCCGACGCGGAGCGCGCAGCCGAAGCGCTACGGTCCGGAGGCTACGACGTCCGGGTCGTGGCGCCGACCGACGCGGCGCCGATCGATCTGCTGCCGCAGCGCCCCTGACGCGCATGACCGAGCCCGAGCCCGCCCCGTGACTCTCGTGCCCGCCGTCGTCGCTCCCGGCCTGCCGCTCGCCGAGCTGCATCCGATGTGGCTGAGCCTCGTGGTGCTCGCGCCACTGGCCGTCTGGCTGGCTCGCCGCTTCCGGGTGCTGCCCGGCTGGGGGATGCCCGTCGCGGTGGTCGCGTTCGTGCTCGGCGTCGTGCTCGGGCTGGGCATCGTCGAGATTCCCGCGTTCGAGGACCTGCCGCTGCAGCGCTGGGTCGAGGACCTCGGCGACGCGGTCGGCAACTGGGCCTACCTGATCGTCGGGCTGCTCGCCTTCCTCGAGACCGGCGCGTTCGTCGGGCTGATCGCTCCCGGCGAGACGTTCGTGATCCTCGGCGGCGTGCTCGCGGGCGAGGGCACGATCGGCTACGTCCAGCTCTTGGGCGTCGTCTGGCTGATGGCGTTCCTCGGCGACCTCACCA
Source organism: Patulibacter sp. (assembly GCA_015478825.1). GTDB lineage: Bacteria > Actinomycetota > Thermoleophilia > Solirubrobacterales > Solirubrobacteraceae > Patulibacter. Next base: position 442 of record JADMKN010000037.1, on the reverse strand, counting down.
GCTTCTACCTGGGGCGCAAGCTCGGCCGGGCGTTCCTGGTCAAGCACGGTCCGCGGTTCAAGATCACCGAGGAACGGCTGGTCCAGGTCGAGGCGTTCTTCGACAAGCACGGCGGCAAGGCGGTGGTGATCGGCCGCTTCCTCGGCTTCATCCGCGCGGTCGCCCCGTTCGTGATCGGTTCCAGCGGCGTCCACGCCCGACGGTTCGTGCCCTACTCGGTGGTCGGCAGCGGGCTCTGGGCGGCGCTGTTCGTGACCCTCGGCTACGTCTTCTGGCAGAGCCTCGATCAGCTCCTGACCTGGGCGAAGCAGGGCGCGTTCGCGTTCGGCACGGTGGTCGTGATCGTGGTGACCGCGATCGCCGTGACGCACTGGTTGCGCGAGCCGGAGCACCGCGAGCAGGCCGCCGAGTGGCTGCGCCGCGCGGGTCTCCCCCGCGCGGC
>JADMKN010000036.1 GCA_015478825.1 Patulibacter sp. | reverse complement strand
TCCCGCCACGGACCGGGGCGGGGCAGGGCGCTCGTCGGCTTCTGCCGCGATGGTCGGCAGAACCCGACTCGGTCACCGTCCTTACGCACCTTTGACAGGCCGACCGCCATGGTGTTGGTCACCCGCTATCCCGCGGACCCCGACTCGACTTCGCGCACTCCATGGCTCCCGAACATCGCTCCCTCTGGTCCGACGGCCCCTCCGAGAACGACCACCACGGGTGGTTGGACGACGAGCCGACGACCGAAGCCCCGGCCGCGACGCCTGTCGCCGAGGCTCCGACCCGCTCGCACCGAGCGGCGTCCGACGACGACTCCCGGCCGAGCGGTCGCTCGCCACGGGCCCGTGCCCGGCTCCGCAGGCTCCGCTTCGCCGTGGTCGCGCTGGCCGCGATCGCGCTGCTCGTCTCGGGCGTGGCGATCGGCCAGCGGATGATCGGCACGAACACCGTCGAGCGCGCCGTCGTGACCGGGGGCTCCGCGAACAGCAACGCCGTCAAGGCGGTCTGGGAGGCGACCAACCAGGGCGTCGTCCGGGTCACCACGAGCACCGGCAACGGCACCGGCTGGGTCTACGACGACACCGGGCTGATCGTCACCAACAACCACGTCGTCTCGGGCGGGCGGGACATCAAGGTCCGCTTCGGTGACCGCGGCCAGGACGTCTCGGCCCGGCTGATGGGGACCGACGTCTCGTCCGACCTGGCGGTCCTGAAGATCGATCCGAAGGATGTCGACAAGCTGGTCCCGCTCGAGCTCGCGGACTCGGACAAGGTCCAGACCGCCGATCCCGTGATCGCGATCGGCTACCCGCTCGGCCTCGACCAGACGACGACCGCCGGGATCATCTCGGGCGTCGGCCGCCAGATCCAGGCCCAGAACAACTTCTCGATCGACAAGGTGATCCAGACGGACGCCCCGATCAACCCCGGCAACTCCGGCGGTCCGCTGCTCGACATGAAGGGCCGCGTCGTCGGGGTCAACTCGCAGATCGCCACGACCGGGATGGGCGGCGGCAGCGTCGGGATCGGCTTCGCGGTGCCCTCGAACACGGTCAAGAAGGTCGTCCCGACGATCGCCACCGGTGGGACGATCCGGCACGCGTGGCTGGGCGTCCAAATGGGCAAGCTGAGCGGCGTCGAAGGCGTCGCGATCGGCGTCGTCACGCCGGGCGGACCGGCGGCCCGCGCCGGAATGCGCTCGGTCACCGGGACCCCGACGGCGGGCCAGACCCCGAACGGCGACGTGATCGTGGCGATCGACGGCAAGAAGGTCAACGACCCCGACGAGGTGTCGCGGATCGTCAACGGCCACAAGCCCGGGGACACGGTCGAGATCGAGGTGATGCGCAACGGCCAGCGCGAGACGCTGAAGGTCACGCTCGGCAACCGTCCGACGAGCTCGTCGTCCAGCACCACCCAGACCCCGGGCAGCCCGAACCCGCGCACGCCCCGCAGCCCCGGCATTCCCGGGAGCCCGAGCGATCCCACGAACCCCAGCGACCCCACGAACCCCAGCGACCCCAGCAATCCGCTGACCCCGCGCTCGCCCAGCCAGCCCTGACCCCCACCGCCTGACGTCTCGATTCCGTGAGCTTCGCCGCCCCGCTGTTCCTGCTCGGCCTGCTGCTGATCCCCGTCGCCGTGGTCGCCTACGTGGTGATCGAGCGGCGCCGGGCGTCCAGCCGCAGCGCCTTCGCCTCGCCCGCCCTGATGCCCGCGGTGCTGCCGCGGCGGGCCGGGTGGCGCCGCCACGTCGCGCCGATCGGGATCGTGCTCGCGCTCGCCGCGCTGGTGATCGCCGTGGCCCGTCCCGAGCGGACGGTCGCGATCCCGGTCGAGAAGGCGACGGTGATGATGCTGACCGACACGTCGGGATCGATGCGCTCGACCGACGTCGCGCCGTCGCGGATGGAAGCGGCCAAGCGGGCGGCGATCGACTTCGTCGACCAGGTGCCGCCGCAGATCCGGATCGGCGCGATGGGATTCAGCCACAAGATCAAGCTGCTGGCCCCGCCGACCACCGATCGCGAGCCGGTGCGCCGGGCGATCGACGGCCTGGAGGGCCTGGGCAGCACCGCCGCCGGTGACGCGCTGTCCGCCGCCCTGCGCACGCTGCGTCCCCAGGGCGAGCGCGGCAGCCAGACCCCGGCCGCGATCGTGCTGCTGTCCGACGGCGAGTCGGTCCGCGGCAGCGACCCGATCCCGGTGGCCGAGGAGGCCGGCCGGCTGGGCGTGCGGATCTTCACGATCGCGCTCGGCACCGACGACGGCACGCTGACCTCGACCGACGCCCAGGGCCGGACCAAGACGGAGCCGGTCCCCCCGGACCGCGACACGCTGCGCAAGATCGCCGAGCTGTCCGGCGGCACCTACTCCGACGCGCCCGACGCGGCGGCGCTGGAGGCCGTCTACCGCGACCTCGGCAGCGAGGTCTCCACGGAGCCCGGCAAGGAGCAGACCACGGTCTTCGCGGTCGGCGCGGCGCTGCTGCTGCTGATCGGCGGCGTCGGCGGATCGCTCGCGGCCACCGGCCGCGTGATCTGACGGGCGCCCCAGGGCGCCGCCCCCCGCGTTGGTGTGCGGTTTGCCGCTCGATGGGCGGCAAACCGCGCAGCAGACCGGCGGATCCTAGGGTTTTTCCCAGCCGCCGTTTACTCTGGACTGAGAGTCGTACGATTGGCTACACGTACCGATGATCCTTCGTCGCACACTCCCCCTTCTTCTCACGGGCACGTTGGGCGTCGGCCTGCTCGGCTTCGGCCTGACCGGACTCTCGAGCGCCGAGCCCCAGCTGCGGACCGCGCAGGAGACCGTGGAGCGGGAGCGCCGGCAGGCGGAGCCGCTGATGCAGCGGGTCAACTGCGACCCGGATCAGAAGCCGGCGCGGCCCGCCCCGCCCGAGGTCTGAGTGACCGCGATCACCGGAGCCGGTCGTCTGATGGGCGCCGTGCCCTGCCCACGACCGATCGCCGCCTGACGTGCGCGTCCTGGTGGCCGAGGATCACGGCCGGGTCGCCGAGGCGATCGCCCGTGGGCTGCGCCGCGACGGGATCGCCGTCGACATCGCCGAGGACGGAGAGGCCGCGCTCTACAAGGCCCGGGTCCACCCGTACGACGTCGTGGTGCTCGACCGCGACCTGCCGAAGCTCCACGGCGACGAGGTCTGCCGCACGCTCAACGCCGAGCAGCCCGAGACCAAGATCCTGATGCTGACCGCGGCGTCGTCGCTCGACGAGATGGTCGACGGACTGGCGCTCGGGGCCGACGACTACCTGACCAAGCCGTTCCGGTTCGCCGAGCTGGCCGCGCGGGTCGCGGCGCTCGGGCGTCGCAGCGGTCGTGTCCGCCCCACGGTGCTCGAGCACGGCGACATCACGCTCGATCCGGCGCGGCACGAGGCCACGCGCCGCGGCGAGCCGCTCGACCTGTCGCCGAAGGAGTTCGGCGTGCTCCAGGAGCTGATGGCCGCCGACGGGCAGGTCGTCACCGCGGAGCAGCTCCTGGAGCGGGTCTGGGACGAGAACGTCGACCCGTTCACGAACACGGTGCGGATGGTCCTCGTCACCCTGCGACGCAAGCTCGGCGATCCGGCTGTGATCGAGACGGTCCGCGGCGCCGGCTACCGGATGTGATGCGCTCCGGCCCCGGCGGGTTGCCCGCTCCGTGGCGGCGCTGGCCGCTCCGCGCCCGGCTGACCGCGCTCTACACCGCGCTCTTCACCGCGTCGTCAGCGGTGGTGCTGGTGATCGCCTACGGCCTGATGGACGGGCACGTGTCGCGCACGCTGCCCGCGCGGCTCGCCGACCCGATCCTCGACGAGATCGCGCTCCAGCTCGTCTTCGTGCTCGTCGGCACCACCCTGCTGGCGGCGGCGATCGGCTGGGTCGCGGCGCGGCGGGCGCTCCGCCCGATCCACGCGGTCACCGCCGCCGCGCGCCGGGTCTCGGACGAGCGGCTCGACGAGCGCCTCGCCCTGAGCGGCCCGCGGGACGAGGTCCGCGAGCTCGCCGACACCTTCGACGCGATGCTCGAGCGGCTCGAAGCCAGCCTGACCGCGCAGCAGCGGTTCGTGGCCAACGCCGGGCACGAGCTGCGCACGCCGCTGACCGCGATCAGCACCGAGGTCGACGTGACGCTCGACGATCCCGACGCGGACGTCGGCGAGCTGCGCCGGATGGGCGAGCGGGTGCTGACCGGGACCGACGAGCTGAACGACCTGCTCGACGGGCTGCTGGTGCTGGCCCGCAGCCAGCGCGGAGTCGACCGGCGGTCCGCGGTCGAGCTGGGGGCGACGGTCCGCCGCGTGGTCGACGAGCAGCCGGTCCCGGACGACCGCCACGTGACGATCGATCCGCTTGCCCGTCCGGTCGAGGTCTGGGGCGACCCCGCGCTGCTGCAGCGGGTGATCGCCAACCTGGTCGACAACGGGCTCCGCTACAACCACGCGGACGGGTGGGTCCGCGTGACCGTCGAGACCAGCTCGGCCCCAAAGCGCTGCGCCACCCTGCGCGTCGCCAACAGCGGCCCGGTGATCGCGCCCGGCGACGTCGGGCGGCTGACCGAGCCGTTCGAGCGGCTGGGCCGGCACGGCGGCGGCGGGTCCGGTCTGGGCCTGTCGATCGTGCAGGCGGTCGTCCAGGCCCACGGCGGCATGCTGTCGATCGCCGCGCCCGAGACCGGCGGGCTGGTCGTCGAGGTCCGGCTGCCGCTGGTCGGCTGAGGGTCCTTATGTTCGCGTGACGGTGCCTCGCCTAGCCTGGTTCTCACCGTCCGACCGTTCTGCGGAGACCCAGCCATGAGCACCCCGTACCCGACGCCCGACCCCACCCCCGAGACGCCGACGCAGTTCGACGGCGAGCCCACCTACGTGACCCCGGCCGACGAGCCGCGGACGCCGGCGCAGGACCAGGAGATCACGGCGATCGAGGCCGCCTCGCGTGACCTGGAAGCCGTGCTGCACGAGGTCAAGCGCGTCGTCGTCGGGCAGGACGCGATGCTCGAGCGAGTGCTCGTCGCGCTGCTCGCCGGCGGCCACGTGCTGCTGGAGGGCGTCCCCGGACTGGCCAAGACGCTGACGGTCAAGACCCTGTCGACGGTGCTCGGCGGCGAGTTCCGCCGCGTCCAGTTCACCCCCGATCTGGTCCCGGCGGACCTGGTCGGCACGCGGATCTGGCGCCCCGACACCGGCACGTTCGAGGTCCAGCTCGGCCCGGTCTTCGGCAACCTGCTGCTCGCCGACGAGATCAACCGCGCCCCCGCCAAGGTCCAGTCCGCGCTGCTCGAGGTGATGCAGGAGCGCCAGGTCACGCTCGGCGGCGAGACCTTCCCGATGCCCTCGCCGTTCCTCGTGCTCGCCACGCAGAACCCGATCGAGTCCGAGGGCACCTACCCGCTGCCCGAGGCCCAGGTCGACCGCTTCCTGCTCAAGGTCGTCGTCGACTACCCGTCGCTGGCGGACGAGGCGACCGTCGTCCAGCAGGCGATCGGCACGCCGACCGACGCGCGCCAGATCATCACCCCCGACGCGCTGCTCCAGCACCGCGAGACGGTCCGCACGACGCACGCCGACCCCCAGGTCGTGCGATTTGCGGTCCAGCTCGCCGACGCGACCCGGCACCCGGAGCGCTACGGGCTCGGCCACCTGGCCTCGTCGATCGACGTCGGCGCCAGCCCGCGAGGCCCGATCGGCCTGATCCAGACCGCCCAGGCGCTGGCCGTCCTGCGCGGCCGCAGCTACGTGACCACGCGCGACGTCCGCGCGCTCGCGATGGACGTGCTGCGCCACCGCCTGGTGCTGTCGTACGAGGCCCACGCCGACGGCGTGACCGCGGACGACATCCTGCGCGAGATCATCGCCGCCGTCGACCCGGCGCACGAGGAACCGCTGGCGGACGCGCAGACCGCCGCGGGCGTCGCCTGAGCACCTGACCACGATGGAGACGACCCTGATCGATCCCCCGGGCCGCCAGGGCCCGGGAACGGTGGGTGGCCCGGTCGTAGGCGCGATCGAGCTGGCCCTCACCCGCCGCAGCGGCGGCGTGCTGCCCGGCGAGTACCAGGCCGCCGGCCTGGGCAGCGGCACCGAGCTGAGCCAGCTCCGGCCGTACGTCGAGGGCGACGACGTCCGGCACCTCGACGCGGCCGCCACCGCGCGCACGGGCGAGGCGCACGTCCGACTGCACGTCCCCGAGCGGTCGCTGACCACGTGGGTCGTGCTGGACATCTCGCCGTCGATGGCGTTCGGCACCGCCGACCGGCTCAAGTCCGACGTCGCCGAGGGCGCGGTCCGCGTGGTCTCGCGGCTCAGCGTGCGGCGCGGCGGGCGGGTCTCGCTGCTGCGCTGCGGCGCCCATCCGACGTCGACGACACTGCTCCCGCCCGCCGGTGGTCGTCCCGCGCTGGGCGCGATCGACCGCGCGCTGTCCGAGGGCGTCGCCGCCGACGGGGCCCCCGATCGCGAGGACCTGGAGACGGCGCTCGGCCGGCTGCACCGGATCGCCCGACGCCCCGGCCTGGTCGCCGTCGTCTCGGACTTCCGCGATCCCTCGGCGTGGGCGCGCCCGCTGTCGGTGCTCTCGCGCCGCCACCGGATCGTCGCGATCGACGTCTCCGACCCGCGCGAGCACGAGCTGCCCGACGCCGGCCTGGTGATGATGATCGACCCGAACAGCGGCCAGACCGTCGAGGTCGACACCTCGTCGCCGCGCGTCCGCGACGCGTTCGCGGCCGCCGAGACCGAGCGTCGCGACCAGGTGCACGCCGCGCTGCGCCGTGTCCAGGCCCGGCACATCGACCTCTCGACCGACAGCGAGTGGCTGCGCGACCTGGGACGGGGGCTCCGATGACCGCGTCGTTCCCGCTCGCGCTCTCGCTGACCGCGCCGTGGTTCCTGGTCCTGCTGCTGCTCGTGCCGGCGGGCTTCCTGGCGATCCGCGCCGCCGCGAGCCGCCGCAAGCGGCACGCGGTGCGGATGCCCGCGACCCCGACGCTGGCCGCGGTCGCCGCCGCCCAGCCGAGCTACCGGCGCTGGCTGCCGGCGGCGCTCGTCGGCCTGGCCGTCGTGCTGCTGGCGATCGGCATGACGCGTCCCGAGCGGACGGTCTCGGTGCCGGTCGAGCGCGCGTCGATGATGCTCGTGACCGACGCCTCCGGCTCGATGCGCGCCGCCGACGTGCCGCCGACCCGGATGGACGCGGCCCGCAACGCGGCGCTCGACTTCCTCGACGGCGTGCCGAAGCAGACGCGCGTCGGCGTGGTGGGATTCTCGTCGTCGCCGAGCGTGGTCCAGGCGCCCACGACCGATCGCGACGTCGCCCGCGAGGCGCTCAACAGCCTCGACCCGGACGGCGGGACGGCGACCGGCGACGCGCTCTCGACCGCGCTCGACGCGCTGAAGGCCGAGGGCGACCCGTCGACCGACAGCGGCGACGACCGTCCGCCCGGCGCGATCCTGCTGCTCTCCGACGGCGCCACCAGCGCCGGCGAGGATCCGCTGACGATCGCCGACCAGGCGAAGCAGGCCGGGATCCCGATCTACACGGTCTCGCTCGGCACGCCGGACGGCCAGGTCGACATCGGCGGGCAGACCCTGTCGGTGCCGCCCGATCCCGAGACGATGCGGGCGATCGCCGAGCGCTCCGACGGCGAGGCGTTCAGCGTCGACGACGGCGACGAGCTGAAGAAGATCTACGAGCGCGTCGGCGCTCGCGTCGCGACCGAGTCGCAGCAGCGCGAGGTCACCGCCGCGTTCGCCGCCGGCGGCTTCGTGGTCCTCGCGATCGCGCTGGGTCTCGGGTTGCGTTGGCGGAGCCGGATCGGGTAGCCGCCCTCGACCGATGCGGATCGAGGCGCGTGATCGAGCCTCGATCCGGATCGCTCGCGGCCGCCGAGAGCGGGGAGGACGTCACGATCCGCCGCGGCGCGCGACCCGTGGTCCGGCTGGTGCCGATCGACGCGCCCGACAAGCCACGACGAACGGTCGTGGGCGCCTTGGCGGGCCAGATCGTGATCGCCGACGACTTCGACGAGTTGTGTCCGGAGTGGGACGAGTACCGGTGACCGCGCAGCTCCTGGACACCCATCCGCTGTGTTGCGCATCGCCCGACGTCAGACCTGGGACGTCCGCAAGCTCCCTCTGCACCACCGCGACCCGTTCGACCGGCTGCTGATCGCCCAGGCCCGCGACCTAGGGGTTCCCATCGTCACGCGAGACGGCGCCTTCGGCGACTACGACGTCACGGTGGCCTGGCCTGGGGACTGACTGGACGCGCGAGCGCCGGTGCGGCCCGCGACCGACGGCGCTATCCTTGCCCGTCCCGGGGGCTTAGCTCAGTTGGTAGAGCACCTGCTTTGCAAGCAGGGGGTCAGGGGTTCGAATCCCCTAGCCTCCACCTCCAGCCGAACGCCCCGCGATCGCGGGGCGTTCGTCGTTTCGGGCACCCGCTCTCAGTGCTCGAGGATCGAGCGAGAGAATGCCGGACCCCGACCTCGCCGTACGGTGCCATCCCCGCCATGCTCGAGGATCAGTCGTCTCTCGACGAGTCCGTCGCCTCGCTCGACTCGTGTGAAGCCCCATGAGTCGGTCGTTGCACCGAATGACCCGAACGTCGGTTCGACGCCGAATCCGCAGTAGGCGACCCGGAAGATCGACTCATCGTCCCTGAGATCCTCGCAGTGGAAGTTCGCGGTCGTGGAGGCCAGGCCCCATAGGGCGTCCAGGAGTTCCGGGTCAGCGATCAGTACATCGCCCTGGAACCCATCGAGCAGGCCGGGGTTCAGAGCGTGGAATCTCGCGCTGACCGCAACCCCTTCGTCCTCGAGGCCTTGGACGTGAACGCCCCGCAGATCCCCGTCGCTCTCCGCGATGAAACTGACGATCTGAGGGGCGTGCGCCAGCATTGAGCCGAACTCGTAGACGGTCTGAGCTAGGTGATCGGGTACGCCGGCGTTGTCGTCCCGCTCTCGGATCCACCCCGCGATCCACCTAGCGAACTGCTCCGGCGAAGCCGGAGCCATATCGACATCGGCGACGATGCCCGGAGACCCCGTGATCCGTCGCGCAGTTGCGATTCCGGTGAGCTTGGGGGCCGCGAGGATGTGTTGGCAAGCCTCCCAGAGGCCGCTTTGGCCCGGCTCGGCTTGGACGTGCACGAGATCGGCAATCCACTCCTTTGCCCGGGGTGAGTGGATCGCGCCTGCGAGGCGGGTAAGCGCCCGAGCCAGGGCAGGAGCCCAAGAGTCGTACTCCTTCGCGATGACCTGCTTCGTGGCCTCGTGCGCCACGAATGCGATCGCGACGAGTACGACGGCTGCGGCGGTGACCACGAGCGCTGTCACTGGGCGACTCCCGGGATCGGCTTGGCCGGGCTGGTCCCGTACTGCCGGGCGAGGTAGGACTCGATCGCCGGGCGGGCCAGACGCTTGCCGGTGTCGGTGAGCCGATACCACCGCCGTGGGGGCAGGCCCTCGGTGACGTCGGCGGGCGACTCCCACCGCGCGACGAGCCAGCGGCACTTCTCGAGCTGATCGAGGATCGGGTAGAGGGATCCGCTCTTAACGCCTGTCTGACGCATCAAGGCATACCCATAGTGCGGGGCGTCCGGGTCTCGGAGCAGGGTCTCGAGCACGCTGACCTTGGCGCGCGACATGCGGGGCGAAGGCGACGACATTCGCGCACAAGTCTACATACGTAGGGGAAGGTCGCGGACGCGGCTTCAACTCCCGCCGCCTCCACCATCGAAGCGACGTTCGAAGCAGCGACCCTGGCAACGGGGTCGCTGCTTGCGTTCTACTGCCCTCGAGCACCCCAGGGCGTCGTCGCCTGCAGAACCGCCTCTTCCAGCGCGTCGGTCCGCAGGGCGGTGATCTGCTGGTACTCCGGGTCGGCGACCATCCGACTGAACGCCTCGCGCGACGGGTACCGCACGAGCAACACCGCGTCCCAATCCCACGCGTCCGGCGCGACGAGACTGGTGTGGGTATCGCCGACGTAGACGATCTCGGCGCCGACGCGGTCGAGGAACGGCTGGATCCGCGTCGCGTACTCGTCGTACGACGTCGCGCCGCCGGCCCGGAAGCGCAGCATGTTGAGCATCACCACCGGACCCCCGGGGTCCTCCTCGAGGTAGCGCTTGAGGTCTCGGCCGGTTGGATCCACGGGCATCGTCCGATCCTAGACGCGTTCGGCCGCCGCTCCTAGTAGACGCCCCGCTCCGGATGCCCCTGGGTCCGCAGCAGCCGCGAGATCCCGGTGCGGTGCGCCGCCACCCACCGGTAGGCGCGGTCCGCCGGACCCGGGAACGCCCGAACCAGGCGGGCAGCGCACCCGGCCAACGGCATCCGCTCCAGGACCGCCGCCAGGGCCGCGGCCCCCGACTCGCGGCGTCCGTCCGGGTGGAGCGCGTGCCAGCTCGCGAGTTGCTCGTCGGGCGGAAGGTCGGCGAGCGTGGTCGTCGCGTGCCGCTGGATCAGGTCCGCCCGCAGCCGGCCGCCGCGATCCCACCGCAGCAGCAGATCGCGCCCGTAGAGGCAGAAGCCGCAGTCGGCGTCGAACAACACGAGTAGGCGGTCGTCGTGATCACGGGACCGCGTGCCAGCCACAGAGGTCACCGGCTCGGTCGCACCGTTATGAACACCCCGCAGAGCGTAGCGGCGTGCGAATGAGATCATCCCCTGCATAAATATACTGACCTGCCTTGACGTGCAGGATGAAGGTTTTTCGCAGGTCTGGCCGGTTCCTGTCTATAATGCGAGTCCTGCATGCATGCACAGGATTCGCCTTTTTCACAGGATGGACGAAGCTTCGAACGCGAAGCTCTCCGTCGCCTGCCCTCGCTGATTGCCGAGCTTCTCGATGGCCCGGAGCCTCAACTGCGTCAGGACCCCGGATCCGACCGTGGTCTCGACGCCCTCCTGACCGATCACCAGCAACGTGAGTGGGCCATCGAGTTCAAGGCCTCCGGCGCCGCCGGAGTCGTCGCTCGCGCGGCGGACCAGTTGCTCGCCGCGCTCGCCGGTGACGACCTAGCTGATGCGATCCCGGTGCTTGCGGTCCCCTATATGACCCCCGGGGGGGCCCGGGCGGCCGTCGAACGGGGAATCAACTGGATCGACCTGTCCGGCAACGCCCATATTCGAGCGGACCAGCTCTACATCTCTCGCGAGGGACGCCCGAACGCCTTCCCGGCGCGAGGCCGCCCGGCGTCTGCGTTCGCACCGGTCAGCGCCCGCGTCGCACGTCAGATGCTTGCCGATCCTCGGGCGTGGTGGCGCCAGAAGGATCTCGCTGCGTCAACCGCGCTCGATGACGGCCGAATCTCGAGAATCGTCCGCCGCCTCGACGACGAGAGGCTGCTCGAGCGTCGAGGCCCGGAGCTTCGACCGGCCGATCCTGAGCTGTTGCTCGACGCATGGGCCGACACCTATCGATTCGACCGGCATGACATCGTCCTCGGCCACGCATCGGGCAACGGCATCGAGCTCTCCCACGAACTCAGCGCTCGGCTCGACGCGCTCCACATCGGGCACTCCCTGACCGGACTCCCGGCGGCCTGGTTGCTCGATCGGTTCGCTTCGTTCCGGCTGACGACGATCTACGTCGAAGGTGACCCACGCGACGTTGCCGAGCGTCTGGAGCTGCGGCAGAACCAGCGCGGTGCGAACGTGCAACTCGTAGGCCCCGACGACGCCGGCGTCGTCATGCACGGCCGGAAGATCGACGGGATGCCCGTGGTCTCCCCGGCCCAGGTCTATCTCGACCTGCTGGCGCTCCCCGAACGCGCTCGCGAAGCGGCCGAGCATCTCCGCGGCGAGCGGAAGCTGTGGCCGACGTGAACGGCAAGCCCCGGAACCGCGACGGCTATACCCCGGAGGACCTTCTCCAGGTCCGATCGACCTGCCTGACCGTCGCGGCGACGTTGGGCGGGCACCTGGGTCAGATGTGCGTCGTCGGTGGACTGACCCCCACCCTGCTCATCGACGAGCGGCTCGGACCCGATCCCGAAACCGATGCAGGCCACGCGGGGACGAACGACCTCGACGTCGCGATGACGGTCGCGTTGCTCGACGACCACGGTTACGAGGAGGTCAGTACGAGGCTCCGCCAAGAGGGCTTCGGTCCGGACACCAATGAGCGAGGCAACCCGACACCCCAGCGGTGGAAGCTCAAAGGGCGGAACGTCACGATCGACTTCCTGCTGCCACCGATCGAAGAAGGGCAGCCAGCGGGACGAGTACAGCCGCTCGAATCCGACTTCGCGGCGTTGATCGTTGCGGGCCTCGATCTGGCGGCGCACGAGCGCGTGCCGGTCGAGCTGAGCGGCCACACGCTGGGAGGCGAGCGAATCACGCGGGAGGTCCCGGTGTGCGGCCCCGGCGCCTTCGTCGCGCTCAAGGCGCTGGCTTTCGCGGATCGCGTGGAACCCAAGGATGCCTACGACCTCGTCTACGTCCTCCGTCGCTGGCCGCAAGGAACAGCGGACATCGCTGCCCGCCTCGTCAGCCACGCGAACCGCGAGGACACGACCGTTCGCAAGGCCCTTCAGTGCCTGGCCAACGACTTCCCCGACCCCAGCCACGTCGGACCCCTGCGAGCCGCCGAGTTCGACACCCTGCGGGCCGAAGACTTGGACGCCGCCGCCGCCGATGCCCACGGCTATGTCGACGACCTCCTGCGAGCGTGCGACCGGCGGGGGTTGGCCGTAGAGGCCTAGACTCGACCCGATCGTGGCGCTAGGCGTCCACCGGGCGCACCACCCGTGCGGGATTGCCGACCGCGACGACGTCGGCGGGGATGTCACGGGTGACGACCGAGCCGGCGCCGATCACGCTGTTGCTGCCGATCGTCACGCCGGGACAGACGATCACGCCGCCGCCGAGCCAGACGTTGTCGCCGATCGCGATCGGCTCGGCGGACTCGAGCTTGTCGCGTCGCTGCTGGGGATCGATCGGGTGGGTCGGCGTGAGGAGCTGGACGCCGGGTCCGATCTGGCAGTCGGCGCCGATCGTGATCGGGGCGATGTCGAGCGCCGTCAGGCCGCAGTTCACGAAGGTCCGCGGACCGACGCTGATCCGCTCGCCGAGGTCGACGAACAGCGGCGACCGGATCGTCACGTCGTCGCCGACCGCGCCGAGGAGCGCGACGAGGGTCTCGTGCGCATCGTCGACGTCCCCCGCCATCGTCTGGCGGTGATACCGGTCGGCCAGTCGCGACGCCTGCGCCAGCCGCGGCGCGAACTCCGGGTCGTCCGCGCAGTAGAGGTCACCGGCGAGCATCCGCTCCCAGTTCGAGCGCGGATCGCCGGGGAAGTGGTCCGTGGCCATGGGGTCGATCCTACGACGGCCGCTCCGTCATGCTGCGCGGTGTCCGTCCCACCCCACCGAAAGCCAGACGACGATGCCCGACCCCACGCCCTCCTCGGACGTCCGCCTCGACCGCGACGACGCGATCGCCGTCCTGACGCTCGACGCTCCGGCCCGCCGCAACGCCCTGACCGTCGCGATGGCCGAGCGGATCGTCGCCGCCTGCGACGAGATCGACGCGGATCCGACGGTCGGCGCGGTCGTCGTCCGGGGAGAGGGCGACTACTTCTGCGCCGGCGGCGAGCGATCGACGCTGGCCGCCGCCGGCGCCGACCCCGCGCACCCCGACCAGTTCGAGGCGCTGGGGACGATCTACGAGGCGTTCCACCGGGTCGGCCGGCTCGAGGCGCCGACGATCGCCGCCGTCCGGGGCGGCGCGGTCGGCGCGGGTCTCAACCTGATGTTCGCGACCGACCTGCGCGTCGTCGCCCGGGACGCCAAGCTGCTGTCGGGGTTCCTGCCGATCGGCCTGCACGCGGGCGGTGGCCACGCCGCGCTGCTCGGCCGCACCGGATCGCGCGAGACCGCCGCGGCGCTGATGCTGTTCGGCGAGCGGCTGACCGGCAAGCAGGCCGTCGAGGCCGGGCTGGCCTACGCGGCGGTCGACGCGGCCGAGGTCGACGACCGCGCGATGGCCCTGGCCGCGGTGCCCGCCGCCGACCCCGCGCTCGCCCGCCGCACCGCGAAGTCGCTGCGCACCGAGCTCGGCCCGCCCGCGATGCCCTGGGCCGCCGCGCTCGAGATGGAGCGCTCGGCCCAGATGTGGTCGATGCGACGCAAGGCGCTCGGCGACGGGTAGCGGAGCCGAGGCGGGCCTTGCGTGACGAGGATCCGTCCCGAGAAGCACCGGCGGACCCCCGAGCGGGCACGCGGTACCGTCTGCCCATGGCCGCCGCGAAGTCCTCCGACGACCAGCTCACCGCCGACGCGTACCTCGCCGCCCTCGAGCCGCTGCGGTCCGACGACGAGCGCCGCAAGATCGAGCGGCGGTTCTCGACCGACACGGGATCGAAGGTGCTGGGGGTGCGGATGCGGCAGCTCTTCGACACCGCCAAGGCGTTCACGGCGATGCCCCTGGACGAGGTCGAGCGCCTGCTCGACAGCCCGTACTACGAGGCCCGGATGGGGGCGGTCAGCATCCTCGACTTCCGGGCCCGCCGCCGAACGATCACCGACGACGAGCGGCGCGAGCTGTACGACCTGTACCTGGGTCGTCACGACCGGATCGACGCCTGGGACTTCGTCGACCGCGCGGCGCCTCGGGTCGTCGGCTGGTACCTGCTCGACAAGCCCCGGGACCCGCTGTTCGCGCTGGCGGCGTCGTCGAACGCCTGGGAGCGCCGGACCGCGATCACCGCGGCGTTCTGGATGATCCGCCAGGGCGACGTCGAGGACGCGCTCGCGCTGGCCGAGCGATTGCTCCACGATCCCGAGAAGCTCGTCAACACCTCGGTCGGCGTGGCGCTGCGCGAGATCGGCCTGGTCGACGAGGACCGCCTGACCGCGTTCCTCCGTGAGCACGCCGCGACGATGCCGGCGGTGACGCTGCGCTACGCCAGCGCGAAGCTGCCCGAGCAGGAGCGGGCGGCGCTACGCGCGCGGCGCGCATGAGTGCTCAGCCCGCGTACGCGGGCTCGGCGCGCGACCTTCCGGTCCTGCGTGAGCTGAGGACGGCGCCTCACTGGCCGGGAAGACCGGTTCGTTAGCGTCGAACGCATGGAGATCGTGATCGTCGGAGGACACGGGCAGATCGCCCGCAAGCTGGGAGCGCTGCTCGCGGCCCGCGGCGATGTCGCCCGCGGGGTGATCCGCAACCCGGACCAGGCGGACGAGCTGCGCGCCGACGGCATCGAGCCGGTCCTGGCCGACATCGAGGACCCCGAGACGACCGGCCAGTCGTTGGCGGGCGCCCTGCGCGACGCGAGCGCGGTCGTCTTCGCCGCCGGCTCCGGGCCCGGACAGCCCGCCGAGCGCAAGTGGTCGGTCGACCACGGCGGCGTGGTCAAGGCGATCGACGCCTGCCGGCACGCCGGCGTCGACCGGCTCGTCGTCGTCTCGTCGATCGGCACCGACGATCCGCCGACCGACGACGCGGACCCGATGAGCGTGTACCTGCAGGCCAAGGCCCAGGCCGATGCGGACGTCCGGGCCAGCGGCCTGCACTACACGATCGTGCGTCCGGGGATGCTCACCGACGAGCCGGGACACGGGCGGATCCACGCCGCCCGGCACGTCGAGCGCGGCGCGATCCCCCGCGAGGACGTCGCCGCGACGCTGCTGGCGGTGCTCGACGACCCGTCGACGGTCGGCCGGACCTTCGAGGTCGTCGGCGGTCCGGACGAGATCGTCACCGCGGTGGCCGGTCTCAGCGGCCGACCCGACACCCTCGACGCGGAGTCGTCGGAGGGCTGATCGCGCGACGGCCGCTGATCGATCAGGTCACCTCCCAGCAGGACGAGGATCGCGCGGCGACGCTCGGCCGGCGAGATCGGTCGGCGGAAGTACCCGGGGATCGGCAGCATGGTCCCAGTGTCGGTCGCCGGGGCGGCCCGGACCATGGGGGATCACCCCGAAGCACCCTCGGGATGTCCCCCGCGTCACGCACGGTTTGCAGCGGCGGTTCCGGCCGTGCCGCGTGGATATCGGGTCAGGCGCTGCGCGGGGAAGGTCGTGGGTCGGCCGTGCGGCGTCGAGCGCGGCTACCGCGTCACGCGCTGCACCGCCAGCCCGACCGGGCGACCGTGCAGCGCGTGGCTCGGTCGGCCCGGTCTACCGCTCCGACGCCAGCTTCGGACGCGAAGCCGCGCCCGGCTGCTCGGTGGTCGGCGCCACGCGGCGCGCGAGCGAGCGCGTGGCCGGGGCGCCGTAGTGCGACGGATCGGCGTAGCGTCCGCGGTCGGCCCCGGTCTTCTGCGTCTCGACCTGCAGCGCGCTGCTCGTCGCCTCGGGGTCGTGCCGCACGCCGGTCACCGCCCACGAGACCTTGGTGTCGCCCGTCTCGCTGCGCACGACGAAGCTGCCGGCCGCGTCGACCTCGCGCTCGACGATCACTTGACCGAACCGGCCGATCGGCGTGAGCTGGTAGCGCCAGTCCGTGCCGAGCGTCGTCGCGTAGTCCGGCAGGTGCACCGTTGCGCGCCCCTCGGCGTCGGTGGTCACGTTGCCGGAGTACTCGACCGTCAGCTCGTCGGTCTGGACCGGCGTGTGGGTCAGTGACTGGGTCGTCGGCGACCGGGGATCGTCGACCGTGAAGCCGTTGGTGGTGCCGGTGACGGTCAGGTCGCCGTTGATCTGGACGTCGCCGTTGAACAGGCCCGCCAGGTTCGGTCCCTGCCCGAAGATCCCGGCCCCCTGCCCGTTGGTAACGCCCTCGACGGCGTTGCCGGCGTTCGCGGCGTTGACGTTCTCGCCGCGGACGCCCGTGCCCGTACCGCCGCTGATGCCGGCCTGGCCGAGCACGCCGATCGCCCCGTTCGGGTCCGTCACGAAGCCGCGCACGCCGTAGCCGCCCTGGCCGTCGTGCCGCCCGACGAGCGCACCGATCCCGTTGCACTTGCCGATGTTCTGCTCGCAGATCGCGCCGTTCTGGCGGGCGACGACGGCCTCGCCGCTGCTCGAGTCGCCGATCACGGCGGCCGACGAGATCGACCCGGTGATGCCCCAGATCGAGTTCCCCCCGATCGTGTTGGCGAAGACCCCCGGGCCGACGCCGTTGTGCTGGACGTTGACGCCCCGGCTTCCCGAGGTGTTGGGGAGCTCGATGTTCAGGGCGTTGTGCTGCGGCTCGTCCGCCGGGACGGTCAACGCCAGCGGCACCTCGACCGCGGTCGACTGGCATTCGACGGTGCCGTCCTCGGCGACCTCGCGGATTGCGCTGCCCGCCGCGCAGGTCCCGGTGACCCGCTTCTGGAAGACGTCGACGGCCAGGCCACCGAAGTACTCGCTGTCGAGGCCCGAACCGGGACCGTCGACCTGGAGCAGCTTGGCGAGGACGTCGTCGGGGGTGTCGGGCGAACCGGCCGGACCGACGGGGCCCTGCGCGCCGGCGGGACCGGACGGGCCGGCGGAGCCCCGTTCGCCCGGGGCGCCCTGGGCGCCGGTCGCACCGACGGCCCCGGTGGCGCCCGTGACACCGACGGCACCCGGCGCCCCGGCGGATCCGGTCACGCCCTGGAGTCCGCGGGCGCCGCGCGGGCCCCGTTTGCCACGCTCCCCGCCCGCGCTCCACGAGATCTTGCGCTCGCCGCGCGGGCAGCGGGCCCGCTTCGTGCTGAGGTTGAGCGTCTTGTAGGCCTGCGTCACGCAGGCGTAGAGCCGGGATGGACGCTCCGCCGCGGCGGCGGGAGGAGGCGTGATCAGCGCGAGCGCGGCCAGCAGAACGGCGACCGCGAGCAGCGGCACCGCCCGCGGAGGAGACAGGAGGCGAGTACTCATAGCCGCATAA
The DNA here is from genome assembly GCA_015478825.1 of Patulibacter sp. Taxonomy (GTDB): domain Bacteria; phylum Actinomycetota; class Thermoleophilia; order Solirubrobacterales; family Solirubrobacteraceae; genus Patulibacter. The sequence goes on along the minus strand of JADMKN010000036.1, from coordinate 21,938 downwards.
GGCTAGAGCACGAAGCTTGTCTGGGCCATGGATCTGCGTCCCTCGGCCCACGGTGCCCACCGACCTCCGAAACGACGAGCGCCCCGACCAGAGGCCGGGGCGCGTCGAGCATCAGGGAGAGAGAAGAGATGCACCAACGAGATTAGGGCGGCGTCGCGGACCCGTTTGTGAGCCTGCGCACTCCCGACGTTCACATCTCCAGGAACGGGTCGAGCAGGCCCGGCGCGGCATCCGCGGCGAAACGCAGCGCGTCGTCGCGGGTCAGGTCGGGCACCTGGTACCTGCCGGCCCCCGCCGCGGTCATCGTCGCCACGGTCCGCAGGCCGAGCCGCCGCTGGAACAGCGACTCGCGCACCACGATCGTGCTGACCGCGTCCCGCCGCAGCACCGTCGTCGCCCGGCTCGTCAGCCCCGAGCGGGCTACCAGGTACGGGCCGACGATCGCGTGGCCGAGCGCGCGGTAGGCGACCAGCCCGCCGACGAGCGCCAGCGGCCAGAGGATCGCGAGTCCGGCCAGCGCGACCGCCGGGACCACGTCGGTCACGAGCAACCAGACCAGGATCGCCGCGACCGTGAGGGTCAGCAGCGTCGCCCACCACAACCGTCGACGCAGCGCCGCACGGGGGTGCGTCGCCAGGTCCGCCGCGAGCGGCGCGTGGTCGGGGTCGAGCACCTCGGCGGCGATCCTCCGGTGGACCGCGATCGGCCCCCGTGGCAGGATCGCCGTCGGCTGGTCGATCGCCCACAGGCTGAGTCCCGTCGTGATCACCGTGGTGTCGGTCGCGCCGATCCAGCGCCAGAGCAGCGGTTCGGACAGCCGGACGCCGCGGATCCGGTGCTCGGCCCGGTTGACCTCGCGGGTGGTGAACAGGCCGCGGCGGGTGCGCAGCAGGGTGCCCTCCTTGGAACCTGCTTCGGGATCGGTGGTCGTCCTACCGCGGACCCGCGCCAGCTCGTAGCCCCAGTACTCGGTGAAGAAGGCGACCGCCAGCGCGAGCATCCCGCCGATCGTCGCCGCGACGAAGCCGATCGCCACCGTCCCCGCCGTGCCGATCGCGTCCCAGTCGAGCAGCCCGGAGACGACCTCGACGAGGTCGATCCCGAAGGTCCCGAGGAAGAAGTTCGCGCCCCAGCCGATGCCGAGCACGACGACGTAGGACCAGACGCTGAGCACGTGGAAGACGACCCAGCGAGGGTCGAACCGCCAGAAGACCGCGATCGGCTGTTCGTCCGCGTCCGGCTCTGCGTCGGCGAGCGGTTCCCGGCTGCCGGCCGTATCGGGAGCGGCGACCCGCCCCTCGACATCGTCCGCGTCCTCACCGATCGCGTCCTCCGCCGCGGCCCGCGCGTCCGGGTCGAGTAGCTCGTGCCGCAGCGCGTAGGCGTCGGCGCGACCGAGCGCGTCGAGCTTGAGCGCCGACTCGCGGGCGGCCGACTGCTGACCGGCACCGATCTCCAGGACCCGCAGCGCCGCCAGCCGGTGCCGCAGCTTGGCCTCGGCGTCGACGCTACGAATCCGGTCGCGCTGGATCGAGCGGTGAACGCGGAACAGCACGCCGGTGCGCAGCTCGACGTGGGTCTCGGTCACGCGGTAGCGGGTGAACAGCCAGCGGGTCGCGTCGATGACGGCGCCGAGGACGCCGAAGACCGCGATGCCGAGCAGGGGCCACAGCCCGCCACCCTCGGGATCGATCCCGATCGCGAACGCGATCCCCGCGGGCAGCAGGGCGACGACGACCTGGACCAGATCGACCCAGACGACCCGGGAGCTCAGCCGCTTCCAGCGGTCCGCCGGCTCCTCGGGGAGCGGCGGCGCCGGCGCGGGCCGGAAGAACCGCTCTCCCGCGGGATGCGTCGTCCGGTCCCCCTCGCTCACGTCGCGTCGCCCGGCGTCCGCTGCGCGACCCGGGTGAGCTCCGCCGCCACGCGGTCCGCCGTCTGCTTGTCCAGGCCGCCGATCTCGATCGCGCCGCTCGACGACGCCGTGGTGACCCGCAGCGTCGAGAGCTTCAGGAGCTGCTCGACCGGCCCCTGGATCGCGTCGACGGTCTGGACCCGCGACAGCGGCGCGACCCGCCACTCGCGCACCAGCCAGCCGGTCAGCGCGTAGACCGCCTCGTCGGTCGTCTCCCAGCGGTGCACGCGGTACCGCCACAGCGGCTCGACCACGATCGCGACGACGGTGGCGACCGCGGCGAGCACCAGCGGGACAATCAGCCACGGCCGGGCCGACTCCCACAGGGCGTAGGCCACGATCGCGCCGACCAGCGGCAGGCCGGGCACGACGAGGGCCTGCAGCATCCACCAGCCGATCGCCCGACGCTCGACCCGGTGCTGCGGCGGGCGCAGGCGGGTCGCGGTCCCGTCGGGCGGTTCGGCGCTCACGACTCAGGCAGCTTCGCGCGAACGGCGTCGACCGACCCGCCAGCGCCAGGCGGCGAACGCGGCCACCCCGAGCACGGCGATCGCCAGCGCCGGCTTGGAGATCGGGCCGAGCAGCTCGCCGACCTCCTCCCAGCGCGCCCCGAGCAGGAAGCCGGCCCAGACGAGCAGGACGTTCCAGAGCAGCGAGCCGATCGTCGTGAAGAACAGGTACTGCCCACGCGGCATCCGCAACACGCCGGCCGGCAGCGAGATCACGCTGCGCACGCCGGGAATGCACCGAGCGACGAGCACCACGAGTGGGCCGCGCTTGATGAACCACTGCTCGGCCTGCTCGAGCCGGGCGGGATCGACCCGGCCCCGCCGCAGGAAGGCGTCGGCGAACGGCCGTCCGCCGCGGCGCGCGAGCTCGTAGAGCACCATCGCCCCGGTGACCGATCCGATCGTCGCGACGATCACCACGACCGTGAACGAGAACTCGCCCCGCTCCGCGAAGTACCCGGCGAGCGGCAGCACCGCCTCCGACGGGATCGGCGGGAAGATCGTCTCGATGAACATCAGCATCGCGACGCCGAAGTACCCGAGGTCGGTGAGGATCTCGGTGAACGACATCGCGACCGGCGGGTGCCCGAAGGCTCCCGCGGTGGCCGGCACCCCGAAGGGCGTCACGCCACGGACCTCGTCACGCGACCGGCGAGCGGTGCACGGCAGGGGGACGGGGACCAGGGACTCCGCAACGGTGAGACCTCCGACGGGGACGGGCGATCGTGACGACTCGGTGCCGAACCGCCGGTCACGAAGCGTAGCGGGGGCCCGGGGGCCGGCGTCGTGCCGACCCGGGCCGGCCCGCTGCTGACGAACGTCACCACGGTCCCGGGTGGCCGCGCATGAATGCGGTGGTGCGATCCACCGGTCCTCCGTCGATAGGCTCGGCCCGGCGGACGCGCCGTGGCCCTCGCCCGTACCGCGTCGTTCGCCGACCATCTCGAACCGAAGAGAGCAGCATGAGGATGAGAGCGATCCCGCTCGTCGTGGCCGTGTCCACGGTGGCCGCCCTGGCCGCCGCCCTTCCCGCGCACGCCCAGCAACCAGCCCTGACGCCGACATCGTGCGAGCGCGACGCCGCCCCGCGCACGATGTGCTCGACGCTGACGGTCCCCCTGGACCGCACCGGCGTCGTGCCGGGAACCGTCGAGCTTCCGGTCCGGGTGCTCCCGGCGCGCGGCTCGGCGCCCCACCGTGGACCGCTGCTGCTGCTCGCCGGCGGCCCTGGTCAGGCGGGGATCCAGGACGGCGACACCGCCAAGCTGTTCGCGTCGCTCGCCCCGGGCTACGACATCGTCTCCTACGACCAGCGCGGAACGGGCCGCACCGCGCTGCGCTGTCCGGCGCTGTCGGTGGCGGACATCGCTGGCGACGCGGTCGACGCGGCCCCGGCCGAAGCGATCACCCAGCAGTTCGGTCGCTGCGCGAGCGAGCTCGGCGACGCACGCTGGTTCTACCGCTCATCCGACAGCGCCGCCGATATCGACGCCCTGCGGGCGGCGCTCGGCGCCAAGCGGATCACGCTCGGCGGCACCTCCTACGGGACCTGGGTGAGCCAGGTCTACGCACGGCTCTACCCGCAGCACGTGGAACGCCTGGTGCTCGACTCGGTGGTCGGCCCGCAGGGCGTCAACGGGATCGCTCGCAGCGAGTACGCCGGAGCCGTGCGGGTGGTCCGCCAGCTCTGCGCCGACGGCGCCTGCCGCGGGATCACCACCAGTCCGGTCGGCGACGCGCGCAAGCTCGCCGCGCAGCTCGACGCCGAGCCGCTGCGCGGCCGCGCGGTCGACGACCGGGGTCGGGTCAAGACGATCTCGGTCGGCGGCCCGAAGCAGCCCGGCCTCGTCTCCGGCCTGCTCTACGGCGGCGATCTCGACCCCTACTCGCGCGCCGCGTTCCCCGCCGCCGTCCGCTCCGCGCTCGACGGCGACTCCGCGCTGCTGATGCGGCTGATCGCGGCCGGCGGTGAGGACGAGGACGACGACGATCCGAGCGAGATCAGCGCCGCGCTGTACGCGGCGACGACCTGCGCCGAGACGTCGTTGCCGTGGCCCGCAACCGCGACCCCGGAGCAGCGGCGGACGGCGCTCGACAGCGCGGTCGCCGCGCTCCGCCCGGACGAGCTCGGCCTCTGGCCGCGAACGACCGTCCGGACCCAGCCGGCGCTGGCGGGCTGCCTCGTCTGGCCGGGGGCGCCGTTCACCGGCGCGCCGAGCGGGCCGCTGCCGAACGTGCCGACGCTCGTGCTCAACGGGCTCGACGACGTCCGCACCCCGGTCGAGGACGCGGTTGCCGTCGCGGCGCAGATCCCGCGCTCGACCGTGGTGCGTATCCCCAACCAAGGGCACTCGGTGTTCGCGCAGGAGTGCGCGCGCGACGCGCTCGAGCGGTTCCTGGCGGACCGGACGGTCAGCACCAACGCCTGCCGCGGCAAGCGCACCCCCGACGCGCCGTCGCTGGTGCCGGTCCCGCCGCGCTCGTTGACGGCGGTCGGTCCGCGGGGCGATTCGGCCCGCGCGAAGGCCCGGCGCTCGACCCGGGCGGTCCGGTTGAGCATCCGCGACGCCGGTCTTGCGGTCTCGTTGTACGAGGAGTCACCGCGCGCGCCGGGTCTGCGCGCCGGCACGGCGTCGATCAAGGAGGCCGACGGGCAGGCGGTGCTCGAGCTGCGGAACTACGGCTACGTTCCGGGCCTGCGCCTGACCGGCCGGATCGTGCTCGGCGAGCGCTGGGCCGGAACGCTGCGGGTCAGCGGCGCCCGCTCGACCGCCCGCGGCACCCTGACGATCCGCGACGGGGTCGCGCGCGGACGGCTGGGTGGCGTGAACGTGTCGCTGCGGCTGTAAGGGCCCAAGCGGGTTCGACGCCTCCCCCGAAACGACGAACGCCCCGGCCAGAGGCCGGGGCGCTGTCAAGCATCAGGGAGAGAGGAGATGCACCAACGAGATTAGGACGCGGTGCGAAGCCCGTGAGTGAGGGAGCGCACAGCCGCCGGGGCGGGAGCCGCGCCCCGGACCGCGTTGCCTCTGCCGACTGGCCCGGCACAAGGCAACGCATAGCCGGCGACGAGCGGCGGGGCCCGTCCCGGAGCGCGCCGCGGCGGACTCAGCAGGGCACCAGGCCGAGCGACCCACCGGTCTCGCCGGAGATGTCGGGGATCCAGCGGTTGCAGAGCGTCGGCGGGCGGTCGGACCCCGACCCGCCACCACCCGATCCGTTCTTGCGAGCCGGGCGCTGCAATGCGATGCGGGCGCTGGCCTCGACCTTCTGCTTGCCCGCGGTCGCGGTCAGCTTCAGCGGCGTCTGGGCACGGGCTCGGGAGCTCAGCGAGACGCGCAGGGTCACGGTCCGGCTTTTGCCGGGGGCGATCGTCCGCAGGCGCGACGTCTTCGGGGCAGCCCGCAGTCCGCGGGCCGCCGCGACGCGCAGCCGCACGGGGCCGGTCGGCGCGTCGCCCGCGTTGCTGACCGTCACGCGGATCCGCCTGGTGCGGTTGGCGGGCATCCGCTTCGGCACGTTCCGCAGGCGTATCTGCGTCACCGGCTGGGCGACGAGCGGGATCGGGCCGGTCGAGTCGTAGACGATGCTCGCGTCGCCGGGCGCGGTCAGCGTGGCGATCATGCAGTCGGGGCGCTTCCCGGCCATCCGCCGGTCTACCGCCTCGAACTGCTGGACCGCGGTCCGCGCGCCGCTCTTGCGGGTCTCGCCGTAGACGCCCGTAGCGCCCGGCGCGTCGAAGACGTGCCAACGCGGGTAGTTGCCATCGGTGTAGGTCGAGAATCCGAGCGCCGGATAGCCGTTGCAGCCCTCGGCGGTCCGCCTGCCCGCGAACAGCGTGACCAGGCCCGCGGTGTCGGAGGTCGGCGCGCCCCGGAACCGCACCGTCCCGGTCAGGCCACCCCGCCGACGGTCGTAGGCGAGCGCGGCGTCGAGGAGGTCGCGGGCCGGTGCGGGGTCGCTGCTGTCGCCCGGGGGATCGTCGATGATCCCGACCAGGTTGGCCGACGCGGCCGGCGCGCCGGCCAGGCCGAGCGCGGCCACCAGGGCAAGCAGAGCGGGGAGCAGGAGGGGCCGCAGCGGGAAGCGTGACGCTGGGCCTCGGGAGCGATCGGGACGGCGGACGGTGAGCATCACCGGGCACGTACCCCGCGACGCAGCGCCGCACGCTGGATCTTGCCGCTGGTCGTCTTCGGCAGCTCGTCCACCACATCGATCCGGCGCGGATACTTGTAGGGCGCGGTGGTCGCCTTGACGTGCTCCTGCAGCGCGACGATCAGCGCGTCGTCGGCGGCGATCCCGTCGCGCAGCACGATCACCGCCCGCACGATCTGACCGCGCTCCTCGTCGGGCGCCGCGACCACCGCGGCCTCGGCGACCGCTGGGTGGGCGACCAGCGCGGACTCGACCTCGAACGGGCCGATCCGGTACCCGGCCGACGAGATCACGTCGTCGGTCCGCCCCTCGAAGTACAGCCAGCCGTCCTGCTCGCGCACGCGGTCGCCGGTCCGCCACGGTTGGTCGCGCACCGCCGGGTCGTGGCCGAGGTATCCCCGGAAGAACGTCGGCACGCTCGCGGGGTCGACGACCAGCTCGCCGTCGTCGATCCACAGCCGCACGCCGGGCAGCGACCGCCCCATCGAGCCCGGTCGCACCGGCTCGCCGAGCGGCGCGCCGGTGAGCTGGCCGGTCTCGGTCTGGCCGAAGCCGTCGCGGATCTCGATGCCCGTAGCCGCCCGCCAGACGTCGAGCACCTCGGGGTTCAGCGCCTCGCCCGCGGCGACCAGCCCGCGCAGGTCCGGGTACGACCCGATCGACGTCCGTTTCGCAATGACCCGGTACTCGGTCGGCGCCATGCAGAGCACGTTGACCCGCTCGTCGGCCAGGATCCGCAGCCGCTCCGCCGGGTCGAACCGCTGGTCGTGGAGCAGCGCGCAGGCCCCGCGCAGCCACGGTGCGACGAAGACGTTGCGAGCCGACTTGCTCCAGCCGCTCGCGGCGGTGCACCAGACCAGGTCGCCCGGCCGGGCGTCGAGCCAGTGCTCGGCCTGCAGCCGCTGCCCGTCGAGGTAGCGCTGGACGTGGACGACGGCCTTCGGGTCGCCCTCGGTGCCGGACGTGAACGTCAGCAGGCACGGGTCCTCGGCGTCGAGCTCGGCGAACGGCGGGGCGTCGCCGACCAGCAGCGCGTCGTCGGGGACGACCAGGATCTCCGGCCGGTCGCTGGTGGTGGCGGTGGGTGCGCCGACCGCGGCGTCCAGCTCGGGCCGGTTGCGCTCGTCGACGACGACCAGCTTCGGGTCCGCCACGTCGAGCCGCAGCCGCAGGTCCTTGGCCCGAAGCTGCTCGTTGCACGGCAGCGCCACCGCACCGATCCGGAAGCAGGCCACCATCGTCAGCACCCACTCGGGGCGGTTTCCGACCAGCGTCATCACGACGTCGCCGCGCCGCACGCCGCGGGCGACGAGCCGGCCCGCCAGGGCCGCGCTCGCCGCGTCGACCTCGGCGAAGCTCCACGTCCGCCGTCCGCCGTCGCGGCGCAACTCGATCAGGGCGGGATCGCCCGGGTCCCGCGCGGCCACGACGTCGCGTGCGAAGTTCATCGTCGCGCAGTCTCTCCTACTCGCCGGGCGACCGCTCGCCCGCCCGCCAGCGGCGCCCTGGCCCGCCCGGCGGGGCGGGCGGGGGAACGATCAGACGACGCCCTGCGCGAGCATCGCGTCGGCGACGGTCGTGAAGCCGGCGATGTTCGCGCCCGCCACGTAGTCGCCCTCGAAGCCGTGGCGCGCCGCGGTCTTGCGGCAGGTCTCGTGGATCTGGCGCATCACCGCGCGCAGCCGCTCGTCGGAGTCGGCGAACGACCAGCGGATCCGCGCGGCGTTCTGGGCCATCTCGAACGCGCTGACGGCGACGCCCCCCGCGTTGGCGGCCTTGCCGGGCGCGTAGGCGACGTTCGGATCGGCCTGGAAGACCGCCACCGCCTCGTCGGTGCACGGCATGTTCGCGCCCTCGGCGACCACCTGGACGCCGTTGGCGACCAGCGCCTGGGCGTCCTCCTCGTCGAGCTCGTTCTGCGTCGCGCACGGCAGCGCGATGTCGCAGGCGATGCCCCACGGCGTCGCGCCGGGCGTCAGCGTGGCCGCGCCGCGCCGCCGGCCCGGGTACTCGGCCAGCGAGCCGCGCTCGACGAGCTTGATCGTCTTCAGCAGCTCCAGGTCGAAGCCGTCCGGATCGTGCAGCGTGCCCGACGAGTCCGAGCAGGCGACGCAGGTGGCGCCGAGCTTGTTGGCCTGCTCGATCGCGAACAGCGAGACGTTGCCGGCGCCGGAGACGACGACGGTCTTGCCGTGGAGGTCGTCGTCCTCGTGGGCCAGCATCTCCTGCACGAAGTAGACGAGGCCGTAGCCGGTCGCCTCGGTGCGGACCTGCGCCCCGCCCCAGCCGACGCCCTTGCCGGTGATCGCCCCGGCCTCGGACGCGCCGACGATCCGCTTGTACTGGCCGTACATGTAGCCGATCTCGCGGCCGCCGACGCCCTGGTCGCCGGCCGGAACGTCGATGTCCGGGCCGATGTGGCGGTACATCTCGGTCATCAGCGACTGGCAGAACCGCATCACCTCGGCGTCAGAGCGGCCCTTGGGGTCGAAGTCCGAGCCGCCCTTGCCACCGCCGATGCCCTGACCGGTCAGCGCGTTCTTGAAGATCTGCTCGAAGCCGAGGAACTTGACGGTGCCGAGCGACAGCCCGGCATGGAACCGCAGGCCGCCCTTGTAGGGGCCGAGCGCGGAGTTGAACTGCACCCGCATCGCCCGCTGCACGTGGATCTCGCCGTGGTCGTCGACCCACGGCACGCGGAACATGATCTGGCGCTCCGGCTCGACGATCCGCTCGAGGATCCGGGCCCGCGAGTACTCGGGGTGCGCCTCGAGCACCGGACCGAGCGGCGCGAGCACCTCGTGGACCGCCTGATGGAACTCCAGCTCCCCCGGATTGCGATCCTCGACCGACTCGAGGATGGCGTCTAGATCGGTGGCGGGAACGGTGCTCACGGGGCGGAATTTTCGCAGACGAAACCGTCTAATCGGTTCCCCTCACTGCAGATGGTTGGTTCCCGCCATCTTGCGGAAGACGCCGTAGATACAGGGTTTCCGCCATGCCGCGACGCCGCGCGGCGTCGGCCCGGCCGCGACCGACTAGGCCGGCATCGCCACCTCGTCGCGCACCGCCGGACCCGCCGCCCGCAGCAGCACCACGACCATCCGGTCCTGCTCGTCCGGCGCCGCTTCGACGTCGTCCCGCTCGCGAGCGTCGACGAACGCCACGCGTCCGTCGTCGATCGCCGCGACGGTCGCCGGGTCGCCGTCGGTCGCGTCCCCCGCCGCCCCCGCGATCAGCACCAGCGAGGCGTCGGCCGCCAGCCCGGCGTGGATCGCGCCGTGGAGCAGCGAGCGCTCGACGACGGTCGCCAGCTCGCCATCGACCCCGACCTGCAGAGCGATCGCCCGCACCCGGTCCTCGATCCCGTCGACCGGCTCGTCGGACTCCAACCGGACCAGCACCGGCTGGACCACGCCGCCGTCCCGCTCCGCCAGGGCCGCCGCGCGCCGCAGCGCGTCCCGTGCGTCCTCGGCGTGGTGGAAGGCCGCCGCCACGCGGGCGCCGAGCGGCCGCCGGCCGACCGTCGGCGGGACGACCTGGACCGCCCGCGTCGCGACCACCGTCGAGACGATCACGCTGACCAGGATCAGCACGAGCGTGGCGTTGACCACCGTGGTGCTGAACAGTCCGATCTGCAAGCCGACCATCACCGTCGCCAGGGTCGCCGCGGCCTGCGGCGTGCTCAGCGCGAAGGCCAGCGCGACCTCGCCGCGGGTGAACCCCAGCAGCGGGCGGGCGAGCAGCGCCGCGAGCCCCTTGCCGCCCAGGCAGGCGACCGTGAGCAGCGCGGCGATTCCGAGGGTCTCCGGCTGGATCATCACCGCCGGATCGAGGATCAGGCCGACCGAGACCAGGAAGACCGGGATGAAGATCGCCCCGCCGAAGAAGTCGATCCGCTCCATCAGCGGCCCCTCGTTGGGAACCAGGCGGTTGAGCGCGAGCCCGGCGAAGAACGCTCCGACGATCCCCTCGATCTGGAGCACCTCGGCGACGGTGGCCGCCGACAGCAGCGCGGTCAGCGCAACCACGTAGCGGACGGTCCGCTCGGTCCCGAGCCGGTCGAACGCCAGCCGAGCGACCCGCGGCAACACGAGGAAGCAGAACGCGAGCAGGCCGACCAGGCCGATCCCGATCTGGGCGATCAGCTCACCCAGCGAGCCGCCGCCCTGGACCGACCCGGCGACCGCGGCCAGCACCACCAGCGACAGCGTGTCGGCGAGCACCGTCGCGCCGACGACACTGGCCGCGGCGGGATTGCCCGCGAGTCGGGCGTTGCGGACGATCGGGTACACCAGCAGCGTGTGCGAGGCGAGCATCGAGCCGAGCAGCAGCGCCGCCGCCAGACCCCAACCCAGCGCGAAGCCGACCGCGGCGCCGAAGAGCATCGGGAACGTGAAGGTCAGCAGTCCGAAGCCGATCGCCCGGTTGCGGAACCGCCTGAGCAGGTTGAGATCGAGCTCGACCCCGGCCACGAACATCAGGTAGAGCAGGCCGAGCTGGCCCAGCTCGGGGATCGTCGTGTTGCCTGCGCCGATCCAGCCGAACCCGTGCGGCCCGATCGCGTAGCCGCCGAGCAGCAGGCCGACCAGTCCGGGCAGCGCCGCCCGCTGCATCAGCACCGGGCCGAGCAGCAGCACCGCGAAGACGACGAAGAACTCCCACGGAGGTCCGTGCGGAGCTTCCAGGCTGAGGATCCCTGCCAGTACCGGTGTGCTCATCGTCATCCCGTGGTTCTGAGGGCCACGACGTCGTCGACCTGGCCGTTCTGGAAATCGGTGCCGAGCCAGCGCTCGGCGAGCTCGCGCATGGTGCCGTTGGCGTCCAGTGCGCGCAGGGCCGAGTCGACGGCGATCCGGTTGCCGGAACCCTTCGGCAGGACGACCGCGAGATGCTCGTCGCCCGGAAGCTGCGCGGCGACCTCCAGTCGGCCGTTCGACGCGCGGGCGTAGGCGAGGGCCACCGGCAGGTCGAGCATGACGGCTTCGACCGCGCCGCTCGTCAGCTCCGCGATCACCGCGTCCTCGGTGGCCCGGACCGCGACGTCATGCTCGGGCCGAATTCGCCGGTCGAGCGCGGACGCGAGCGTGGTGCCGCCCTGGACCGCCCAGCGCAGCTCGCGGGCGCCGTGGACGTCGCGGACCTCGCGACCGGCGGTGGTCAGGACCGCCGGCACCGCCGGCAGGTACGGCGCCGAGAAGTCGACGTGGCGCCGGCGTCCGTCCGTCGCCGAGACGTCCGAGATCGCGACGTCGGCGCCGCCGAGGTCCCCGCGGACGATCCGCTCGAACGGCACGATCACGATCCGCAGCCGGTCGAGTCCGAGTCGGGTCGCCAGCGCGCGGGCCAGACCGTGCTCGAAGCCGCCGGTCGGCGCCGTAGGCGTGCCGAGCCAGAAGCCGGGTCGCGGGACCTCGTCGACCGCGACCGACAGCGTGGCGGGCGTCGTCGGAGAGAACGTCCCGGCGGACGCCGGCGCCTCGTCGTCGCCGCAACCCGCGAGGGCGGCGGCGATCAGGACGACGGCGACGACGATCGCGCTGCGTCGCCGGGCGTGGGGTGGTCGCGGCATCGCCGGGACTCTACGACGCAGACGATCCGCGGGGGAACTCACGTCTGGTGACTACTATTATCCTGAACTCCGCCGTCTGTCCAGGAGAGCCCGTGACCACCACCGCCGTCCGCCGTGAGCAGCACGACGCCGTCGTCGTCCTGACGATCGACAACCTCAGCCAGCGCAACGCGCTCAGCGACCCGGTGCTCTCCGAGCTCGTCCAGCAGCTCGAAACGGCCGATCGCGACCAGGCGATCCGGGCGATCGTGGTGGCCGGCGCCGACAAGGTCTTCGCCTCCGGCGCCGACGTCCGGGCGCTGCGGGAGCGGACCGCGACCGAGATCTACGACGGCGACCGCGCGCTGCTGTGGGAGGCGGTCCGCCGGATCCGCACCCCCACGGTCGCCGCGGTCTCGGGCTTCTGCCTCGGCGGCGGCGCGGAGCTGGCGATGATCTCCGACGTGATCGTGGCCTCCGAGACGGCGCGGTTCGGCCTGCCCGAGACGCAGCTCGGCCTGATCCCCGGCGCCGGTGGCACCCAAATGCTGCCGCGCGCGATCGGCAAGGCGGTGGCGATGGACATGGTCCTCACCGGGCGGCTGCTCGACGCGCAGGAAGCCGCCGCGATGGGCCTCGTCTCGCGCGTGGTCGGCGCGGACGAGTGGCGTGCAACCGCGCTGGAGCTGGCGCAGAAGATCGCCGGCCGTCCCGCCGTCGCGCAGCGGCTGGCCAAGGAGACGATCAACGCCGCGTTCGAGACCCCGCTGCGGGCCGGGATCGACGGCGAGCGCCGGGCGTTCGCGATGGCCTTCGCCTCGGACGACGCCCGCGAAGGCCTGTCGGCCTTCGTCGACAAGCGCGACCCGACCTGGACGCACCGGTAGCGGCGTGGCGGTCACGTCATCAGAATCTCCTCGGTGACTTCGCTTCGCGAGCGACCCTGTGACCTAGTAGCGCCACTCCACCGCGAGCTTGCGGCTTGGGCAACACGGCCATAGCGGACAAATGGCCTAGCTACTAGGCCATAAGCTAGGCCACAGACGCTATGGCCTAGCAACGGCCTAGTAGTGAATACTGCGCGCCGCTACTGCGCGCGGCGGTAGCGCCGGGCAGGGCTTTGTGGAGCCTCGTCGTTCGGTACGAGTAGCCCCTCCCGTTCAAGTTGCCCGATGTACCGCCGCACGGTGCGGGGCGAGAGCAACAACGCGTCCCGAATCTGGGCAGGGCTACGCTCGTCGTCGCCGACGAAGTTGAGGATCTGCTGGAGACGTGCCTGGGACGACTCGCGAGCGCGGGTCCGCGTCGGGACCACCATGACGTGGTTCTCGTCGGTCGACTCGACGCTCTCGACCGGCGCCGCATCGTCGCTCGCTCCTCGGAAGGTGGTGTTCGCAGCCTCGCCCAGAGCAGCCGGGTGTATGGGAATGGTGACGCGAACCTGACTGCCGAGCTCCTTCCAGCTCGGCAGTGGGTATCCGAACTCGGCCTGAACGGCGAGAGCTTTATCCCAAGCGCTACCGGTCTGTTCGACGTATCATCGAGGATCCGAATCAGAGGCCCCTTCTCAAGATCTCTTGACGCGATCCGGGTGTCCTTGCTGTTCGTGCGATACCGACCACAGCGCATGTAGGCATCCGGGAACAATGCCTGGGGGTCCTTCCCGAAGAGCAGAACCCCGGTGTTGGTGGGTCGCAACGTCCCGTTCTGGAGCCGGACGATCCCCGCGCTTTGAAGGAGCGCATCGTCGAGGTCAAGTCCAGCCGACTCGAACTTGACCTTGGCCAAGTCCATCTCCAACGCGTCCAGGCCGACGTCCGCGGTCAACTGGTCGAGCGTGCTGTTGCCCGCCGCTCCTGCCGCATACGCTCGACCCGTGCTGCGTCCTTGACGGGGCACGAGACGGACCCCAGCCGCTCATAGACCACCCATTCATCCTTACCTTTGGCCGGCTTGATCTCGAGAGGCTCTACGCCCTCCCACGGCGACACCTCAACGATCAACACCTCTTGCCTTCGTACATCTTCGAGAAGATCCGCGGGGTCATCGGCGGATCGGTACGTGCCATCGATGCCTGGGTGATAGCGGCTTCCGCGGTCTGGAAGTCCTTGATCCCGACGACAGTTCCGTCGTCCTCGACTCCGACGATCACCCATCCTCCGTGGGTGTTGGCGAACGCGCCGATGTCGTGAACGATCTTCAGGGTCGAAGACGCGTCGACCTTGTGATCGACGCGATCATCCTCGCGGCCGGTGATGAGGCTGGTGTCGAACGGCAAAACATCTCCCACGCATAAGACCCTGCCGGACGGAAACCGCCACAGCGTCTTCGCCAGTGTTCCATGCCGATCGGGCTGAACACATTGCTGCGAGACGCTCAGACGCCCGCTGATACGCAACATGCCCCGGTAAGCCGTGCGGTCCGAGACCCGTTACGTGGTTCTAGGGGTCGACCTGGTCCCAGCGCAGCGGGGCGTCGAGCACCTGCGGGAACCGCGCCTCGAGGTACGCCGCGAAGTCACCCATGTGGACCGCCATCGCCGCCCCCGCCCGCTCGACGTCGCCGCTGGCGATCGCGCGGTGGATCCGGTGGTGCTCGGCGACGACCGCCTCGCGCGAGGCCATCGGGTACTGGACCCCGAGCGGCGTGCCGTCGCAGATCCAGGTCAGCGACGCGAGCACCATCGTGAAGACCGGGTTGCCGGCGATCTCGGCGATCGTCTCGTGGAAGACCGCGTTCTCCTCGACGAACGCGTGCTCGTCGTCGAGCGTCTCGCGCATCCGCACGACCGACTGGTGCAGCAGCTCGGCCTGCTCGTCGGTGACCCGCGCCGCGGCCCGGCGGGCCAGCTCGGGCTCCAGCACCACGCGCGCCTCGAGCACCGTCCGGAACGAGGCCTGGTCGAGCTGGAGCATCATCGCGATGATGCTCGCCAGGTGGCGCGAGCCCGGGCGGTTGACGACCGGCCCGCCGCCGGGACCGGTCTTGATCGTGATCACGCCCTGGATCTCCAGGAACCGCAGCGCCTCACGCAACGTGCCCCGCGCAACCCCGTACTCCTCGAGCATCGTCTTCTCGGGCGGCAGCGGCGCGCCCTGCTGCAGTCCGCCGTCGGTGATCTCCCCGACGATCCGCTGGGCGAGCAGCGCCGCCGTCTTCTGTGGGCGTAGTCCGTCCCGTCCTCGGGACCGCGGGCGATTCTGTGTGCTCCCCGACATCCGGCGAAGTCTCGCATCCGTAGCGGCCGTTACGGGAACCGGAAGAGCCTGAGCCCCTGGAATCTTCCCGATATAATCCTTATACTCGACCGACGGCGGTGGGCTCGACGCCCGCCACGAAGCGCAAGCGAGCGGGGAGAACAACCACGATGATCATCGACGGGCACGTGCACGTCTGGCCGGACAAGATCGCCAAGATCGCCCTGGGGTCCCCGAGCGAGGGTCTCAAGCGGTTCGGCGACGGCACCACCGCGTCCGCGATCGAGACGTTCCGCCGCGCCGGCATCGACAAGGGCGTCTGCCTGGCCGTCGCCGACGTGCCCGAGCGCCTGGAGTCCGCCAACCGCTTCGTCGGCGGGCTCGACCCCGAGTGGTTCATCGGCTTCGGCAGCGTCCACCCCGGGCGCACGCCCGAGGAGAACGTCGACAGCCTGCGCGAGAACGGGTTGAAGGGCGTCAAGCTCCATCCGCTGTTCCAGGGCTACGCGCTGGACGACCCCAAGCTGTGGGACGTGCTCGCCGCGCTCGAGGGCGAGTTCCCCGCGCTGTTCCACGTCGGTCCGGAGTTTCCCGGCGACCCGAAGGGCGCGCTCGCCACGCCGAAGATGATCCGCGAGATCAACACGGCGTTCCCGAAGCTCGACATCATCGCCGCGCACTTCGGCGGCTTCAACGCCTGGGACGAGGCGATGGCCGAGGTCCACGGCCTCGACGTCTACATCGACACCTCGTGGGTGCCGAGCGTCGCGACGCTCGACCCGAAGCAGGTCCGCGCCGCGATCGAGCGCCACGGCGCCGAGCGCGTCGTCTTCGCCACCGACTGGCCGATGGCCGACCCCGAGGCCGAGATCGCGGCGATCCGCGCGCTCGGCCTGTCCGACACCGATACCGACGCGATCCTCGGCGGCAACTTCGCCCGCCTGCTCGGTCTCGACCCCAAGGAGAACGCATGAGCCTGCAGGGCCGCGAAACCGTCATCGTCGAAGCCGTCCGCACCCCGGTCGGTCGCGGCCACAAGGAGAAGGGCGTCTTCCGCGAGATCCACCCGGCCGACCTGCTCGGTCGGGCCTACGTCGGCCTGCTCGACCGGGCGGGGATCGACCCGAAGCTCGTCGACAACGCGGTCGCCGGTTGCGTGTACCAGGTGGGCGAGCAGGCGACGGGAATCACCCGCAACGCCTGGCTGCAGAAGGGCCTGCCCGAGACCACCGGCGCGACCACGGTCGACATCCGCTGCGGGTCGGGCCAGCAGGCCGTCCACATCGCGGCGCTGCAGATCGCGGCGGGAATCGACGACGTCGTCGTCGCCGGTGGCGTCGAGCACATGGGCCGGGTCGGCTTCCCGGTGACGGCCGCGACGCAGCGCGACTACGGCAGCGGCCAGACCCAGGAGCTGCTCGACCGCTGGCCGCTCGTCCCGCAGGGCGAAGGCGCCGAGCTGATCGCCGACCGGTGGGAGATCACCCGCGACGAGATGGACGCCTTCGCGCTGCGCTCGCACCAGCGCGCCCAGGCCGCCACCGAGAGCGGCGCGTTCTCCCGCGAGATCCTGCCGGTCGAGACGCCCACGGACGGCACCGTCACCGCCGACCAGGGGATCCGGCCGACGACCAGTTTGGAGAGCCTCGGCGGGCTGAAGACGGTCTTCCGCCCCGAGAACGGGCGCGTGACCGCGGGCAACTCGTCGCAGATCTCCGACGGCGCCTCCGCGCTGCTGCTGATGACGCGCGAGAAGGCCGACGAGCTGGGCCAGAGGTCGCGCGCGCGGATCGTCGACCAGGTCGTGCTCGGCGTCGACCCGGTCACGATGCTGACCGGCCCGATTCCGGCGACGAAGAAGATCCTCGCGCGCAACGGCCTGACGATCGACCAGATCGACGTGATCGAGATCAACGAGGCGTTCGCGTCCGTCGGCCTGGCGTGGATGCGCGAGCTCGACGCCGACCCCGAGCGCGTCAACCCGCGCGGCGGCGCGATCGCGCTCGGCCACCCGCTCGGCGCGACCGGCGCCCGGCTGATGACGACCCTGCTGCACGAGCTCGAGGACCTGGACGGTCGCTACGGCCTCGTCACGATGTGCTGTGGCGGCGGCCTCGGCACGGCAACCCTGATCGAACGGATCTGAGCGATGACGGACTTCGAACTCTCCCCCCACTACCGCGAGCTGCAGGCCGAGGCCCGCGCCGTCGCGGCCCAGGTCGAGCCGTTCGCGCTCGAGGCCGACGCGATGAGCGTCGTCCACGAGGACGTGCTGAGGATCATGCGCGACTCGAAGCTGTTCGAGCTGCTGGTGCCGAAGCAGTACGGCGGCCGCGACGAGCAGCTCGACCCGCTGGCGATCGCGCTGGTCCGCGAGATCCTGATGGCGACCTCCTCGCACGCCGACTCGCTGTTCGCGCTGCAGGGGATCGGCAGCTACTCGCTGACCCGCGGCGGCAAGCCCGAGTACCAGCAGGAGTGGCTGCCGAAGGTCGCCACCGGCGAGGCGCTCGCCGCGATCGGGCTGACCGAGCCGATCGCCGGGTCGGACCTGAAGAACATCACCACCGAGATCGTCCCCGATGGTGACGGCTTCGTCCTCAACGGCGAGAAGGCGTTCATCTCCAACGGCGGCGCGGCCGCGTTCTACAACTGCCTCGCCCGCGACGGCGACGGCCACACGATGGTCTTCGTCCGCGGCGACGCCGAGGGCCTGAGCTTCCTGCCGACGCCCGAGATCGCGGCGCCGCACGTGCTCGCCGACCTGAAGTTCGAGAACGTCCGGATCTCGGCCGACGACATCGTCGGGGTCCGCGGCAAGGGCTTCGACCTGGCGCTCGCCACGCTGGCGATCTTCCGCGTGTCGGTCGCCGGGGCGTCGCTGGGGCTGGCCGAGGCCGCGCTGCGCGAAGCCGCCCGCCACGCCGGCACCCGGATCCAGTTCGGCAAGCCGCTGGCCCGCCAGGGCGCGATCGCCGAGATGCTCGCCGACTCGTGGACCGAGCTGGAAGCCGCGCGGCTGCTGACCTACGCCGCCGCGTCCCGCGCCCGCCAGGATCCCGCCGCCGCGTTGCACCACTCGTCCGCGGCCAAGCTGTTCGCCAGCGAGAGCGCCGGCAAGATCGTCGACCGCGCGGTCCAGATCATGGGCCGCTGGGGCTTGATCAAGGACTCGAAGATCGAGCTGCTGACCCGCCAGGCGCGGCCGATGCGGATCTACGAGGGCGGCTCGCAGGTGCTCCGGCTGGGCATCTCGCGCGAGCTCGTCGCCGACACCCTGAAGACCACGGAGGCCAAGTGATGGATCTGCAACTCGAAGGTCGCGTCGCGATCGTCACCGGCGCCAGCCGCGGGCTGGGCCGCTCGTCTGTCACGGCGCTCGTCGCCGAGGGCGCCAAGGTGCTGGCCGTCGCCCGCACCACCGAGGCGCTGGAGAGCCTGGTCGCCGAGAGCCCCGAGGGCTCGGTCGTCGCCGTCACCTGCGACATGAAGGACCGCGAGCAGGTCGCGGCCCTGCCCGCGAAGGCGATCGAGGCGTTCGGCCGGATCGACGTCGTCGTCAACAACGCGGGGATCGCCCCGGCGGGCCGGTTCACGGATCTCGGAGACGACGTCTGGGACGAGGTCTTCGCGGTCAACGTCTTCGCTCCGGTCACGCTGGCCCGCGCGGCCGGCGAGCACTTCCTGGCCCAGGGCTCCGGCAAGGTGATCAACATCGCCTCGACCTCGGGGATCCTCGGCAAGCCGACGCTGGTCGCGTACTCGTCGTCGAAGGGCGCGGTGCTGCAGATGACCAAGGCGCTGGCCGGCGAGTGGGCCGGCAAGGGGATCCAGGTCAACGCGATCGCCCCCGGCGCCTACGAGACCGACGCCCAGTCGGCGGTCGTCGAGGACGCCGAGATCCTCAAGCGCCGGCTGCGCAAGATCCCGGCGGGCCGGATGGGCGACCCGGACGAGATCGGGCCGCTGGTCTGCCTGCTGTCGTCGACCGCGTCGGACTTCGTCACCGGGTCGGTGCTGGTCGCCGACGGCGGCGAGTCGTCGAAGCTCTAGGACGAGAGCGGCCGAAGCGATGTACCCCGGGGACGAGCCGGTCGCCGTCGCCACCGTCACGGTGGTCTTCGACGCCGCGGACGCGGACGGCGCGACCCCGCACGAGATCGCGACGCGCCTGATCGCCGACGAGCGGGTCTCGACGGTTCGCGTCGGCGCGTTCGGCGCGCCGACCGTCTACCGGGTCGACGTGCCGACCGACGCGCCGGAGCACCACGAGGCGCGAGCGCTGTCGCCGGTCGAGCACGCCGCCGACGAGCTCGGGCTGCGCTTCGCGGTCGCCTCGATCGTCGACGGCGCCCAGAATCCGGACGCCGTCGATCCCCTGCCCGACCCGGACGGAGCCGCGGGCGGAGCGCCCGACCGATGAGCGCCGCCCGGCGGCGCACGTTCTTCGACGCTCCCCACGACCACCCGGCGCTCGCCGGGCTGCTGCTCGGGGCGTTCCTGGTTCCCGCGTCGCTCGGGATCACGGCGGTCTCGATCTCGATGGCGGAGATGTCCGCCGGGCTCGGGCTGACCGAGGCCGAGGCGGTCTGGGCGCTGGCGGGCTACGTGCTCGCCCACGCGATCTCGCTGGCGGCGCTCGGCCGGCTCGGCGACACGCACGGCGTGGCCACCGTGCTGCGGATCGGGCTGGTGCTGCTGGTGGTCGGGACGGTGATGACCGCCGCCGCGACGTCGCTGGTCACGCTGACCGCGGGCCGACTGGTCCAGGGCTTCGGCGCCGGCGGCACGCCGGTCGCGGTCTTCGCGATCACCGGCCTGCGGTTCAGCGGTCCGGCGCGGGTCGCGGTGCTGGCCACGGTGACCGCGATGATCGGCATCGTCTCGGGCGCCGGCGCGCTGATCGGCGGCGCGGTCACCGACCTGGTCAGTTGGCGGGTCGCGGTGGCGCTGCCGGTGCTCTCGGTGCTGTCGGCACGCTGGATCTTCCGGCTCGCTCCACCGGCCGCGGCCGGTGGCCAGGGGGTCGACGTCTACGGCGCGGGCCTGATGGCGGTCTGGGCCGGGGCGTTCGTGTTGCTGCTGGAGACGCCCAGCATCGCGCTGCCGCCGGCGCTGATCGCCGGCCTGGTGCTGGTGGTCGGGATCACGACCGTGCTGCAGGCGCGGCGCGTGCGGATGGCGCCGAGCGGGTTCCTGCCGCGGGCGGTGGTCGGGTCGCGGCGCTACGTGCTCGGCGCGCTCGCCGCGATGACCACCTACAGCGTGTACGTGGCGCTGTTGTTCGCGGCGCCGCTGTTGCTGCTCCAGGCCCACGACTGGAGCGCGACCACGGTCGGCCTGGTGCTCTTCCCGGCCGCGTTGGTCGGCGCGATCAGCGCGCGGATCGTCGGGCGGCTGGTCCTGCGGTTCAACCCGTTCCGCGTGGCGTCGGGGCTGGCCGCGACCAGCATGATCGGGATGCTGATCACCGGGGCCGCGGACGGCGCGCCGGTGATGACGACGGTCGGCCTGTCGTTCGTG
This sequence comes from Patulibacter sp., assembly GCA_015478825.1. Classification (GTDB taxonomy): domain Bacteria; phylum Actinomycetota; class Thermoleophilia; order Solirubrobacterales; family Solirubrobacteraceae; genus Patulibacter. Next base: position 1,088 of record JADMKN010000036.1, on the reverse strand, counting down.
CTGACCGGGTTCATCGCCAGCCAGGGCGGCCTGCTGTCGCACGTGCCGATGGCCGTGGCCCCCGAGGTCCGCAGCGTCGCGACGGGGATCTTCCAGTTGACCGCGCTGATCGGCGGGGCGATGGGCTCGGCGGCGGTCGCGGGGCTGTCCACCCCGCTCGGCCTGAGCGGCGCGGTGACCGCCCTGGCCGTGGTGCCGGCCGCCGGGATCCTGCTCGCCCTGTTGGCGGGCCGGGCCCCGGTCGACCGGATCGACGGGAGCTAGCGGGCGAGCGTCTCCGCGCAGGAGGCGACGCCGGTGCGGTAGTCGGGGAACTTGCCCTCGGCGGCCTGCAGCTTCGCCTGGTAGTCGGTGTGGAACGTGTCCGCGTCGACGCCCTTGTCGGCGATGTTCTTCTTCCACTCGTCGAGCACCTGCTGGTAGCCGGCGGCCTTGAGCTTCGCGATCTCGGCGTCGGAGAAGACGAAGAGCTTGCCGTCCTCCTGCTTGACGACCTCGCAGGACTCGGCGTCGAACTTGGCGTCCATCTCGCCGACCTTGGCGGGGACCTCCAGATTGACCTCCTCGATGACCTTCTTCTGCTCGTCGCTAAGCTCGCCCCAGAGCTTCTCGCTGACCGCCAGCGCGTTGACGCTCGCGGCGCCCATCCCGGTGTCGGTGAAGTTCTTCGCGACCTCGGCGTACTTGAGCGGCCCGATGAACCCGAACGGCACCCCGTAGACGCCGTTGATCAGCCCGCGCTGGAGCGACCCGTAGACCTCGGCGAGCTCCATGTTGATCACGTTCGCGCCGGCGGCCTTGAGCACGCGGCTCTGGCGGTCGTTGCCGCGGATCCGCTTGCCCTTGAGGTCAGCGACGGTCGCGATCGGGTCCTTCGTCGTGAGCGCGCTGGAGGATCCGATCGCCCAGCCGAGCGGCACCAGTCCCTGCGCGGTCCACTCCTCACGCAGCGGACCTTCGGCGCTGGAGACCTCGCGCATCGTCTCCGACAGGGCCGGAGAGTTGGACGTCTCGAACGGCAGCTCGCCGACCGCGGTGACCGGGAACTGCTGCGTGAACAGGGTCGGCATCACCTGGGTGACGTCGAC
>JADMKN010000035.1 GCA_015478825.1 Patulibacter sp. | reverse complement strand
GCTGACCGTGATCGCGACGGTCGCGACCCACAACCTGGCGATCGGCGTCGGCGTCGGCGTGCTCGCGTCGATGGTGATCTTCGCGCGGCGGGTCGCGCACCTGCTCGACGTCGAGCGCACGATCTCAGCGGACGGCACGTCGGTGATCTACCAGGTCCGGGGCGAGCTGTTCTTCGCGTCCAACGAGGAGCTGACCGACGCCTTCCACCACCCCGACGACCCCGCCCACGTGCTGATCGACATGGGCGAGGCCCACGTCTGGGACGCCTCGGCGGTCGCCGCGCTCGACGCCGTGGCGCACAAGTACGAGTCGCAGGGCAAGCGCGTCGAGATCTCCGGGTTCAACGAGCCCAGCGGCGCGCTGCACGGGGCGCTGTCGGGACAGCTCGGCTCGTCGCACTGACGGCTCGCGCGCGGCGCTTCCGGGTATACGACGGGCAGGACGGGCGGCGCGTGCCGCCCGTCCGTCCGTCCGCCGACCGGAACTCGAGGACCAGCCCGCATGATCTTCCGCCAGATCACCCACGACGACCTCGGCTGCGCCAGCTACCTGATCGGGGACGAGGACGCCGGGGTCGCCGCGATCGTCGATCCGCGGTTCGAGATCGAGGAGTACCTGCGGCTGGCGCGCTACCTGGGCGTCTCGATCGCGCACGTGCTGGAGACCCACAACCACGCCGATCACGTGTCGGGGCACGGGCGACTCGCGGCCGCGACCGGCGCGACGATCCACATCCACCGGGCAGCCGAGCCCGACTACGAGCACGAGCCGTTCGACGACGGCTGGGAGCTGGAGCTGGGCGCGCTGACCGTCCGGGCGCTCCACACGCCCGGCCACCGCCCCGAGCACACCGCCTTCCTGCTGATCGATCGCGACCGCAGCGACCAGCCGTGGGCGGTGCTCTCCGGCGACAGCCTGTTCGTCGGCGACATCGCCCGGCCGGACCTGGCGATCGACGAGACCGACGGCGCCCGCGAGATCTTCCGTTCGCTGCACGGGTCGCTGCTGACGTTGCCCGACGCCTGCGAGGTCTGGCCGGGCCACCTCGGTGGGTCGATGTGCGGTGGCCCGGGAATGGACCTGAAGGTCGCGTCGACGATCGGCTACGAGCGGGCGGCCAATCCGGCGCTGGCGATCGCCGACGAGCTCGAGTTCGTCGACCGCGCGCTCGAGGATCTGGGTCCGCAGCCGCCGAACTTCGAGGCGATCGTCGCGCTCAACCGCGGGCCGCTGCTGACCGACGGCGTCGAGCTGCCGCCGCTCGCGCCCCGGCAGGTCGAGCAGCACCAGCGGAGTGGCGCGCTGCTGATCGACGTGCGCACCGACGTGCAGTTCGACGAGGCGCACGTGCCGGGGGCGATCTGCGTTCCGACGATGCGCGCCGGCTTCGGGTCGAAGCTGGCCTGGATCGCCGATCGCGAGCAGCCGATCGTGCTGATCGGGCGGGACGACGAGGAGGCGCGCGAAGCGGGCCAGCTCGCGCAGGCGGTCGGCATCCGGCGCCTGGCGGGCTACCTCGACGGGGGCTTCAGTAGCTGGCGCGAGGAGGATCATCCCGTGGCCCGGATCGAGCGGATCACGGTCGCCGAGCTCCGCGAGCGCGAGTCCGCGGTCCAGATCGTCGACGTGCGGGAGCGGTCGGAGTGGGCGGCCGGCCACATCCCCGGATCGCTGCTGGCGACCTGGCACGACATCGACGGCGTTCCCGACGGTCTCGACTCGGAGCGTCCCGCGGCCGTGATCTGCGCGTCCGGCCAGCGGGCGGCGGTGGCGGCGAGCCTGCTCCAACGCTACGGCGCCTCGGACGTGCTCCACGTCGTCGGCGGTGGAGTCGGGACCTGGGGGCGCGCGGGCGGGGAGTTGGTCGAGGGGTGAGAGGCCCGCGGCGCGGCGCGCTGTCCCGTCGCACGGGAATACGATCGACGGGTGAAGACCTGGGACCTCGTAGACGGCGTGATCGAGCTGCCCGACGGTCGGCGTGTTCGGGGCGCGGGCCTGCGGCGGGCGCGACGAGGGCCGGGAGTGCCGGCCCCGGACTTCGCGGTCTACCTGCTCGGTCGCGATCCACGGGTCAACGCGTGGCCCTACGCCTGGGTGCGGTGGCGGGACTTCCAGCGTCCGGTCTCGACCGACGTCGCGCTGACCGCGCTGCGCGAGGCCCACGAGCGCGCGGCGTCGGAACGGGTCGAGATCTGCTGTGGCGGTGGCGTCGGACGGACCGGGGCCGCGCTCGCGGTGCTCGCGGTGCTGAGCGGCGTCGCCCCGGACGAGGCGGTCGTCTGGGTGCGCGACAACTACCGGCCGCGGGCCGTCGAGACGCGCGGGCAGAAGCGCTGGGTCGAGCAGGTCACCGCGTCGCTCGTCGACGATTAGGACAGGTCCTTGGCGGTTGCGGCCCCGTAGGCTGCGGTCCTGTGCGAGGAACGAGGGCGATCGCCGTCGGAGCGACCCTGGCGCTGGCCGTCGCCGGGTGCGGGGCGTCGTCGGCGCCGGAAGATGACACGCGGGGCTCGGCGCCGGTGACCACGACGGCGGGGCCGGGCACGCCGACCGCCCCGAGCGCACCGGCGACCCCGACCTCCCCGACCGAGCCGACCCCCGGCAACCCCGACGCCGGCCCGGCCCCGGAGCAGCGGATCCCCGTGCGCGAGGCCGTCGGTCAGATGATCGTAACGCGCTACCACGGGGCGACGCCGACCAAGAGCGTCCTTACCGCGATCCGCAGCGGCCGGGCCGGCGGGGTCATCCTCTTCGCCGACAACGTGCCGTCCAGCGCGGTCGCGCGGAAGGCGGTCCGAAGGCTCGTCCGCGCGGCGGAGGACGGCGGCCGTCCGCGCCCGCTGGTCCTGATCGACCAGGAGGGCGGCGACGTCAAGCGCCTCCGTCGTCTGCCCCCCGATGTCTCCGCGGCCACGATCGGCGCGTCGCCGTCGCCCGAGGCGCGCGCACGCCGCGAGGGACAGAAGACCGGCCGTGCGCTACGACGCCTGGGCATCGACGTCGACTTGGCGCCGGTCGCCGACGTTCCCCGCGCCCCGGACTCGTTCCTCGGAACGCGGGCGTTCTCGCGCTCGGCAGAGGTCGTCGCCCGCGCGGCATGCGGCTTCGCCGCGGGGCTGCAGGACGAAGGGGTCTCGGCGGCCCTCAAGCACTTCCCGGGGCTGGGACGGGCGGGCGGCAACACCGACTTCGAACGGATCGAGATCGGCGCGTCGGAGCGGGCGATCCGCACGGACCTCGGGGCCTACGCGCGGTGCGGCGCGGACGTCGACTTCGTGATGCTGTCGAGCGCGGCCTACCCGGGTCTCGGCATCCGCCGTCCCGCGGTGCTCGCTTCGCGGACGTACCGGCTGCTGGCGGAGCAGGGCTTCGACGGCCTGACGATCAGCGACGCGTTCGACACGCCGGCGATCGTCGGTCAGGACCGTCCGGCGTTCCAGGCGGTGCGTGCGGGACTCGACGTCCTGCTGTTCACGGCCGGCGAGCGGCCGGCCCAGGTCGCGTTCTCGCGCCTGGTCGCCGACGTGCGCGCCGGCCGGCTGCGGCGCGAGCGCGTCGAGGACGCGGCGCGGCGGATCATCGACCACAAGCTCCGGACCGCGGGGCGCTGACCGGCCGGCCCGCCGCGGCCATCCGGTTCCGGCAGGTCGTCGTCGCCGTCGAGACGGCCGCTCGCATACCGCGGACGCGGACGGGTACCCGTCAACGCATGGCGCGACGTCCGGCGGTTCCCGAAGCGGCGCAGCGCGTCGAGGTCTCGCTGCGCGTCAACGGCGAGCCGCGGCGGCTGACCGTCGACACGCGGTCGTCGGTGCTCGACGTCCTGCGCGAGCAGCTCGACCTGACCGGGTCGAAGAAGGGCTGCGACCACGGGCAATGCGGGGCCTGCACGGTGCTGCTCGACGGGCGACGCGTCAATAGCTGCCTGGCGTTGGCGGTCGCCCACGACGGCGCCGAGATCACCACGGTCGAGGGCCTGGCCACCGACGGCGAGCTGCACCCGTTGCAGACGGCGTTCGTCGCGCACGACGGGTTCCAGTGCGGCTACTGCACGTCGGGACAGATCTGCTCCGGGATCGGCGTGATCGAGGAGGCGCGTCGCGGTTGGCCGAGCGCCGTCACGGAGGCCTCGGCCGCCGGCAGCGATGGCGAGACGGCCGGGCCGGTGGTCCTCGACGGCGCCGAGATCCGCGAGCGGATGAGCGGCAACCTCTGTCGCTGCGGGGCCTACCCGGGGATCGTCGCCGCGATCGAGGAGACCGCACGATGAGGCCGTTCACGTTCGAGCACGCCGACGACGTCGAAGCGGCCGTGGCGACGCTAGCCGCCACCGGGGAGAGCACGTACCTGGGCGGCGGCACCAACCTCGTCGACCTGATGCGGTTGGGCGTCGAGCGGCCCGCGCACCTGGTCGACGTCACCCGGCTCGGCCACGATGCGATCGAACCGCAGGACGACGGCGGACTGCGGATCGGCGCGGCAGTGCGCAACAGCGATCTCGCCGCCGACCCGACCGTCCGGGCGCAGCAACCGCTGCTGTCGCAGGCGCTGCTCGCGGGAGCGTCCGGCCAGCTACGCAATCTCGCGACCGTCGGCGGCAACCTGCTGCAGCGGACCCGCTGCCCGTACTTCCAGGACACCACCAAGGCGTGCAACAAGCGCGACCCCGGGTCCGGCTGCCCCGCCCGCGACGGCGAGCACCGCAACCTGGCGATCCTCGGCCACTCCGACGCCTGCGTCGCGACGCACCCGTCCGACATGGCGGTGGCGATGCAGGCGCTCGGCGCCGTCGTCCACGTCCACGGCCCCGACGGACCACGCGACGTCCCGATGCCGGGGCTGCATCGCCTACCCGGTGAGGCGCCCGAGCGCGACACGACGCTGGAGCCGGCGGACCTGATCGTCGGCGTCACGCTGCCGCCGCCGCTATCGGGCGCGCGTTCGCGCTACGTCAAGGTCCGCGAGCGCGCCTCGTTCGCGTTCGCGCTCGTCTCGGTCGGTGTCGTCGTGGTCGTCGAGGACGGCGTGGTCGCCGACAGCCGGATCGCGCTCGGCGGGGTCGCCCACGCCCCCTGGCGGGCGACCCGGGCGGAGGACGAGCTGCGCGGCGCCCCCGCCACGCGCGAGACGTTCCTTCGAGCGGCCGAGAGCGAGCTGGGCGAGGCCCGACCGCTGCGCGACAACGCGTACAAGGTGCCGCTCGCCACGAATGTCCTCGTCCGCGCGCTCGAGGAGCTCTGCGCGGCATGAGCACGCCCGCGATCGGCCGGTCCCGCGCTCGCGCCGAGGCTCGCCTGAAGGTCACGGGCGGCGCTCGATACGCCTACGAGCAGCCGCTCGACGGGATCGCCTACGGCTGGATCGTCGGGTCCACCGTCGCGCGCGGCACGATCACGACGATCGACGCGGATCCGGCCCGCGCGGCGCCCGGAGTGATCGCCGTGCTGACCCACGAGAACGCGCCGCGCCTGCGGCCCCACGTCGATCCCGAGCTCGAGGCGCTGCAGTCGCCCGAGATCGCGTTCCGCGGCCAACCCGTCGCGCTGGTCGTTGCCGAGACGCTGGAGGATGCCCGCGAGGCGGCGCGGCTGGTCGAGGTGACCTACGACGCGCAGGACCACCACGTGACGCTGCGCGATGACGATCCGCGGCTCTACGAACCGGACGGCCTGGGCGGCGGCTCGCCGACCTCGTCGTTCCAGGGCAAGCCCGAGGCTGCGTGGAGCGCGGCGCCGGTGGCGATCGAGGTCACGTACCGCACGCCGGCCGAGCACAACAACCCGATGGAGCCCCACGCCACCACGGCGGTCTGGGACGACGGGACCCTGACGCTCCACGACTCGACCCAGGGCCCGGCGACGACGCGGGACGCGATCGCGCCGCTGCTCGGCCTGGACGAGGATGCGGTCCGGATCCGCAACGAGCACGTCGGCGGCGGCTTCGGGTCCAAGGGCACGCCGCGGATCAACGCCGTGCTCGCCGCGCAGGCGGCGAAGGTCGTCGGCCGCCCGGTCAAGCTCGCCGTGACCCGGCAGCAGCTCTTCGACCTAACGGGGTACCGGACGCCGACGATCCAAACCCTCCGGCTCGGTGCGGAACGGGACGGACGGTTGGTCTCGATCGGCCACCACGCGATCGGCCAGACCGCGGCGACGCCCGGCTTCCTCGAACCGACGACGATGCCGACGCGCGTCCTCTACGCGGCGCCGCACCGTCGCAGCTCGCAGCAGGTCGCGGCGCTCGACGTTCCCTCGCCGTCGTGGTTTCGCGCCCCCGGTCGCTGCCCCGGGACGTTCGCGTTGGAGACCGCGATGGACGAGCTGGCGGTGGCCTGCGGGCTCGATCCGATCGAGCTGCGCGTGCGCAACGAGCCCGAGGTCGACCCCGAGACGGGCGTGCGGTTCAGCTCCCGCGGACTGGTCGCGTGCCTGCGCGAGGGCGCCGAGCGGTTCGGTTGGGCCGACCGCGACCCGCGGCCGAGCGTCCGGCCGCGACGTCGGACGCCCG
>JADMKN010000034.1 GCA_015478825.1 Patulibacter sp. | reverse complement strand
CGTCGCCGATCAGCAGCGCGGGGATCCCGACGAACAGCGTGACACCGAAGGTGGCGATCACGGCGAGGAACGCCGGACCGGCTCCCCAGCGGGTGCCCTCCGTGGCGTCCTCCTCGTCGTGCGCGGTGGTCGTCGCGGTCTCCGGCTCGGGCGCGGACGACGGGGGGACGCTGAGGGTCACGCCCCCGAGGCTAGCGGGCGCCCGGCAGCGACCGGTGTGCGGTTTGCCGCCGCGAGGGCGCCGAACCGCACGACAGTGCTGGCGCCGAACCGCCCTACGCCACGAAGACCCAGCGCGCCGTCAGCATCGAGACCCCGGCCAGCATCAGCAGACCGATCGTCAGCAGGACCGCCCCTCGTCGCCGCGCGTGCGGTCCCCGCGAGACCCACCAGCCGAGCCACATCGCGAGCGGGAACAGCACCCCCAGGAACCGCGGCAGCGACATCAGCGGCTCGCCGCCGCCGACCGCCGGGGCGCTCAGCGGCAACAGCAGCGCGCAGCCGACGTACGCGGCGTAGGCGATCGGCAGCCGCCGCGCGACGCCGACCAGGGCGATCAGGCCACCCGCCAGGAAGATCAGCAGCAGCGGGTTCATCCACTCCGCGCCGGGGGTCGCGGCGCTGGCTTCGGGCGCGGTGCCGAGGAGCTGGGCGACCCCGTCGCCGGCGGCGCCGATGGCGCGCAGCAGTCCCGCGATCGGTCCGACGTTCTCGCGACCCCACTCCTGCTGCTGCTCGAACGACGTCATCCACGAGTGACCGATCACCCGCAGCACCACCAGGTAGGTGAGGATCCCGATCGGCACGCTGGCGACGGCGATCGCCGGCCGTCGCCACGGCCACTCGCGCCAGCCGACCTCGGCCCGCGGGTCGACCGGTCGGGGCCGCTGGCGGAACTGCTCCCAGGCGATCAGCGCCAGCGGAACCATCAGCAGCACCCCGGCGCTGCGGGTCGCCGAGGCCAGGGCGCCGAGCGTGCCCGCGATCGCCCAGGCGTGCTGGCGGGCGGCGAGCAGGCACCCGACCGAGAGCAGCAGGAAGAGGCCCTCGGAGTAGACCGCGGTGAACCACATCGACCCGGGGAACGCGAGCAGCGCCCAGGTCGCGGCCTTCGCGGCCGGGCGGCCCAGCTCGACGTCGGTCAGCCGGTGGAACAGCATCGCGCCGACGAACGCGCAGACCAGCGAGATCAGCAGCCCGGCGACCACCGGCGACCCGACGAACCATCCGCCGATCCGCAGCAGCACCGGGTAGAGCGGGAAGAATGCCGTCCGCGGGGGATAGTCGGTCGGGTAGCCGACCTCGGCGATATCGACGTACCAGACGGCGTCCCAGCGGGCCAGCGGCCCGATCACCGTGCTGACCAGGTCGCCCAACGCCGTCGTGTAGCCCGCCGGATCGTAGGTGTCCTGGACCGGCTTGACGCCCCAGATCTGGATCGCGACGATGCCCGAGATCAGCACCACCAGCCGCGTCACCAGGAACGCGGGCAGCACGGCGAGCGCCGTCTGACGCCAGGTCAGAGGCGGTGGCTCGTCGCTGGGATTCCGAGCCGGGGTCGGCACGGTCAGCGCGGCGGTCCAGTCGACCTGGGAGTCGCGGGCCATCCCGTCCATGGTGGCGGACCCGGCGGGCGTACGCGTCGGGACGTGCGATGCAACCGGCAGGAGTTCGGTCCTCGGCCCGGTACTCTGGGCATGCCCCATGTCCCACGCAGCTCGTAAACGGCGACAGCGCCGTTCCAAGGGCGGCGCGACCCGCGTCGTCCTCGTTCTCCTCTCGGTGTTCTTCGTCACCGCGACGATGGCCGCTGCCGGCGGCGTCGGCTACGTGATGAACATCGCCGACAGCGTCGACCTGGACGACCTCAGTCAGGTCGACCCGGGAACGACCTCGGTCGTCTACGCGGCCGACGGCACCCGGCTCGGCTTCCTGCCCGGTCCCGTGCTGCGCCAGCCGGTCTCCAGCAAGCGGCAGTCGAAGCTCGTCCGCGACGCGACGGTGGCGGTCGAGGACCGCCGGTTCTACGAGCACAACGGCGTGGACGTCGAAGGCGTCTTCCGCGCCGCGACCCGCAACCTGACGACGGGCTCGAACACCGAGGGCGCGTCGACGCTCGAGATGCAGCTGATCCGCAACCTCTGGACCGAGGACGACACCGGCAGCCTCAAGCGGAAGATCCGCGAGGCCAAGCTCGCCGGGCAGCTCGAGGACCGGCACCCCGGGCGCAAGGGCAAGAACTGGGTGCTCACGACCTACCTCAACAGCGCGCCCTACGGCACCGTCGACGGCAAGGACATCAAGGGCGTCGAGGCGGCCGCACGGGCGTACTTCAACACCACCGCGGCCAAGCTGACCCTTCCGCAGGCCGCGATGATCGCCGGTCTGCCGCAGGCGCCGACGCAGTACAACCCGTACCTGCGGCCCAGCAACGCGCTCAAGCGCCGCAACGACGTGCTCCGGCGGATGGCGGAGCAGAACTACGTCACCACCGCCGAGGCCGCGAAGGCCCAGAACGCGAAGCTCGGGGTCGAGAAGAGCACCTACTACTCGACGAAGCGCGAGCGCTACTTCCTCAACTACGTCCGCACGCAGCTGATCAAGAAGTACGGCCGCAAGAAGGTCCAGGAAGGCGGGTTGAAGGTCCATACGACGCTCGACCTGAAGAAGCAGAAGATCGCTCGCGAGGCGATGGCCCGGCACCTGAGCCCGGAGGCCGGCGACCCCTCCGCGGCGGTCGCCACGATCAACCCGACCAACGGCAACATCGAGGCCGCGGCGTCGTCGACCTCGTTCAAGCAGGGCCAGTACGACCTGGCGATCCAGGGCAAGCGCCAGCCGGGCTCGACGTTCAAGTCGATCGTGCTGGCCACCGCCTTCGAGCAGGGCATCAGCCCGAGCACGAGCTACCCGTCGCCCGGGACGTTCACGATCCCGCCCCCGTGGTGCAGCGGCAGCGAGTGCACGCTCAAGAACTTCGGCAGCGGAGGCGGAGGCCGTCAGGACCTCAAGACCGCGACCCTGAAGTCGACCAACACGGTCTTCGTCCAGCTCGACCTCGACGTCGGTCCCGAGAACGTGACGAAGACGGCGAAGGCGATGGGCTTCACCTCGAAGCTCGGCAGCTTCCCGTCCGAGGCGCTGGGCGCCGCCGCGGGGAGCCCGCTCGAGATCGCCCGCGTCTACGCGACGATCGCCAACGGCGGCATGCGCGTCGTGCCCCGGGCGATCACCAAGGTCGAGTTCCCCAGCGGCAAGGTCCGCGACCCGCAGCCGGTCCGCAAGACCCGCGGCCTTCCCAAGGACGTCGCCAGCGAGGTCAGTCGGATCCTCCAGGCGAACATGACCGGCGGCACCGCGTCGGCCGCCAACTTCGACTGTCCCGCCGGAGCCAAGACGGGCACGACCGACGGGCCGTCCGACGTCTGGCTGGCGGGCTTCACGCCGAAGATGGCGACCGCGGTCTGGGTCGGCTATCCGGAGTCCACGCGGACGATCCGGGCGACCTCGCGCGCCGGCGCCAACATCCAGGGCGCCAGCGTCTCGGCGCCGATCTGGAAGGACTACATGGCGAAGGCCCGCGGCGGCTACTGCGGCGACTTCAAGGGCCTCGTCCCGTTCTCCGGATCCAAGGGCACGGGCAAGTACGCGACGAGCTCGTCGAGCAGCGATGACGATTCCGACGACGAGAGCGGCGATTCGACGACCTCGTCGGACGAGCCGAACGACACGGTCGACTTCGAGGAGCCGCAGGGCTACAGCCCCGACGACGCCGCGACGGGCGACTGAGCCCGTCCGGAGTCGGCGCGACCGGACCCGAGGTCGAACCGGCGCGAATCGGCGTGCTGGCGGGCGTTCTCCCGTCCGAGGCGCTGAGCCGTGGCGCAGACCGGGTGGTACCGTAGGTGGTCATGGCCAAAGAGGAAAAAGTTGAGTTCGAGGGCGAGGTCGTCGAAGCCCTGCCGAACGCGATGTTCAAGGTGATGCTCGACAACGGCCACGAAGTGCTGGGTCACGTGGCGGGCAAGATGCGCCGCTTCCGGATCCGGATCCTCCCGGGCGACCGGGTCCGCGTCGAGGTCTCGCCGTACGACCTCAGCCGCGCGCGCATCGTCTACCGCCACCGGTAGCGCGCCGCGTCCGTCGCTCGCCCGGCTCGGACCGGATCCCGCGTGGCGGAACGCTCTCTCATCCAACGGTTCACCGCGCAGCTCCGCTCGCGCAGCCCGCGACTGCTGATCGGTCCCGGTGACGACGCGGCGGTCGTGCGGGTCGGCGGCGGCGTCGCGGTGACCAGCACCGACACCACGGTGATCGGGGTGCATCTCCCGGACGATCCGGCGCACGCCACGCCCGCGGTCGTCGGTCACCGGGCGCTGGCCACGGCCCTGTCGGACCTGGCCGCGATGGGCGTGCCGGCCGGCGAGTCGTACCTGGCGATCACCGTTCCGCCGGGGTGGGGGGACGACGCCGTGCTCGAGCTGGTCGCGGCGGTCGAAGCGCTCTCCGCGGTTACCGGCAACACCGCGGCCGGGGGCGACGTGACCAGCGGTCCGGTCGGCGTGGCGACGGTCACCGTCGTCGGTTGGGCGGTCGACGCCGACCACGTGCTGCGGCGCGACCGGGCCGCGGTCGGTCAGCGGGTCGGGGTCACCGGAGCGCTCGGGGGCAGTCGAGCGGGTCGCGCCGTCCTGCAGGACCGCACGGCCGCGGCGGCCGTGCCCGACGCCGCCGTCCGCGCGGCGCTCGTCGAGCGCTACCTGCGTCCGCTGCCGCGGTTCGACGCGGGCCTGGCGCTGGTCGACGCCGGGGTCGCGGTGGCGATCGACCTCTCGGACGGGGTCGCGGTCGACGCCGCGCACGTCGGGCGGGCCTCGAACGTGGTGCTGGAGATCGACGTCGAGCGGTTGCCGGTCCAGGATGGGGTCGCGGCGGTCTTCGGGGCCGACGCCCCCCGTGTCGCGGCGACCGGGGGCGAGGACTTCGAGCTGCTGTTCACCGCGGACGAGGACCGCGTGGCGGCCGTCGAGGCGGCGATCGGCGACGTGACGTGGATCGGCCGCGTCGGGCCGCGCGACTCAAGCGGTGCGGGACTGCGGCTCCGGCGGGGGGGCGAGGTCGTCGCCTGGGACGGCTTCGAGCACCTCTTCGGGTCGGTCTCGCTCCCGCCGGACGCGTAGCCGCTCCGCCCAGTCCGGGAGACGGTCGTCCCATCCGGTCGCCCCACGCGGGATCATCGTCAGCACCGTGGCGATCAGGGCCCCCGCGATCAGACTGCTCAGCAGCAGGCTGAACGGGGTGATGTGACCGCCGGCGACCAGCAGCACGAGCCACCACGGGATCTGGACGGCCGGCACCTCGAGGCTGCTGGTGATCGTCACCAGGGCGGCGAGCGGCAGCGCGGCGCCGAGCAGCGCGAGCCCGGCCCGGTGCAGCGGGCTGACCACGGGCACCGGGGCGATCGCGGCGGGCCAGGCGAACAGCGCGGGGAGCACCAGCAGCCCCGCCGGGGGATTCCACGCGACGAGCACCAGCGTCACGATCGTCATCAGGCCGAAGACCCCGGTCGCCACCGAGATCCGTGACGGGCGCGAACGACCGGCGGCGTCGCGGGCGAGCCGCGGACGCGCGACGGCGATCGTGGCGACGAGCAGGACCAGCAGGAACGCCAGCAGGAGCCAGGCCCAAGCGGTCGGTGGGGCCGCGCCGCCGGAGAACGGCGCCGGCACCGCCGGGCTGATCGCGCCGACCCGGCCGAGCCCGATCACCAGCAGCCCCGCGACCAGCGGGCCCGTCACGCAGCCGACGGCCCACGCGGCGCCCGCCGTCAGCGGATGCCGGTCGCGCACGAGGGTCAGGATCACGATCAGCGCCCCGCCGAGCACGGGGAGGACGATCGCCATGATCAGGATCCGCATCGCCCACGCCGGCATCACCTGGCCGGCGACGACGAAGCCCGAGAGCTGCGGCCCGACGGTCGCCGCGGGAGCGTCGAGCGCCCGCAGGCTGCGCAGGGCGCTGCGGCCGTAGGCCGAGAAGCCCGCCGGGTCGATCGTCGCGGCGGACGGCGGACGCGTCGCCCCGCCGGCGGAGAGCAGCACGGCGGGGGCCCCGCCCTGGTTGAGCTCGCCCTGCTCGCCGACCGTGGCGGGCAGCCCGCGGCGCACGAGCTGGGTCCACAGTCCCGTCGTTGAGCGGGGCGAGAGCTGCTCCGTGCGGAGCGCGGCCTCGACGGTGCGCTGGAGTCGTAGCGGCGCGGCCGACCGCGAGTTCGACCACGGGACGACCTCGGCCTGGCGGCCGCGACCGCCGCTCAGGTCGCCGAGCACGAGCACCGCTTCCACCGGGTCGGACAGCTCGCGGGCCAGGCGGGTCGCCCCGGTGAGGCCACCGCCGGACGCGCCGGTCGTCGAGACGAAGCGGATCGTCCGGTCGAACCGGCTCTGCCCCGCGGTCCGGGCCAGCGTCAGCAGCACGCCCGTCGCGCTCAGCTCCGCGGCCAGCCGGGACCCGAGATCGTCGTGGTCGCCCACCGCGACGCGCTCGAACCC
>JADMKN010000033.1 GCA_015478825.1 Patulibacter sp. | reverse complement strand
CAGAAGCACGAGGGGCTCTGCATGATCTGGGTCGACCGCGAGGCGGACGGCGTCCGGGTCGACGAGATCGAGACGATGTCCGGCCACCGCGAGGTCAACTACGTCTACCTCGACGACGTCTTCGTCGCTGACGACGCCGTGCTCGGCGAGCCCGGGAACGGCTGGCTGCAGCTCATGTCGGGGCTCAACGTCGAGCGGCTGATCATCGCGGCGCTGTCGCTCGGCCAGGCGGAGCAGGCGCTGGCCGACGCGCTGGAGTACGCCAAGCAGCGTAAGCAGTTCGGTCGTCCGATCGGCAGCTTCCAGATCCAGCAGCACCGGCTGGTCGACATGGCGACGGAGGTCGAGCTGGCCCGCCTGCTCGTCTACAAGGTCGCCGCCGACGTCGACCGCGATCCGACGGCGCTGTTCCCGCGGGAGGCGTCGATGGCCAAGATCTGGGCCACCGAGACCGCGGAGCGCACGGTCAACGCGGCGTTCAAGATCCACGGCGGCTACGGCTACGCCAGTGAGTACGCGATCTCCCGTCAGATCGGCCCGTCGATGGTGGCGACGATCTTCGGCGGCACCAACGACATCCAGCGCAACATCATCGCCAAGGTGATGGGGCTCTGACGTCGGGTGGGTAGGCTGAGCCCGAGCAACGGGCGGCGCCGGGATCCACCGGAGGACTCGGCGGCCCCCAACGAACGGAGATGAAGATGTTGGAACGGATCGTCGGCGTCGTCCGCCGGCAGTTGGTGGCGATCGTGATCGCGGTGGTGGCGCTCGGCGGCACCACGTTGGCGGTGGCCGCGAGCGGACCAGGTGGCAGTGGAGGGACGAGCTCCCGGATCTACGCCTGCGTGACCGAGCGGTACAGCACGCTGAACCTGACCACGGCGTCGCGGAAGTGCCCCGAGGGCCAGCGGAAGATCTCGTGGAGCAGCAAGGGACGCAAGGGCGCGCGCGGAGCGCGGGGCGCCGCCGGCCAGGACGGGGCCGCCGGGCCCGCGGGCGCGCCCGGCGCTCCGGGTCTGCCGGGGGTCAAGGGCGAGGCGGGAGCGAACGGGGTTCCCGGCGCGCCCGGCGGCCCCGGCCCGGTCGGTCCGATGGGCCTCGCCGGTCCGACGGGGCTCCTGGGGCCGGCCGGTCCGGTTGGTCCGGCTGGCCCGATCGGGCCGACGGGCCCCCAGGGACTGCCGGGCCCGGTGGGCCCCGCGGGTGACGACGGCGCGACGGGGCCTGCGGGCCCGACCGGTCCCCAGGGGCCGGCCGGCGACGATGGCGCGACCGGACCGCAGGGTCCCGCCGGACCGCAGGGTCCCGCCGGCGACGATGGCGCGACCGGACCGCAGGGTCCCGCCGGCGACGACGGAGCGACCGGTCCGGCGGGTCCGACCGGTCCCCAGGGGCCCGTCGGTCCGGCCGGCTCGTCCGATGTCCTCCAGGTCCAGCGGACGGGCACGATCGCCGGGTCCTCTCCCCGCGGCGTGCTCACGGGCTGGACGACCGGCGTCGACACGCTGGGCGGCTTCGATCCGGCCACCGGCACCTTCATGGCGCCGGAGGCCGGCACCTACCGGATCGCGTTCGACGCGACGGGTGGCCCGTCGACGGCGACCACGATCAGCAGCCCCGCGAACAGCTGGTTCTCGCTGACGCTCGAGCGCACGGAGATCGGCGTGGACGTCACGACGAAGCGGTTCCCGATGCAGGACGTCAACATCGCGCTGGTGCTGACGCTGCGGGCGCCGTTGCGCGAGGCGACGGTCAGCGCCGAGCGGTACATGACCCTCGCGGCGGGCGAGTGGGTCCAGCTCGACGTCGAGAACGGTCTCTCGCAGTCGATGGACCTCGACGTCGCGATGTCGATCACGCGCGTCTCGTAGGCACGCGTCCCGGGCCGCGTCTGCGGACGCGGCCCGCGGCGCGGTCCTCGTATCCTCTGCACGGTATGCCGACGCAGAACGCGCACGCCGCGCTCGAGGATCTGATCGACCGCGCGCTCGCCGAGGACCTCGGGGACGGCGACGTCACCGCCGAGGCGACGATCCCGGCCGACCTGCAGGCCGTCGCGACGATCACCCAGAAGGCGCCGGGCGTGGTCGCGGGGATCCACGCGGCGTCCGAGGTCTTCGCCCGCGTCGACGAGTGGCTCCGCGTCGAGGTCGTCGGCCCCGAGGGCGTCTGGCGCTCCGACGGCCCGGTGATGCGGATCACCGGCAACGCGCGCTCGATCGTCGCCGCGGAGCGGACCGCCCTGAACATCATGGGCCGGCTGTCGGGCGTCGCCACGATGACCGCCGCCTACGTCGCGGCCGTCGACGGGACCCGGGCGAAGATCCTCGACACCCGCAAGACGACGCCCGGCATGCGGCTGCTCGAGAAGCAGGCCGTGCTGGCGGGCGGCGGCGAGAACCACCGGATCGGCCTGTTCGACGAGGTGCTGATCAAGGAGAACCACGCCACGCTGGCGGGCGGGGTGGGGCCGGCCGTCCGGGCCGCCCACGCGCACCGGCCCGCGCTGCCGATCGTCGTCGAGTGCGAGACGCTCGACGAGGTCGACGAGGCCCTGGCCGTCGGATCCGAGCTGGGGCTGGAGCGATTCCGGATCCTGCTCGACAACATGCCGCTGGACGTGATGCGTTCCGCAGTAGAACGGGCCGGCGGCGCGGTACCGTTGGAAGCATCAGGCAACGTCTCGCTGGAGACCGTGGGGGCAATCGCGGCGACCGGCGTAGACTTCATCTCAGCCGGTGCGCTGACCCACTCCGCGCCCGTGCTGGACCTTTCGCTGATCTTGGAGCCCCGCCCATGAGCATCCAGCTTCCGATGGCCGATGATCCGGTCCGCGCCGGGGTCCCGGCGCTGTCCGACGAACGCGTGCGTGAGCTGAGCGACGAGATCCGTGCGCTCGCGAAGGCGAAGAACGCGGTCGTCCTGGCCCACAACTACCAGTTGCCCGAGGTCCAGGGCGTCGCCGACGTGGTCGGCGACTCGCTCGGCCTCTCGATCGAGGCGGCCAAGACCGACGCCGACGTGATCGTCTTCTGCGGCGTGCACTTCATGGCCGAGTCGGCATCGGTGCTCAGCCCCGACAAGACCGTGCTGATCCCCGACGTCGACGCGGGCTGCTCGCTCGCCGACTCGATCACGGCCGATCAGCTCCGCGCCTGGCAGGCCAAGCATCCCGGGGCGGTCACGGTGATGTACGTCAACACCACGGCCGAGGTCAAGGCGCTGACCGACTACTGCGTGACGTCGTCCAACGCGGTCCCGGTGGTCGAGCGGATCTACCGCGATCACGGGGCCGACACGGAGATCCTCTTCGGGCCCGACATGTTCCTCGGCTCGTACGTCGCCAAGCGGATCGAGCAGGAGCGCCGCGAGCGCGGCGAGGACGTCGGCGACTTCGCGTCGCGGTTCCACGTCTGGGACGGCGAGTGCCACGTCCACGCCGGGATCCGCCCGTCGGACATCGACCAGGTTCGTTCCCAGCACCCGGACGCCGACTTCCTGATCCATCCCGAGTGCGGCTGCTCGACCCAGGCGATGGAGTACGTCGCCGCGGGGGACATCGACGCGTCGGGCGTGCACATGCTCTCGACCGGCGGGATGCTCGACTTCGCCGAGGACGAGGCGAAGAAGGGGCCGAACGCCGACGGCTCGCGCCGCACGGCGATCGTCGCCACCGAGACCGGCATGCTGCACCCGCTGCGGATGGCCGCCCCTGACGTCGACTTCATCCCCGCCAACGTCAACGCGGCGTGCGGCTACATGAAGATGATCACCCTGGAGAAGGTCCGCAACTGCCTGCGGGACGGCACCGGCGTGGTCAAGGTCCCGGACGAGGTCGCGAAGCGCGCGCAGCTCCCGATCGAGCGGATGATCCAGGTCGGCCGCGACGCGAACGCCCCGCTCGGCGGGGAGTAGCCCGCGGCGCCGCTCGGGCGGGCCGGGGGGGGCCTCGCGACCGCGTCGGGTTCGGTACCTCCGCGGTACCGAATATGTCGTCGGGTACGAGGCCGATCGAACGCGTCGAGTTCGGTACCTCCGGGGTACCGAACTCGGTCCCGGCCAAGCGCGTCGGGCGACGAACCCGGACGCGCTCGCCCCGACCCGCCCGGCGCGCGCTCCCCCCTCAGCCCTCCCAGTCGAAGTCGCCCGCGCTGTGCGGACCGACGCAGGCGACCGCGGCCTCCGTCGGATCGATCGCGCGGGCGACCTCGCGGACCTCGTCGAGCGTGACCGCGTCCATCAGGGCGATCTGCTCGTCGGCGTCGAACGTCTCGTCGTGGACGATCGTCTGGCTCGCCGCCTGACGGGCGACGGCACCGCTGTTCTCGAACGCCAGCACCAGCCGTCCGGCGGTGTAGGCCCGGGCGCGGTGGACCTCCTCCTCGGTCGGACCGTCGTCGTGCAGCTCGCGGACGATCTCGCGCATCCGGCAGTACGCCTCGGTGGTCTTGGTCGAGTCGAGACCCGCCGAGAGCTGGAGCTGCGTCGCGTCGCCGATCGACCAGGCCGACGCGGAGACCGAGTAGGCCAGCCCGCGCTGCTCGCGGATCTCGTCGAACAGGCGCGAGCCCATCGAGCCGCCCAGCAGGGTGCCGTAGATCGACAGCGCGGCGCGGACCTTCGGGTCGCCCGCGTCGAGCTTCGGTCGGTAGGAGACCCGCAGGTGCGACTGATTCGTGTCGCGCTCCTCGATCACCCGATCGGTCCGCGGGGCCGGCGCCGGATCGAAGGCCGGGGCGGGGGACAGGTCGGGGAACCGCCCGAGCAGCTCGTTCAGCCGCTCGTCGCTGGGGAGATGGTCGAGCGAGCCGACCAGGAACGCGCCGCCGCGGCGGCCCGACCACTGCCGCTCGCGGAACCCGACCACCTGGTCGCGCGTGAACGTCTCCAGGTGCTCCTTCGGGCCGAGCACCGAGCGACCGAGCGGGTGGTCGCCGAACGTCGCCTGGTCGAGCAGCATCTCGGCCAGCGCGGACGGCTGGTCGTTGTAGCGGGCGATCTCCTGGATCACCACGCCGCGCTCCTTGTGCAGCTCGTCGGCGTCCAGCAGCGGACGCCCGGCGAAGTCGGTCAGCAGGTCGAGCGCCTCCTCGGCGGACTCGGAGCGGACCGTGATGTGGAAGGCGACCAGCGAGTGCGACGTGTAGGCGTTGAGCACGCCGCCCATCCGCTCGGCCGTCTCGTTGACCTTGCGGTAGTGGTCGAAGGTCTCGCCGCCCTTGAACACGAGATGCTCGAGGAAGTGCGCGATCCCGTTCTCCTCGGGCCGCTCGGTCCGGGCGCCCGCGTCGAACGCGACCAGCGCGGTCAGGGTCCGGGTTCCCGGCACGGCGATCCGGTGGATCGGCAGGCCGTTGGGGGCGATGGTGACGTTCTGCGGCATTCCGACGAACGTACCGGAACAGCTCGCGCAAGCCGCGTTGCAGGGGACATAAATGCACGACGCCATGCAGGATTGGCGTGGCGGCGGTGCAACTCTGGAATCCGTATGGCTTCTCAGCGCTCCACCACCGATCGCCAGCGGGCGGCCGTCGCCCGCCGTGCCGCCGCCATCGCGTCCGGCGCCGCCGACGAGGGCGCTCCGGCGCCCGTCGTCGCGCCGCACGACCGCAGCGCGGTGATCGAGTTCCGCGGCGTGACCAAGGCGTACGACAACACGCACGCGGGCGTCCAAGACGCCAGCTTCACCGTGCGTCCGGGGGAGTTCCTCTTCCTCGTCGGCCAGACCGGCGCGGGCAAGTCGACGCTGATGAAGCTGCTCTCGAAGGAGATGGAGCCCGACAGCGGGCTGATCCGGGTCGCCGGTCGCGACCTCTCCGAGATCACGCGCAAGAAGATCCCCTTCTACCGCCGCAACCTCGGCGTGGTCTTCCAGGACTTCAAGCTGCTGCCCAACCGGACCGTCTACGACAACGTCGCCTACGCGTTGCAGGTCACGGGGGCCAACCGCAAGCAGATCCGCCGGCAGGTGCCCGACATCCTCCGTCTGACGGGGCTCTCGACCAAGCTCCACCACTACCCGCACCAGCTCTCGGGCGGTGAGCAGCAGCGCGTCAGCGTGGCGCGCGCGTTCGTCAACCACCCGCCGCTGCTGCTCGCCGACGAACCGACCGGCAACCTCGATCCCGACACGACGATCGGGATCATGCAGCTCCTGTACCGCATCAACAAGACCGGCACGACGGTGATCGTCGCCACCCACGACGAGGGCATGGTCAACCGGATGCGCCGCCGCGTGATCGAGCTGCAGGGCGGCCGGATCATCCGCGACGAGTTCGCCGGTGGCTACGGCGCGTCCCCGCTGAGCGAGACGACCGCCGAGTTCGGCGCCCTGCTCCGCGGCGAGCCGGCTCCCGCGCCGAAGCGGATGGGCCTGACGTCGGCCGAAGCCGCCGACCTGTTCGACGACGCGTTCAGCGAGTGACGTCCACTCCGCTCCTGAACGTCGCCACCCCGAGGAACCGATGAACCGCATCTCCTTCTTCTTCAAGGAAGCCATCCGCTCGATCGGGCGCAACCCGATTCCGAGCTTCGCCGCGCTGATGGCCGTGCTGATCACCGTGCTGGTGCTCGGCATCTTCATCCCGGCCGTCCAGCTCGCCAACGGCGCCGCCGACGACGTGCGCGGACGGATCGGCGTCAACGTCTTCATGAAGACCAACGCGGACCAGTCCGACGTCGCGGCGGTCAAGACGCGACTGGAGAGCAGCACGCCGCACGTCAAGAGCGTGGAGTTCGTCTCGAAGGCCA
>JADMKN010000032.1 GCA_015478825.1 Patulibacter sp. | reverse complement strand
CGGCGTTCCGACAGGCATTCACGAACACGTGTGGCATTTTTTGTGATCGGATGGCACGATGTACGAATGGATGCCACCGTGGTCCTCGGCAAGCAGGGTCGACTCGTGATTCCGGCGCCTGTCCGGGAGGCGCTCGGGATCGCCCCGGGAGACCGGCTGCACCTGCACGTGAGCGGAACGCAGCTCGTCCTGGAGCGCCCGGCCGACGCGGTCGATGCGCTTCGAGGCTTGACGGCGCACGTCCCGCGATCACGTTCGCTCGTCGACGAGCTGCTGGCTGAGCGCCGACGCGAGGCGGATTCCGGGTGACCGTGCTCGATGCCTCCGCGGTGCTCGCACTGATCCACGGGGAGCCGGGAGCGGACACCGTCGCCGAGGCGTTGCCCGGTGCCCGGATCGGCGCGGCGAATCTCGCCGAGGTGGTCGGCAAGCTCGTCGACCTGGGCGCCGATGCGAAGCGGGTGCGCAGGCTGCTCGGCTCCGCGGGCGTCACGGTCGAGTCGGTGACCGCCGAAGACGCCGAGTTGGCGGGCGCCCTGCGGGAGGTTCCCGGCGGTCGCCAACTCTCGCTCGGGGACCGTTGCTGCTTGGCGCTCGCCGTCCGCAGCGGCACTGCCCCCGTCCTGACCGCCGACCGGGCCTGGGCCGGCCTCGGCCTTCCGCTGGACGTGCGGCTGATCCGCTGAGCTCGCCGACGAGGCGAACGGTATGGCGCCGGGATTCGGTGGTCTCCGCATGCCGTAGGAGATCGCGGGTAGCTGCATGAGCAACCATGACCAACCCGACGACCATCTCGCTCTGGAACGACACCGCCGCCCCGAGCCCGGCGCGCCCCTTCTCGGCCGTGGATCCGGGCGGGACGGCGCTCGACGTCGTGGTGGTCGGCGGGGGCATCGTCGGCCTGACCACGGCGCTGCTGCTGGGCCGGACGGGGCGGCGCGTGCTCGTGTTCGAGGCGCGACAGGTCGGCAGCGGCGTGACCGGGTCGACGACCGGCAAGGTCACCGCCGCGCACGGCCTGCGCTACGACGCGTTGCGTCGCAAGATCGGCGCCCCGCTCGCGAAGGACTACGCCGACGCGAACCAGGCGGCGGTGGCGTGGATCCGCGCGCTGATCGCCACCGAGCAGATCGACTGCGACTGGCAGGACCGGGTCGCCTACACGTACACCAGCAACCCCGCCAAGGCCGACCAGCTTCGGCGCGAGGCGGCGGCGACGATCGAGACGGGGTTGCCGGCGCGCGCGGTGGAGGGCGTCGCGGCGCCCACCGAGATGCTCGCCGGCGTGGCGATCGAGGGCGGCGGGGAGCTGCACGGTCGCAACTACTGCCTCGGCCTGGCCCGGCTGGTCGAGGGCGCCGGAGCGGGGATCGCCGAGGGCGTGCGGGTCGTCGGCGTTCGCGAGGGAACGCCGTGCGAGGTGCGGACCGCCGACCACGGCACGCTGCGGGCGGAGCACGTCGTCGTGGCGACGCACGTGCCGATCCTCGACCGCGGCCTGCACTTCGCACGCCTGGTGCCGCAGCGCTCCTACGCGATCGCCGCCCCGCTCACCGGCGATCTGCCGGCCGGCAGCTTCTACGACATCGGACCGCCGTCGCGCTCGGTCCGGACCGCGACCGGAGCCGACGGCGAGCCGGTGGTCGTCGTGGGCGGCGAGGGACACCAGACGGCCCGGTCGCACCCGACGTCCGAGCGCTACGCGCGACTCGAGCGGTGGAGCCGGGAGCATCTAGAGATCGGCGCCGTCACGCACCGCTGGTCGTCTCAGGACCCGCAGACGCTCGACGACGTGCCGTACGTCGGACCCCTGCGCCCGGGCAGCCGCACGCTTTGGACCGCGACCGGGTTCGACAAGTGGGGTCTGTCCGGGGGAACCGCCGCGGCCCACGCGATCGCCGCCCGGATCGCGGGGCGTGACGATCCGCACGGCGTGCTCTGGAACCCCTCCCGGCGGCGGCAGTTGATCCCCTCGGGGCTGCTCCGGCTCGCGAAGCTGAGCGTGGAGACCGCGGGGTCGCTGGTCGGCGACCGCGTGCGTCCGGGCCGGCTCGGAGGATCCGTCGAGCGGCTGGCCCCGGGCGAGGGGCGCGTCGTGGGACGACCGGGCCAGCAGGCCGCCGTCTTCCGCGACGAGCGCGGCACGATCCACGCGCACTCGGCGGTCTGCACGCACCTCGGCTGCGAGGTGCGCTTCAACGACGCCGAGCAGTCCTGGGACTGTCCCTGCCACGGATCCCGGTTCGACGCCCGCGACGGCTCGGTGCTCGAGGGACCGGCGGTGCGCCCGCTGGCGCCGGCCGACCGGCGGGCCGGAACGAGCGAGCCGGGATCAGCCCGGTAGCTACCGCGGCCCGTTGGTCTGCAGCAGCACGACCGGACCGTCGCCGAACCGCCTGGCGGCGTTCATCGCGAGCAGGGCCGCGGTCGCCTTCCCGGCGTAGACGGGATCGAGCGGCGGACCCTCGTGGGCGGCGGCGAGCGCTCGGGCGGCTTCGGCTTCGGGTGTCGCGTGGCCGTAGCCCGGACCCAGCCAGTCGGTCGTGACGTCGAGGTCGTCGACGGTCAACCGCTGATCGGGCAGGTCGGCGCCGCGCTGCCGCAGCAGCCGCTCGGCGCGCCGCGCCAGCCGGACCAGCGCGACCGCGTCGAGGCGCAGCGTGTCGTTGACGACGACGGCGACCACCCGGGTCCGCAGGCCGGCGATCCGCAACCCGAGCAGCAGGCCGGCGGCCGTTCCGCCCGAGCCGACCGCGGTCACGAGATGCGACGGCTCGGGCATCGTGCCGGCGTCGACCTGCGCGGCCAGCTCCAGCGCGGTCTCGACGTAGCCGATCGCGCCGACCGCGGACGACCCGCCGGCGGGCAGCACGTACGGCAGCCGTCCGCGCGACACGTGCCGAACCAGCAGCCACGGCACGCAGGCCGCCGTCCGGGCCTTGGTGCGCGTGTGGTGCAGCGTCGCGCCGGAACCGCGCAGCCGGACGAGCTGGGCCCGGACGTGGTCGTCGACCGGCTGGTCGACGAGCGCGAGGGCGGTGTCGATCCCGTGCGCGGCGGCGTAACGCGTGAGCGCGTAGCCCCAGTTGGTGCCGAGCCCGCCGAAGCTGAGGATCGTCCGCGGTCCGCGCCGCTGCGCCTCGGGGATCAACCACTCGAGCTTGCGGACCTTGTTGCCGCCCCAGTCGCCGTCGCCGAACGCCCCCTCGTCCTTGAGCCAGACCTCGGCGCCGCCGTTCGAGGCCCATGCGCCGAGCGGCGTCAACGGGGTCGGACCGGCGCCGAGCGGGACGTGGGCCAGCGTGTCGCGGAGCGCCGGGAACCGGTGGTGCAGGTACGGGGCGCGCACGGGACGATCGTCGCACGCGGATGACCGCGGGCGCGGCGCTCGTCCGCGCGCTGGTCTCCGGCTCTGAGCCGCGAGGCTCGGAGCTGGAGACCGTCCGCCGGGCTCAGGCGGCGTCGACGGGCTCGTCGCCACCGTCGGTCGGGACGGTCAGCGCGATCACGGCGCCGAGCAGGGCGGCGCCCGCGCAGATCGCGAACAGCGTCCGGTAGGCCCCGAGCGAGGGCAGGTCGAAGCCGGCCAGGCTGATCGTCTGGGCGGCCAGAATCGTGCCGCCCACGGCACTGGCCAGCGAGCTGCCGACCGTCCGGGCCAGCGCGTTGAGGCCGTTGGCCGCAGCCAGCTCGGCCTTGCGGGCGCCGAGCAGGATCATGCTCGGCATCGCGGCGTAGGCGATCCCGGTGCCGGCGCCGACGATCGTGGTGCCGACGACGATCTGCCAGAAGTGGTCGATGACGGTGATCCGCGCGCCGAAGCCGAGCGCGATGACCGTGGCGCCGATCGCCAGGGTGACCTTCGGGCCGTAGCGGGCGGACATCTTCGCCGAGACCGGGGCGAGCAGCAGCATCATGATGCCGCTGGGAGCCATCGCCAGTCCGCCGGCCAGGACCGACGAGCCGAAGCCGTAGCCGGTCGCCTCCGGCGCCTGGACGTAGGTCGCGGTGCCGATCAGCATCGCGAACAGCGCGAATCCGACGCAGACCGACGCGATGTTGGTGAGCAGCAGCGCCGGACGGGCGTTGCTGACCACGTCGACCAGGGGAGACGCGGTCCGGCGCTCGACGACGACGAAGACCACGAGCGGCGCAGATCCAGAACAGCACGTGGTAGTCGGCGCTCTGGGCGACGAGCGCCGCGAGCGGCAGGCCGAGCGCGCCGCCGACGCCGAGCGTCGCGCTGACCAGCGCGATGCCCGTGCCGGTCCGGTGGGGCGGCAGGATCGTGCCGATCAGGCTGATCCCGAGCGGGATCGCGGCGGCCGACGCGCCGGTGATCGCCCGGCCGACGATCATCACGACCAAGCTGTCGCCGGCCAGCGCGCAGATCAGCGAGCCGACGAGCATCGCGCCGACGGACACCATCAGCATCAGGCGCTTGCCGAAGAGGTCGCCGAGTCGGCCGAAGACCGGAACCGCGATCGCGGCGACGAGCAGCGTCGAGGTCAGCAGCCACTGGGTGCCGCTGGTCGTGCTGCCCAGGTCCGCCTGGATCTCGGGCAGGACGGGGACGATCAGGGTCTGGGTCAGGGCGACGAGGACGCCGCAGACCGCGGTGATCGCGACGGCGGCCCGCTCGCGCGCGGTCCAACCGTCGTTTTCGATGCCCGGCGGATCGAGGGCGTCGGCGGTGGAGGGGAGGGCTGCGGAATCAGCGGGGAGCTGGAAGCGCTGATCGCCGCGGCGCCGCCGGAGCACGACGACGAGACGGTGCTGCGGGACGCGTACCGCCGGCTGGGCGCGTACGTCCTCGAGCGCTGGGAGCGGCTGTCGCAGTTCTTCGCCGCCGCCGCCGCGGCGGAGGCGGGAACCGTGCGGCTCTCACCGCTGGTCCATCTCGCCGACCGCGAGCGGATGATCACCGAGTTGCTGCGGCAGCGGCACGCCGACGCGCCGCCGGCGGACTGGCGCTCCCGGTTGCTCGTCGCCCGGATGCTGGCGGCGTTCCGGGTCTGGCTCGAGGACGTGCGGACGTCGGACATCACCGACCCGCTCCAGCACCTCGACACGATCCTCGCCGCCGCCTGAGCACGGGCGACTCCGGCGAAGAGGCGCGCTCCGCGGCCGGCCGGTCGCCGGCCGCGGTCGCGCCCGCGGACGGTCAGCGAGAAGAGACCCGCGTGCTCCGCGACGTGCCGAGCACCTTGCCCTGCGCGTCGAGCGCCCGCAGCCGCACGGACGCGGGACGGCCCGGGACCCGGACGAAGGTCTCGAAGTTGGTCCAGACCTGGTCACCGAGCACCGCGCCGTCGGGGCCGAGCACCTGCCAGCGCGCGACCTCGGTCGCGCCGTTCCAGCTCACCCAGACGTTGGTCGCGCCGTTCGGGGCGGCCTTCGCCCGCGCCTTCGGTGGCGCGGTCGGCATGCCCGTCCACGGCATCCGGTAGTAGCGGTAGCTGTCGTAGCCGGCAGGCAGGTCGACGTCGAACCGCACCTTGCCGTCGGGTCCGACCTCGGTCCCGCGGCCCTGCGAGCCCCAGCCGATCAGGTGACCGCCGTCGGGCAGTAGCTGGCTGTTGCCCTGCGTGGCCGCGAACAGCTTCCCGCCGGGGTGGCGCACGTCGGCGACGAGGCTCGCGGTCTTCTGCTCGCGGTCGAGGCGCAGCACCAGCGATCGCGAGCGCTGGCCCTGCTCCTCGGAGGAATTGTCGAAGATCCGGACCGTGCCGTCGGGCTGCCGACGCGCGTCGTGCTGGAGCGCGAACTGCGTTCCGGGGCCCATCTTGAAGTCGCTCTTCAGTCCGCCGAGCCGCCAGTCGACGTTGCCGGTCGCCTTCTCGATCCGGTAGACCGCCGAGGTCTGGCGGGCCGAGAGGATCAGGCCGTCGCCGTCGTCGTCGATCGAGTTCAGGTGGAAGTAGTCGAACCGGTCGGTCCTGGGCGTAATGTCGTCGCGGACGCTCTCGTCCAGGCCGACGTGGTCGAGCGAGTGCCACTCGAACAGCACCAGGCCCGTCTCGATGTCGATTTCCTGGACGATCGAGTCGACGACGGTTCCGCGCTTCACGGCGCCGACCGGGCTGAGGTCGAAGCGGATCGGCTGGTAGATGATCGCCAGCATCGTGTCGCGCGGCGTGATCACCACTTCGTGCAGGTCGAGCGAGTAGCCGTTGCCGCCGCGGACCCGCGCCACCTGGTGGTAGTTCTGGTCGAGGATGAACGCGTCGCCGTGGCCCTCGCCGCGCGAGCTGGCGCCCTTCCAGAAGGTCAGCACCGGCTTGCCGCGGTACGTCTGGACGCGGAAGTCGCCGGACGTCTGGTGGTCGGAGGTCGGGTTGAAGTAGACCATCCGTCCGCGCTCGTCGAGGATCATCTCGCCGCCGTCTCCCCGGCCGAGCTTGGGGGCGAGGAAGGTCTTCGCGGGCGTCGCGTCGGCGGTCGGCGGCTGGAGGATCTGCGGGATCGGCGGGTGCAGGTCGGGACGGGACCGCAGCGAGAGGATCTGCTTGGTGTCCCCGCGCTTGGTGTCGGCGGCCTTCGGCAGGGCGGTGAACCGGGCGGTGCGCAGCCGGAACTCGCCCCCGCTGGCGCCGGTCACGTCGAGCGAGTGACGGACGGTGATCCGCTCGTCGGAGAGGAATCGCTTGCGCGGGATCCAGCTCGCGCCGGCGCCGTCGGAGTGGGCCTTGACGGTGCCGCTGTGCCGACCGCTGCGCGAGCCGGTGACGGTGATCTTGCCGACGTCGGC
>JADMKN010000031.1 GCA_015478825.1 Patulibacter sp. | reverse complement strand
TCGACCGGTCATCCGCTTGACCCTGCGATCCGCCGGTCGACGATCGTGGCGGACCCGATCCGAATCGGGCCGGGCGTCTGGATCGGCGCCGGCGCGACGATCCTCGGTGGGGTCACGGTCGGCCGGGATGCGGTCGTGGCGGCCGGTGCGGTCGTCACCAAGGACGTCCCGGAGCAGACGCTGGTCGGCGGCGTTCCGGCGGTCGCGATCCGCGAGCTCTGAGGGCAGCGCTCGGACGGCTTCTCGGGCCGACGGAGGAACCGGCCGGTACGTTCAGCACGCCCGCTCCGCGATCCCCGGATAGTCCACGATCAGGCCCGACGCGTCGTAGATCAGCGTGCAGGCGACGTCGAAGGTCGACGAGGCGTAGGCGAAGCGGATCTCGTCGTCGTTCCGGTCGAGCAACGCGTACTCCTGCCCCAGCCGTTCCACGCGCAGGTCGTCGGCGCGGACGAACGCCGCCGGCGCCGATCGCGGCTCGTCGCGACGGAAGTCGAGTCGGTGGACGGGCAGCGTGTTGGTGACCGCCGAGGACTCGAAGTCGACGTCGACGCATCCCGTCAGCTCGGGGCGCAGGACGCCGTCGACGAACCAATGGTCGTCCGGGGTGCGGCGCAGCTCGGTCCGGTGCTCCCCCGCCGCGGTCGACGTCGTCGCCTCGACGCGCAGCGTCCGCCATTCGCGGTCGAGGTCCACCCGGTAACCGACGGCCCAGGCCGTACCGTCCTCGATCGCGGTCGTCTGCCCACGGAGCGTATGCCCGTCGTTGGCGGGCGCGTAGAACAGCACCTCGAAGCCCGTCCGCGAGGCAACGTGCTGCCAACCGGCGACCGCGGGGAGCCGTTCGAGATCCACGGGTTGATCGTAGTCCGGAAGCCCCGGGTACGCACGAGATGCACCGATTCGGGGCTGGGTCGAATCCGGTCACGATCTGGCCGCAAGCCCGCATAGCTTGCCGCCCATGACCACCACCGAGACCCCCACCATCACCCGTGTCGACTTCGTGCCGCTCCCGACCGTGGACATCGAGCGCGCCACGGCGTTCTACCGCGACGTGCTCGGCCTGACCGAGGCCAAGCAGACCGTCGACAATGCGACGTCCTCCGAGTTCGACCTCGGCGGGACGACCCTCGCCGTCTGGGATCCGACGTCGGTCGGCCTCGAGTTCGTGCCCAACACCAACGCCGTTGCCCTGCACACGGACGACGTCTCGGGGCTGCGTAAGCGGCTCGAGGCCGCGGGCGTGACGTTCTTCGGTGACACCGTTGACTCCGGCGTCTGCCACATGGCGTTCTTCGCCGACCCGTCGGGCAACCCGCTGATGCTGCACGGCCGGCACGTGCCGCGGGACTGAGCGGTCCCTCGCGACAGGGGCCGGCGGGCGACGCCTACGGGGCGATCGCCACCACGCCGTTGATCCCGGCTGCCTCGGCCAGCCGCGCGTCGTAGGTGACGACGCCCTCGAGATCGTCACCGAGCTCGAGGGCGGAGGCCAGGTGGATCGCGTCGAGCGACCGCAGCGTGTCGGGGCCGAGCCGACCTGCTGCTTCGAAGGTCGCCGTGGTGATGCTGACGATCTCGACCCGTTCGAGCAGCCAGCGCCCTTCTACCGCTTGGGAAGGAGCGAAGCGCTTGATCGCGCGGAGCAACTCGGTGCGACTGAGATCGCTCGTGGTCGGGACGGTGTCGTTGACCGCCACCCAATGGCGAAGCTCGGCCGACGCACCTTCGTCGATGACGAGCTTGACCAGCGCCGAGGTGTCGAAGTAGTACGCCATCCTTGCCCGCACCTGTGCGGTCAGTACCGCTCGGATTCGCGCATCGCGCGGAGCCCTTCGGACAGCGACGGCCCGCCAGGCGATGGAGGGGCCGGCGCGGGCAGATCGCGGATATCGCGGGTCGGTGCGCGTACCCGGCCCGCGGCTCGCAGCCGTTCCAGGGGCGACGCCGGGATCGGCGAGAGCTGCGCGACGGGCCGCCCGCGATCGGTGATCGTGATGGTCTCCCCCGCCGCAGCGGCGGCGACGACGGCGGAGGCGTTCTGCTTCAGCGCCCGGATTCCGACCTCGCTCATGTGCTACATCGTAGCTCTTCGCGCGTACGTGGTCAATTCGCCGCGAACGCTCGGCGCCGCCGCTGCCCAACGGCGCGGGCCGGCCGGGCGCCCTCGCTACCGTCGGTCGCAGCGCTTGTTCACGCTGGCCGCCCCCCGCGATCCACGAGGTCCCCGATGACCACCGTCCCCTCCGTCCCGCTCAACGACGGCACCGCGATTCCGCAGGTCGGCTACGGCGTGCTGATGATCCCGGACGACGAGACCGAAGCCGTGGTCACCACCGCGATCGAGGCCGGGTACCGCAGCATCGACACCGCGACGATCTACGGCAACGAGGCCGGCGTCGGGGCGGCGATCGCGGCGTCGAACGTCCCGCGCGACGAGCTGTACGTCACGACCAAGCTCTGGAACACCGACCAGGACCGCC
Source organism: Patulibacter sp. (assembly GCA_015478825.1). GTDB lineage: Bacteria > Actinomycetota > Thermoleophilia > Solirubrobacterales > Solirubrobacteraceae > Patulibacter. The sequence continues at coordinate 4,442 of JADMKN010000031.1, read as the reverse complement.
CCCGCGCGGCGCTCGAGTCCAGCTTGGAGCGCCTCGGGCTGAGCTCCGTCGACCTGTATCTGATCCACTGGCCGATGCCCGCCCAGGACCGGTACGTCGACGCCTGGCGCGCGCTGCGGGAGCTGCGCGACGAGGGCCTGGCGCGCACGATCGGCGTCTCGAACTTCGAGGTCCACCACTTGGAGCGGCTCGAGCGAGAGACCGATGTCGTGCCGGCGGTCAACCAGATCGAGCTGCACCCCCGGCTGGTCCAGCCGGAGCTGCGCGCGTTCCACGCCGCCCACGGCATAGTCACCGAGGCGTGGAGCCCGTTGGCCCGCGGGGCGCTGCTCGACGACCCCACGCTGGTGTCGATCGCGCGGGCTCACGACCGCGCCCCGGCCCAGGTCGTGCTGCGCTGGCACGTCCAGCTCGGCAACGTGGCGATCCCGAAGTCGGCGACCCCGGAGCGGATCGCCGCGAACCTGGCGGTCTTCGACTTCGCGTTGACCGACGACGAGATGGCGTCGATCAGCGCGCTCAACGCGCCCGACGGCCGCACCGGTCCGCATCCGGACACGTACGACGGATCCTGATCCGCTCTCGCTACTCGTCGGCGGCCGACGCCCGCGGGACCGCTTCCCGCGTCCTACTGCTCGGGCGTCTCACCCTCGGTCGCCGGATGCACGCTCGCGACGGTCAGGCCGAGCCCGCTCAGCATCGATGACGCTTTCTCCCGGGCGGCGGCCTCGTCGGGCGCGGTGATCGGTCCGAACGGGCCGCGTCCTCCCGCCGGGGTCGTCTCGACCGTGTAGATCAGCCACTGATCGGAGCTCACGACCGGGACCATAGCGCCGCTCAGCAGGGACGCAGCTCGCCGTACGGCGGGTACCAGGTGTAGCGGTAGCAGAGCTTGGGTCCGCCGCTACCGCCCCCGCCTCCGCCACCCTCCGACGACGGCTTGCGGAGCCGCAGGGTGGTCTCGGCCCGGCCGGCCAGCTTCTTCGGGGCCGTGGCCTTGACCCGCAGCTCGGTGGTGGTCTTCGCGCGGCTGCTCAGGCGCACGCGCAGCGAGAGGGTGCGCTGCTTGCCGGCCGCGATCGAGCCGACGCGGCGGGCGATTCGGGCGGTCATCCCCCGCGCCTTGGGCACGGACAGGCGAATTCGTCCCGTCGCGGCATGACCGGGATTGCGCAGCGTGACGCGGATCGTGCGGGTCTGTCCCGGACGAAGCGCCGACGGGGCCTTGCCGAGCTGCACCTCGAGGCCCGCCACCCCACGGACGGCGTAGGAACCTGCCGTGTCGTACACGGCGGCGGCGTTGCCCAGCGCGAAGGTCGTCGCGATCACGCAGTCGGGCGCGAGGCGCCGGAATATCGGCGCGGTCGCCCGGAACTCCTGGACCGCGTCGCCGGTCCCGTCCTTGGACGAGGACACGGTGATCGGCGCGACCGAACCGCCGTTGAGCCGCACGCCGGTGCTGCCCCGGCCGGCGACGAGGCTGCTGAAGCCGATCGCCGGGTAGGCCGAGCAGCCGGTCGGGCCGCGGCGCCCGGCGAACACGTTCAACTCGGCTTCGGCGGCGGGATCCGGCGTGCCGGCCAGGCGGACCTGGGCGCGCAGCTCGCCGCGATCCGGGTCGTAGGCCATCGCCACGCCCCGGATGTCGTGGCTGGCGTTTCCGGTGACGGCGTCCCCGGCCGGGTCGGCGCCCGACCCGACGTAGCCGGCCTGCGCCGTCGGCGCGGCAACGAGCAGCAGAGCGCCGACGATGACGAAGACGGGGGCGATCTTCATGCGTTGATTGTGCCGATTCGTGGGATCGCTCGGGGGATAGTCGGGATCGCTCGTGAGATCGTCTGGAAATCACCAGTTCGGCTGCAGATCGGCGCGGTATCTGCGTAGTCTGGAGGAGTGAACTGGACGATCGACATCCCGGCGGACTCGCTTCCCGTTCTGCCGCCCCTGCCCCCCGAGCTCCGTACAGCGCTCGACGACGCGCTCTCCCGGCCGGCATTGCAGCAGCCCTCGTGGCCGGATGCCGACTACACGGCCAAGGTTCGGACGCTGCTCGAGGCGGTGCCGCCGATCACGCTGCCCGCCGAGGTCGACCGGCTCCAGGAGAAGCTCGGGCAGGTCGCCCGCGGCGAGGCGTTCCTGCTGCAGGGCGGGGACTGTGCCGAGACCTTCGTCGACAACACCGAGGCGCACCTACGCGGCACGATCCGCACGCTGCTCCAAATGGCCGTCACGCTGACCTACGGCACCGCGATGCCGGTGGTCAAGGTCGCCCGGATCGCCGGCCAGTACGCCAAGCCGCGCAGCTCCGACGTCGACGCCCAGGGTCTCCCCTCCTACCGGGGCGACATGGTCAACGGGATCGAGGCGGACCCGGACATCCGCCGTCCCGACCCGGTCCGGATGCTCCGCGCCTACGCCAACGCGTCGGCCGCGATGAACATGGTCCGGGCGATCACCGGCTCGGGCGCGGCCGACCTGCACCACGTGCACGAGTGGAACATGGACTTCGTCGCCAATTCGCCGGCCGGCGCGCGGTACGAGCGGGTCGCGCGCGACATCGACCGCAGCCTGCGGTTCATGTCGGCCTGCGGCGTCGACGACAGCTCGCTGCGGACGGTCGAGATGTTCTCCAGCCACGAGCTGCTGGTCCTGGACTACGAGCGCGCGTTGCTGCGGCTCGAGAACGGCCGGCTCTACAACCTGTCCGCCCACCTGCAGTGGATCGGCGAGCGGACCCGCCAGATCGACGGCGCGCACGTCGCGTTCGCCGGACTGACCGCCAATCCGACCGGCGTCAAGCTCGGGCCGAAGACGTCGCCGGACGACGCCGTGGCGCTGCTCGCGAAGCTCGATCCGAACAAGGTCGACGGCCGCGTGACCCTCGTCGCCCGGATGGGCAACGGCAACGTCCGCCACGTCCTGCCGTCGATCGTCGAGGCGGTCCGCGACTCCGGGCACACCCCGGTCTGGCAGTGCGATCCGATGCACGGCAACACCGAGGAGTCGCCGAGCGGGCACAAGACGCGGCACTTCGACCGTGTCGTCGACGAGGTCAAGGGCTTCTTCGAGGTCCACCGCTCGCTCGGCACCCACCCCGGCGGGATCCACGTCGAGAACACCGGCGAGGATGTCACCGAGTGCCTCGGCGGCGCCCAGGAGATCTCGCACGAGCAGCTCGGCTCGCGCTACGAGACGGCCTGCGACCCGCGCCTGAACACGCAGCAGTCGTTGGAGCTGTCGTTCCTGGCGGCCGAGATGCTGCAGACGACGTCCGAAGCGGCGTCGCCGCCGGTCCTCCGCGTCTGACGCTCGGCGTCGGGCCGTGCGCGCGCCGCGCCCTGCATCTCCGGGCGGGCGCGCGGGCATAGGTCGGGCATGGCCCGCGTCCGTTCGATCTCCCTCGCACTCCTCGTGGCGGCAGCTCTGCCGGCGGCCGCCCAAGCGCAGAGCGACGGGCCGACCCCGTCCCGCGGGAAGGCCGAGCTCGTCACCAGCGTCAAGGGCAACCCGACAGCGAGCTTTCTCGCCAACCGCTCGCTCGACGTCGAGGTGACCTATCGCCGCCGTTCGTCCTCGACGCGCACGGTCCGGCTTGCCGGGCGATTCCGCGTGTCGGGCCGGCGCTGCCCGTCGCGACCGTCGTCCGCCGACCGCCGTCGCCTCGGCGTGGCCACGCGCAACGGGCGGCGCTCGTCGTACTTCACCGCCCGCGGCACGGCGCGGTTCAAGGTCGGGACCAACCGCGTCTGCGTCTGGGCGAAGGAGGGCTCCCGCGGGTACCGGCGGCTGCCCCAGATTCGCGAGCGGTTCGCGCGGTCGCTGTTCGCGTTGACCAGTGCCGAGGGCACCAACGTCGGCATGGCCGTCACCGCGTACCAGGCGGCGTCGAGCGCGCCGCTCGCCGGCGTCCGCGTGGTCGAGGGCATCGGGCCGCGGAGCACCTGCCGGGTCGACGAGGAGCCGGCGACCTCGGTCGAGCACGCGGGGATCTTCCGTTCGGGCCTGTCGCACGCCACCGCAGCGCCGTGCACCCGCTTGGCGGCCAGCGTCACGAGCACCGCCGGGTCCGGCGTCGTCGCGGCCGGCCCGACGGCGGTGGGCGCTCCGACGCGCGTCGTCCAGCACATCGGCGATTGCAACCCGGAGATCACCCGCAGCGTCCCGGTGCTCGGGGCGAACGCGTCGACCTTCATGGCCGCCGCCGGCTGCAAGCTGGGTCGCGTGATCTCGGGAACGAGCGAGGGTCGCAAGCGCGCCGGTCTGCCCGCCGCCGGCGACATCTTCATGGTCCGCTACCGGGGTCGGGCCGTCTCGGTGGCGCCCGCCGGGACGACGGTCGACGTGGTGGTCGACGACCGGCGCTGACCGTCCGCGCGCCCGGGCGGTCCGTGCTCGGTAGCGGACCATGAAGATGTCGCCGGCGGCGGGCAGACCGGCGCGCT